>NZ_JAVTIZ010000003.1:0-404447 GCF_031843845.1 Microbacterium sp. WCS2018Hpa-23
AGTGCGACCGGAACCCCGGATGCGACGCCGCGACGGCACGAAGTGCGACCGGAACCCCGGATGCGACGCCGCGACGGCACGAAGTGCGACCGGAACTCCGGATGCGCAGGCGTGGCGGCACGAACTGCGACGGGAGTTCACCCATCCACACCCGAAACGGCCGCGAAACAGCCCTTCGGTAGGATGGAGTCGCCCGACAAGGGCCAGCTCATCAGCCGGTGCAAACCCGGCGAAAGCAAGGGGGATACCCATGCCAGGAATCGTTATCGTCGGCGTCCAGTGGGGCGATGAGGGCAAGGGCAAGGCCACCGACCTGCTCGGCGAGCGCACCGACTGGGTCGTCAAGTTCAACGGCGGCAACAACGCGGGCCACACGGTCGTGGTCGGCAACGAGAAGTACGCGCTGCACCTGCTGCCCTCGGGCATCCTGTCGCCCGGGGTCACCCCCGTGATCGGCAACGGCGTCGTGATCGACCTCGAGGTGCTCTTCAGCGAGCTCGAGGCCCTCGGCGGCCGCGGCATCGACGTCTCCCGCCTCAAGGTGAGCGCCAACGCGCACCTCATCACCCAGTACCACCGCACGCTCGACAAGGTCACCGAGCGCTTCCTCGGCAAGCGCATGATCGGCACGACCGGCCGCGGCATCGGTCCGGCCTACGCCGACAAGATCAACCGCGTCGGCATCCGCGTGCAGGACCTCTTCGACGAGAACATCCTGCGCCAGAAGGTCGAGGGCGCGCTCGATCAGAAGAACCACCTGCTGGTGAAGATCTTCAACCGTCGCGCGATCACGGCCGACGAGATCGTCGAAGACCTGCTCTCCTACGCCGAGCGCCTGCGGCCCATGGTCGCCGACACCGGCTATCTGCTTGATGAAGCGCTGCACCGCGGCGAGGTCGTGGTGTTCGAGGGTGGCCAGGCCACCATGCTCGACGTGGACCACGGCACCTACCCGTTCGTCACGTCGTCGTCGGCGACCGCCGGTGGCGCGTCGACCGGTTCGGGAGTCGGACCCGGTGCGCTCGACCGCATCGTCGGCATCGTCAAGGCGTACACGACGCGTGTCGGCTCGGGCCCGTTCCCGACCGAGCTGTTCGACGAGCAGGGCGATTGGCTGCGCTCGCGCGGCTTCGAGTTCGGCACGACCACCGGCCGTCCGCGCCGCGTGGGCTGGTACGACGCGCCGATCACCCGCTACGCGACCCGGGTCAACGGCATCACCGACCTGGTGCTCACCAAGCTCGACATCCTGACGGGCCTCGAGCAGATCCCGGTGTGCGTGGCCTACGACGTCGACGGCACGCGCTTCGACGAGGTGCCGGTCAACCAGACCGACTTCCACCACGCGACGCCGCTCCTCGAGTACTTCCCCGGCTGGAGCGAGGACATCTCGACCTCGCGCACGTTCGACGACCTGCCGAAGAACGCTCAGGACTACGTGCTGGCGCTCGAGAGCATGAGCAACACCCGCATCTCGGTCATCGGTGTCGGTCCCGAGCGCGATCAGGTCATCGTGCGTCACGACCTGCTCGACTGAGCGCGACGTGACCCGGTTCTGGCTCGGCGGATACGGCTCCGCGATGGAGGGCTCCGCCGACGGCATCGGCCTGCTGGCGGGCGACGCCGACAGGCAGACCGCCCTCGAGTACCGCGGCGCGGTCACCCAGACCCCGTCGCCGTCATGGCTGGCGCAGCATCCGACCCTCGATGTCGTCTATGCGGCGCTCGAGGGGGATGCCGCGGTGCAGGCGTTCTCGCGGAGCGGCGAATCGACGCTGCGGCCGCTCGGGGAACCCGTCGAAGCGGGCGACTCGGTCTGCCACGTCGCGGTCGCGCCGGACGGATCGTCACTGATCGCGAGCTGCTACGGCGACGGGCGGGTCGTGCGCATCGGCATCGATTCACACGGACGCCTGGTGCCGGATGCCGTGAACAAGGCCGCCGAGCTGCGTGCGGCGCTCCTCGGCGAGCCGATCGAGACGGCGGCGCCCGCGGGGGTCGCCGCCGCGGCATCCGACCCGTACTCCGGCGAGCTCACGGCAAGCGGTGAGGCGCGCGTCTCGCACGCGCACGCCTCGGCGTTCCTGCCCGACGGCCGCATCGCCACGACCGACCTGGGCTTCGACCTCGTGCGGATCTGGCGCCAGACCGCCGGCGGGCTCGCGCTCGATCACGAGGTAGTGCTGCCGCTCGGCACCGGCCCTCGGCACATGGTCGTGCACCCCAGCGGTCATCTGCACGTCGTCACCGAGTACTCGTGCGAGGTGTTCACGCTCGCCGCGAGCCGAGACGGAACGTGGGGGGTGGCGTCGTCGGTGCTGGCGAGCCCGATCGCCGAGATCGGCGTGGACTTCCCCGCCGAGCTCGCCCGCACACGCGATGCGCAGTTCCTCTACACGGCGCTCCGCGGCAGCAACACGATCGCGGCCCTGCGCGTGCGCGGCGGAGGCGAGAGTCTCGAGCCGATCGCGCTCGCCGACTCGGGCGTCGACTGGCCGCGGCATCACCTCGTGCACCAGGGCAAGCTGCTCGTCGCCGGGCAGCGCTCCGACACCGTCGCGCTGCTCGACCTCGATGAGCGCACAGGGGCGCCGCTCGGCATCCGTCACACCGCCCAGGCGCCGACGCCGACGCACTTCCTGCCGGTCCGCTGACGCTCTTCCTGCCGGTCCGCTGACGCTCACTCGCTGAACTCCGCTTGACCTCAACCTTTATTGAGGTTCTACGGTCGTGCCTATGACCATCGACACGGGCGCCACGCAGACCGCGAAGAGCGCCGGCATCATGAGCGGCGCGTACCTCTGGATCACGATCGGCGCCTGCGCGCTCGTGTTCCTCGGGGCGTTCGAATCCCTCGCGGTCACGACGGTGATGCCGGCGGTGAGCACTGACCTCGACGGGGAGCGTCTGTATGCGCTGGCGTTCGCAGGCCCGCTGGCCACGGGAGTCATCGGCATGGTCGTCGCGGGCAACTGGGCGGATCGCCGCGGACCGGTCGCGCCGCTGTACGCCTCGGTCGCACTGTTCGTCGTCGGGCTTCTCGTGGCCGGATTCGCGCCGACCATGGAGGTGCTCGTCGCCGGGCGCTTCGCTCAGGGCCTCGGCAACGGCGGGCTCATGGTCGCGCTGTACGTGGTCGTCGCGCGCGTCTACCCGCGTGCCCTCCACCCCGCGATCTTCGCCGGATTCGCCGCCGCCTGGGTCGTGCCCTCGCTCGTCGGGCCGACCGTCGCCGGGGCCGTCACCGAACTGTGGAGCTGGCACTGGGTGTTCCTCGGCGTCGTCTTCCTGGTGGTCCCCGCCCTGCTGATGGTCGTTCCCGCTCTCCGCGGGCTGTCAGGCGACGGCGACGTCACGATCCCGTGGGCGTTCGGCAGGCTCGGATGGTCGGTGCTCGCTGCGGTCGCCGTGCTCGGCCTCAACCTCGTCGGTGACATCCCCGGTGCCGGCCCCGTGCTCGCCGCTGCAGCCGTCGTCGTGGCGCTCGTCGCGGTGAGGGCGCTGCTGCCCGCCGGAACCCTGCGCGCGCGACGAGGGCTGCCCTCGGTGCTGCTCGTGCGCGGACTCGCCGCCGCGGGGTTCTTCGGTGCCCAGGTGTACATCCCCTATCTGCTGACCGAGCGCTACGAGGTGTCGCCGACCATCGCGGGGCTCACTCTCACCGGTGGGGCCCTCGCGTGGTCGGCCGCCGCGACCGTGCAGGGGCGAATGGGCGTGCGGCTCTCGAGCGTCACTGCCGTGCGCATCGGCACGATCCTCGTCGTCGCGGGGGTCCTGCTCGCGCTCGCCGCAGCGGTGCTCACGGCGCCGGTCGTCGTCATCATCGTCGCGTGGGTCGTCGCCGGGGTGGGAATGGGACTGATGAGCCCGCGGACCAGTGCCCTGACCCTCGAGATGTCGGAGCCCGAGAATCAGGGGTTCAACAGTGCGGCCATGACGGTCGCCGACTCCTTCGGAAGCGCACTCGCGCTGGCGATCACCGGAGTGCTGTTCACCGGTCTCGCCGCGATCACCGACCCGTTCGTCGCGGTGTTCGCGCTGGCGGGCGTCATCGCGCTGGCGGCGGCGGTGCTCGCTTCTCGGGTCGCGCCGCGTGGTGCGTGACCGCCGTCGTTCACGACTCAGCATGGATCAGGGCGTTTGCGCCGAGACCGGGCCGCTCCGGGCGGGGATGGCATTCTCGTGCTGAGTTGTGAACCGATGCGGGAAGGGGCGCGGCCCGGCGACGCGCCCGGAAGGCTCGTGCACAGCCCCTGGCGGAACACCACCCCGTGACTCGACGTTGGTCTTGAGGAAGACTGGGCGACGGAGAGGTGACCTCATGACTGCTGAGAAGACCGACGAATACGACCTGATCGTGCTGGGCGGTGGGCCGGTGGGAGAGAACGTCGCCGACCGCGCCGTGCAGGACGGACTGACCGCGATCATCGTGGAGAGCGAGCTGGTGGGCGGCGAGTGCTCGTACTGGGCCTGCATGCCGTCGAAGGCGCTGCTGCGTTCAGCCCAGGCACTGCGCGCGGCGCAGAAGGTCAAGGGCGCGGCCGAGGCGGTCACCGGAAAGCTCGACGTGCGAGCGGTGTTCGACCGCCGCGACTCGTTCACGAGCAATTGGTCGGATGACGGACAGGTGAAGTGGCTCGACTCGGCCGGCATCGACCTGGCGCGCGGCCACGGGCGCCTGACGGGCGAGCGCGAAGTGACGGTGACGGATGCCGACGGCGGCACCCGCGTGCTGCGCGCTCGCCATGCGGTCGCGATCAGCACGGGGTCGGATGCAGTGATCCCGCCGATCGAAGGCCTTCGCGAGTCGTCTCCCTGGACCAGCCGCGAGGCGACCAGCGCCGAGGAGCTGCCCGAGTCCCTCGCCGTGATCGGCGGCGGCGTCGTCGCGGTCGAGATGGCGACGGCGTACGCGGCTCTCGGCTCGACGGTGACGATCATCGCCCGCAGCGGTCTGCTCGGCGCGATGGAGCCCTTCGCGGGCGAGCGCGTCGCCGCCGGCCTGAAGGAGCTCGGAGTGGATGTGCGCACCGACACAGGCACCACGCGCGTCACGCGCGGCCACGACGGAGTCGAGATCGTGCTCGACGACGACTCGACGATCACGGCCGCAGAGGTCCTCGTCGCCACCGGGCGTTCTCCCCGAAGCGGCGACATCGGCCTCGACGTCGTGGGCCTCGAGCCCGGGCGCTGGATCACGGTCGACGACACGCTGCGCGTGCCGGGCTCCGACTGGCTCTACGCCGTCGGCGACGTCAACGGACGCGTGCTGTTGACGCACCAGGGCAAGTACCAGGCGCGTGCGGCCGGCGATGTGATCGCAGCGCGTGCGCAGGGCGGAGACGTCGATGATGCTCCTTGGGGCAAGCACGTGGCGACCGCCGACAAGACCGCAGCCCCCCAGGTCACCTTCTCGTTCCCCGAGGTCGCCTCGGTCGGGCAGACCGAGGCCGAGGCCCGCGAGGCCGGGCATGACGTCGCCGTGGTCGACTACGACCTGGGATGGGTCGCCGGAGCGAGCCTCTACGAGGACGGCTTCGACGGCCAGGCGCGCATCGTGATCGACAAGGAGCGCGACGTCATCATCGGCGCGACGTTCGTCGGCCCCGAGGTCGCGGAGTTGGTGCAGACGGCGACCGTCGCGATCGTCGGCGAGGTGCCGATCGCCCGGCTCTGGCACGCGGTTCCGGCCTACCCGACGATCAGCGAGGTGTGGCTACGGCTGCTGGAGGGCTACGGGCGGGAATCGGCGTGATTCTCCGAACCATCCGTTGCGGCATCCGCTCCGAACATCAGGGGAAGGACCTGGCGCGTTCGGCGTGCCCGGCGCAGGATTGTTTCTCATATTGACGCCCCGGAGCGCAAGCCTCGGGCGAATGTCGCACACCTCTTATACGCTCGAAACCACATCCGAGGAGGCAGGACCATGAAGGCTGTACTCGCAGGAACCGTCATCGCCGAAGCCGACGAGAGCGATCTCGCCCGCATCGAGGGCAACTGGTACTTCCCGCCCGCATCGATCACCGAGGGCGCGCTCGTCGAGAGCCCGACCCAGTACACGTGCCCCTGGAAGGGCGCGGCCCAGTACTTCTCCGTCCAGGCCGGCGGCGAGCTGCACGCCGACTACGCCTGGTCGTATCCGACCCCGTTCCCGAGCGCGTTCGACCGCGTCGGCAAGGACTTCTCGGGGTTCGTCGCGTTCGACCCGCGGGTCGACGTCTCCGCATGACCTCTGTATGCCGCAGTCGGGGCGCTGATGCTCGTCTCGTCGATCGATCGACCGGAGAGTAATCATGATCGAGTTCCGCAACGTCACCAAGCAGTTCCCCGACGGCACGACCGCCGTCAAGGACTTCAGCCTGGTGCTGCCGTCGCGAAAGACGACGGTGTTCGTCGGATCCTCGGGATGCGGCAAGACCACTCTGCTGCGCATGATCAATCGCATGGTCGAGCCGACCTCCGGCGAGGTCGAGATCGACGGAGAGAGCGTGCTCGGGGGTGACCCCGTCGCGTTGCGCCGGAGCATCGGCTACGTCATGCAGAACTCGGGACTCATGCCGCACTTCACGGTGATCGACAACGTCGCCACCGTCCTACGGCTGACGGGCGTGAAGAAGGGTCCGGCGCACGAGCGCGCGCGCGAGCTTCTGAAGACCGTCGGCCTCGACCAGTCGCTGGCCGAGCGGTATCCGAGTCAGCTCTCGGGCGGTCAGCAGCAGCGCGTGGGTGTGGCCCGCGGACTCGCAGCCGACCCGAACATCCTTTTGATGGACGAGCCCTTCGGCGCGGTCGACCCGATCGTCCGTGCCGACCTGCAGCAGGAGACCCTGCGGCTGCAGCACGAGCTCGACAAGACGGTCGTCTTCGTCACGCACGACATCGACGAGGCCTTCCTGCTCGGAGACCAGGTCGTGATCCTCGACAAGGGCGCACGCATCGTGCAGGTGGGCAGCCCGAGCGAGATCATCGAGAACCCGGCAGACGACTTCGTCGCGTCCTTCATCGGCGCCGACCGCGGTCGCCGCGCTCTGCACCTCAAAGAGACACCGCACGGCACCGTCGTGGTCGACTCGGAGGGCCGCACACAGGGCGCGATCGTGGCCGACGTCGAGAAGACCGACGGGCCGCTGGCAGGACCGGATGCCGCCGCTCTCGGAGCGGTGCAGAGCGGGCTCACATGAACTGGGTCGTCGACAACCTCGACCTGATCGTCGACCTGACTCTGGTGCATCTGCGTCAGAGCATCATCCCGATCGTGCTCGGCTTCGTGCTGTCGTTGCCCCTCGGCTGGGTCGCATGGAGGTTCAAGCTCGTGCGCGGACCGATCATCCTGCTCACCGGTCTGCTCTACACGATCCCCTCGCTCGCCCTGCTGATCCTGCTGCCGTCCGTCGTCGGATACTCACCGCGCAGCGAGGCCAACCTGGTCATCGCGCTCACCATCTACGCGATCGCGATCCTCGTGCGCGGAGTGTCCGACGGTCTCGATTCTGTCGACGATGACATCCGTCAGTCCGCCACGGCCACAGGGTTCGGTCCGCTGCGGCGCTTCTGGGCGGTCGAATTCCCGCTCGCCGGCCCGGTCATCCTGGCGAGTCTGCGTGTCACAGCGGTGAGCACCATCTCGTTGGCGACCGTCGGCATCCTGATCGGCATCCGGAACCTCGGATACCTCTTCACGAACGGGCTCGACCGGCGGATCATCGCAGAGGTGTTCGCCGGCATCATCGCTGTCGTCGTCATCGCCCTCGTGATCGATCTGCTCCTCCTGCTCGCCGGTCGGGCACTCATGCCGTGGACGCGCGCCGCGACGAAGACCAGCGCTGCGCGCCCTGTGGCCGTGGGGGCTCCCGCATGAACCTCTTTCTCGAAGCCTTCGCCTGGATGCTCGCTCCGGCCCAGTGGACCGGCAACTACGCCCTGCCGAAGCTGCTCGGCGAGCATTTGACTCTGACCGCGATCTCCGTGGTCATCGCGGCCGCCATCGCGGTTCCGCTCGGATGGCTCATCGGGCACACGGGCAAGGGGCGCGAGATCGCCGTGGCAGTGTCGGGAGCGGCGCGTGCGATCCCGGCCTTCGGCCTCATGATCCTGCTGGTGCTCCTCTTGGGCGTGCTCCGCATCCCCGAGGCCGCGATCACGACCTTCGTGCTGCTCGCGATCCCGTCTCTGCTCGCAGGCGCCTACACCGGCCTCGAAGCCATCGACCGGCGCGTCATCGACGCGGCGAAGGCGATGGGCATGACGGGATGGCAGATCTTCTGGAAGGTCGAGGTGCCGCTCGGTCTTCCGCTCCTGGTCGGCGGCATCCGCTCGGCCCTCCTGCAGGTCATCGCGACCGTGACGATCGCCGCGTACGTGGGGCTGGGTGGCCTCGGCTACCCGATCATCCAGGGCATCCCGCTGCAGCGCTTCGATCAGGTGGTCGCGGGCGCGATCCTCGTCGCCGCGCTCGCGTTGCTGGTCGACCTCCTGCTCGCCGGCGCCCAGCATCTCGCGGTGCCGAGAGGCCTCCGCACCGGCGGACGCCCCTCGCGTCGACGCTCGCGCGCGCTGGCTCCCGCGGCCGAGCCCTCGACCTCCGGATCGTCCACCGCCGGCGACGGGCCGACATCGGTCGCGGCCGAGCCCGCCACAGCCTGAATCCACAGCACAGCAGTCCCCAGCAGTCCCCCAGAGAAGAGGAAGTCCATGTTCACAGCACGAGGCAAGCGCTCTGTCTTCGCCGTCGGCCTTGTCGCCGCAGCGGCACTCGCCCTCACCGCCTGCGGTTCGAGCGAATCGCTCGGCGAGCCGGCCGACTCCGGCGAGAGCTCGGGCGGCGACGCGATCGTCGTCGGCTCGCAGGCGTACTACTCCAACGAGATCATCGCCGAGATCTACGCTCAGGCGCTCGAAGCGGCCGACTTCACGGTCGATCGCCAGTTCAGCATCGGCCAGCGCGACGCGTACATGCCCGACGTCGAGTCCGGCGACATCGATGTCTTCCCCGAGTACACGGGCAGCCTGCTCGAGTACGTCTCGGACGACGAGATCGAGGTGACGAGCCCCGACGACGTCTACGCGGCCCTGCAGGATGCACTGCCCGAGAGTCTCACGGCGCTCGACTTCGCGGAGGCATCCGACCAGGACTCCTACACGGTGCTCAAGAGCTTCGCCGAGGAGAACGGCCTGACCACGATCGGAGACCTCTCGAAGGTCACCTCGCAGGTCACGATCGGTGCGGCTCCCGAGTTCGAGCAGCGCCCCTACAGCCCGGCCGCGGCCAAGGAGGTCTACGGCGTCGACCTGGCGTTCTCGGCCACCGGCCCCACGACCCTCGAGTCGCTGCTCGCCGGCGAGATCCAGGTCGCGGACATCTACACCGCGGACCCCGCTTTCGAGACCGAGGAGATCGTCGCTCTCGAAGACCCCGAGAACCTGATCATCTCGTCGAACGTCGTGCCGATCGTCTCGAGCGACATCGCTGACGACGTGGCGGACGTGCTCAACGCCATCAGCGCCAAGCTGACCGCAGAGGAGCTCGTCTCGCTGAACGTGCTGAGCACGGTCGACCAGCAGTCGTCGGAAGACATCGCCAAGAAGTGGCTCGAGGACAACGACCTCGTCTGATCGCGAGTCGTTCTACCAGAAGTGCCCGGTCCCTCAGGGGGCCGGGCACTTCTGCGTGTGATGCGCGGTCGTTCGCCTCGTCGAGTGTCGGCTAGACCCGGGCATCCTGCCGGGGTATCAGCACCTGTTTGATGATGATGAGGATGGATGCCGCGACCGGCACCGCGACGAGCGCACCGAGCAGGCCGAGCAGCGTGCCACCGGCGAGGGCGCCGATCACGACGAGGGCACCCGGAACGGCCACAGCCTTGTTCATGACGCGCGGAGTGATGACGTACGCCTCGATCTGCATGTAGACGACATAGATGAGGGCGAACACGAGAGCCGCGACGGGGTCGCTGAAGAGTGCGAGTCCGCTGCCGATGATCCAGAAGATCACCGATCCGACGAGTGGGATCAGGGTGATGCAGAACGCGACGGTCGCCATGAGCGGAGGGAACGGCAGACCGAGGAGGAGGTACAACACGAATGTGAGTACGGCGTTGCAGAACGCGAGCACCACCATTCCCATGACGTAGGCCCCGACCGAGTCGGTGATCTGGTCGGTGATGTCGCTTGCCCGAGCGCGGTCACGGGCAGGAGCGAGGCGGAGCATCCCCGACTTGATCGAGGGCAGAGTCGCGACGAAGTAGAGCGTGAGCACGAGCACCACGATGATGCCCGAGATGGCGTTGGCGATCGAGGCGCCGACCTGCAGCGCGCCGCCGCCGATCGCCGCGATGTTGCCGGGGTCGGTGAGAAACTTCTGCACGTCGACGACGAGGGACTCGAACTGATCGCCGAACTGATCCTCGAGGGTCGCGTAGATGTCGCTCCGCATGAACTCCTGGATCATGCCGGGCACCGAGCGGATGAAGCTTGCGATCTGCTCGATCACGACCGGCACGACCATCCAGATCACGAGGCCCGCGACGACGATGAGCCCGAGGATCGCGACGACCACCGAGATGGCTCGGGACAGCCCGCGCCGCTCGAGGAAACGCACCGTGGGGTCGAGCCCGAGAGCGGCGAACAGGGCGAGGGCGATGTAGATGAGCACGGTCGACAGGTTGGCCATGGCGAGGCCGAGCACGATGGCCGCGAGGCCGCCGAGCGTCACCAGGAAGCCGAACACGAACGGGCGGTCGATGCGCGTCCAGAATGATCGGCTCGGCGTCATCGGCTCGACGACGCCGGTGCGCACGCCATGCGATGGGCTGTGATCGAGGCGAGCCGGCGTCACGGCGGCGGGCGACTCGGATGCGGGGATTCCGGTCGACACGACGGAGCCGGAAGATCCCTCGGTTCCGGCGGATGCATCGGGAGTCGAGGCGGGATGCTCGGGCTGCGGGGACGGGTCGGATGCGGCAGCGGATGCGCTCGACGACGGTTCCTGCTCTTCTCGGCTCATGTGCTCACGATAGCGTTCGACCGAGGTGCGACCCAGGAGTCATCCCCCGTGCCGGGTGGGGTCGTTCTGCCGCGTGTTTCCGTAGAGTAGGGGGCATGACCGCCGCTGAAGACCCCCGGGCTGAACTCCTGCGACTGCGCTCGAGCATCGACAACATCGACGCTGCACTCATCTTCATGCTCGCGGAGCGCTTCCGCGCCACTCAGCAGGTCGGGCAGCTCAAAGCCGAGCACGAGATGCCGGCATCCGATCCGGGTCGTGAAGAGCAGCAGGTCGCGCGCCTCAAGGCACTCGCCGAGGATGCGCACCTCGACCCAGAGTTCGCCGAGAAGTGGTTCAACTTCGTGGTGGCCGAGGTGATCCGCCATCACACGGAAGCCGCCGAAGGGCGATGATCCGGCCTTCCGGGCGAGCGACGGTGTGTGCAGCACTCACCCGCCCGGGGACCGAACTAAGTTTATTGAATAAACTATGACCGAGGGTACGCAGAAACCCCTGGTCTGTCAATCGATTCCGACAACAGGACCGGCTCCATGCTGAACGGCGACGACGCACTCGACACGCAGGCGTCGGTCCGCCGCGCCAACCTGCGTCGGGCGCTGCAGCTGGTGTTCAGCAGCCCGGGCGCTCAGACGAGGGCAGGCATCGCTCGGGCCACCGGCCTGACGGCTGCCACGGCCTCGTCGCTGGTGGCCGAGCTCATCGATCTCCGACTCATCGCGGAGGGGGCCCAGGCTGCCAGCACGGGCGGAAAGCGGGCCACGACCCTCAGCATCGACGCCGCTCATCACCTCATCCTCGTGCTCGTCGTCCGACCGACAGACGCCCGCATCGCGCTGGTCGGTCTCGACGGCGCAGAGGTCGAGACGCGTAGGGTCGGGTACTCATCGGAGTCGCGGGATCGGGTCCTCGATGACGCACTCGCCGAGATCGCGAACGCGCACCGCGGCCGTCTGCTCGTCGCGGGGGTGCAGTTGCCCGGCACGACCGACGGGCGCCGCGTCTTCGAGAGCGTGCAGCTCGACTGGACCGACGTCGCTCTCGCGGATCGCTTCGAGGCGCTGCTCGGCGTTCCGGTGCTGCTCGTGAACGACGTGGATGCCGAGGCGATCGCCGAGTCCGCCATCGAGGATGAGTCGGCGGGATATCGGCTGTTCATCCACATCGGCACCGGAATCGGGGCGGCGGTGACCCTCGATGGCGAACTCGCCCCGGGCCCTCGTGACCGTGCGGGGGAGATCGGTCACGTGCAGGTGCAGTTCGGGGGCGATGCACGGGCGTGCCGGTGCGGACGACGCGGGTGCCTGGAATCCGTGGCATCGATGACCGCCATGATCGGCGACGACTTCGACGATGCGCTCGACGACCAGGCGATCGAAGGTCTCGCGGTTGCGGCCGATGCGGAGCGGCTGGCCGAAGGGGCGCGGGCTCTCGCCCGCACGATCAAGCTCATCGCGGCGGTGCTCGACGCCGCTGAGGTCGTGATCGGCGGCCCTGCTCGCGCGCTCGGCGACTCGTTCCTCCGGCTCGTGCAGGCGGAGATCGACTACACGGCCACGGGCACCGCGAACGTGCCCGTGCGTTTCGCCGACGCGGACGCATCGATCTCCACCGGCGTCGCACAGGTCGCACTGTCGAGCGCGCTGGGCGTGCGCTGGAGCCCGGCGCAGCTGCGCGCAGCATCCGCTCTTCGCGACTGACCGCGCTGCGTGCTGCGGAGGCGGATGCCGTCGGCACCGGCGCTGGCGAAGGACTGACCGTGGCGCCTCCTGCACACAAATCCACCGACTAGTCCAGGTGTCTCGCCCAGAACTCGTCCTCTGCCCAGCCCGCAGGAACGCCCATGCCGGCAAGGTTCATCGGCGGCCGCGTGCTGAGCAGCCGATGCAGTCGTCGCGCCCAGGTGCTCCGGGGCGACACCACGTCGAGCACGGACTGGAGCGACACCAGCACCGGGTAGAGGCGTTTCTCTGAGCGTGCCGGTAGTGCAGCGTCGCCCTTCAACCAGGAGATCGCAGGTGAGGCTGGAATCGCAGGGTAGACACCGATACCGACGTTCCAGAGGCGACCGTGGTGGGCGCAGATGTTCCGAATGCGCACGAAGGTGCGAAGCCACGACGTCAGCACCGGATCGGTCAGGCCGAGACGCCTCGCTATGGCAGTCCGGTCGGCGCGCAGGCGCAGGTTGTCGATTACGTTGTTCAACTGGCCAAGAGTGAGGGTCTCCACCATCAGCCAGGAAGGTGGCAGCTCGGGCTCACCGTAGGTGAGCAGATAGTGCTCGAGCGCTGAGCGGTAGACAACGCTGGAGGGGTGGCTCACTGGCTCCGGGGCGCCGGTGAGGCGGGTAGCTGAGGTGTCGCGCACGATCCTGAGGAGGCCCGTGTGCTTCCCGTGGTTCTGAAAGTGGGCTGCTTCGACGTACCAGTGAGGCTCCTCGTATGCGGTCGACATATGATCCGTCAGCGCCGCGCGCACGGCGACTTCGACCCGCTCCAGTGCATCCATCACCAGCAGTCTGAGCGCCCGGTCAAAGACATAGAGGTCCAGCACGTCATCAAACGCGGCCCCGATGCGGAACGCATGGTCGGGCTGCCCCTGTTGGAACGGGATCGTGTACGGCGACAGCCGGAAGTAGCCGATGTGCCGCAGGTACCGCGCGGCTCGTTCGCGATCCGGGATCTCGAGCCCGCGTTCAGCCATTCGAAGGACGAGGTCGTCCAGGCTAAGTGCCTGCTTGTCGTAGATCAAAGAGCCGCGAGGCCGCGGTGGTCGGGGCATCGATGCTCCTCTGGCCGGGAAAGAAAAACCTCCCAAGTGCGCATCCAGGAGAGGCGTGGGAGGTGTAGTAACACGAATGTAGCACGGAGCTAGGACAGTGGCGTCGGTCCTGTCGTTCGATCGGGCATCGCCTCGAGCGGGTGTCAGTACCGACCGCTCCCGCCGGACTTCTCGTGAGACGACGATGCGGAGCACCGCCCGGGGTGGCACTCCGCATCTGGTCCGAAGGTTCTACTTGACGCTGCCGGCGGTGAGCCCGCCGACGAGGCGCTTCTCGATGAGCATGAACAGGATGACGACGGGCAGGATCGCGACGATCGAGACGCCGAACACGTACTGCCAGCTGGTCTCGTACTGACCCACGAACTTGGTCAGCGCGACCGACAGCGGCTGGTTCTTGTCGGTCGAGAGAATGACGAGCGATGCGGCGAACTCGTTCCAGCAGGCGACGAACGTGAACACGATCGCCGTCACGATGCCCGGCCAGACGAGCGGCAGGTTGATCTTGAACAGCACGGTGAAGCGACCGGCACCGTCGATCTGCGCCGCTTCGTCGATCTCCTTGGGGATGCCGGCGAAGAACGAGTGCATGATCCACACCGCGAATGACAGGTTGAACGCGGCGTTGATGAAGATCATCGCGGCCCACGTGTCGCTGAGCCCGAGCACCGTGAACTGGCGGAACAGACCCGAGGTGAGCACGGCCGGCTGCAGCATCTGCGTCACGATCACCAGGAACAGGAACACCATGCGCCCGGGGAACTTGAACCGGGCGGTGTAGTACGCCGCGGGCAGCGAGACGAGCAGCACGAGCAGCGTCGCGAACACGGCGATGATGATCGTCGAGATCAGGTTGTACGGCAGCGGTGTCTCGGGGGTCGACCACATCGAGATGTAGTTCTCCCAGTGCCACTCGATCGGCAGGTACGTCGGGTCGACCGAGCGGATCTGCGACTTCGTCTTCACGGAGCCGAAGAACATGATCAGATACGGCAGCACGAAGATCGCGAGCACAAGGATGCCGGCGGTCATGCGCAGGATGACGCGGGGCAGCGTCACCTGGTCTTCCGTGTACCGGCGCTTGCGCCCGGGGATGCGGGGCGCGGCGTCGTCTCCGGCGGTCGTGACGAGGGCGGTCTCGGTCAGGGTCATGATCAGACCTCCTTCATGGGCTTGACGGCCTTGACGTAGATCGCGACGATCACGATCACGATGAGGAAGGCCACGACCGACAGCGCACTCGCGACGTCGACCTTCTTCTGCAGCTCGATGTACTTGAAGATCATCGTCATGATCGTGTCGGCCCCGTAGCCCGGGATCGACCCGGTCATCACCTTCAGGATCGGCAACGAGTTGAACACGTTGATGATGTTGATGAGGATCGCGACCGCAAGGGCGCTGCGCAGCTGCGGCACGACGACGGTCCAGTAGGTGCGGGTGGGCCCTGCGCCGTCCATCTTCGCGGCCTCGAGGGTGTCGGCCGGAACCGTCTGGAGCCCGGCGAGGATCGTGTAGGTCGTGAACGGCAGTGACACGAAGATCGCGATCACGATCGACCACGCGAACGCGGTGGCCGGGTTCTTCGTCCAGCCGTACCCGACCGCGTCATCCGACAGCCCGATGTCGTACAGGAACTTGTTGAACACCCCGAAGTACGGCTCGAGGCTGTAGTAGAAGACCATCGTCGTCATCACGACGGATGCCGCCCACGGGACGATCACGGCCATGCGGACGATCTGGCGGCCGGGGAAGGCCTTGTTCAGGATCTGCGCGAGTCCGAGCGAGATGAGCACCGTGAATGTCACGACCGCGACGACCCAGATGATCGTGCGGAAGATGATCGGCCAGAACTCCGCGAACGTGAACACCGTCACGAAGTTGTCGAAGCCGACCGAGCCCTTGTCGAGGCCCGACAGCGAGATGTCGCGGGTGGAGTTGAAGAACATCACCCCGGCGGGGAACAGCACCACGCCGATGATGAGCAGCAGGGCAGGAGCGATCCAGGGCAATGCCTGGAGCAGGTCCTTTCCGCCGGGCTTGCCGCGGGATGCGCCCGATCGGCGGCCCGGGGTGGGGGGGGGGGGGGGGGGGGGGGGCCCCCCCCCCCGCGAGGTTCGAGGATTCTTTCGTCTGGCTCATGGGAATTCCCGAACCTCTCCGTCGCTGGGTGTGGGCAGGGTCGGCGGGGATCAGCCCGCGTCGACCTGTGCCTGGATCTCGGTCAGGACATCCTGCGCGGACTTCGTCTGCAGCTGGCCGAACAGCGCCTTGAAGGCACCGTCGGTGGCCGACCACTTCTCGTTCGTCGACGGGTAGAACTGCGCGTCGGGCAGCACGTCGAGGAACGGCTTGAGGGCCTCCTCGCCGGCGAGCTGCTCGGCACCCGACTTGGTGACGGGCAGGAAGCCCTCGGCCTGCACCCACGGCACGTACACGTCTGCCGAGTAGTAGTAGTCGAAGAAGGCGGTGATCGCCTCCTGCTTGTCACCGTCGTTCTGGAACGCCATCAGCTGGTCCATGACGCCGAGGGTGAACGGCGAGCCGTCCTTGGTCGGGATCGGGACGATGGAGTAGTCGAGCTCGGGGTTGCCCTCCTCGATCTGGCCCACTGTCGGGGGCAGACCCACCTGCATGCCGATCTTGCCCTGGATGAAGATGTCCATCAGGGGCGAGCGCTGCGTCGAGCCGGGGTCGGCCTGCGTGGCGCCCGCGTCGATCATCTTCTTGATCTGCTCGGCACCTTCGAGGTTCTCGGGAGTGTCGATCGTGATCTCCGACGCGTCGCCGAACGATCCGCCGCCGCCCCACAGCCACACGGCCGCCTCGGCCTGCGCCTCTTCGGAGCCGAGCGGCATGCCGTAGCCGGCTACGCCGCCACCGAGTGCCGACACCTTGGTCGCAGCATCCAGCAGCTCGTCCCAGGTGGTCGGCGCCTCGACGCCGGCCTGCTCGAGGAGTGCGTTGTTGACGAACAGTGCGCGGGCCGACGCGATCAGCGGCAGGGCGTAGGCGGTGCCGTCGACCTCGGCGTTCGCGAGGAACGCGTCCTGGAAGTCGGAGTAGGTCTCCTCCGAGACCACGTCCTCGACCGGGTAGAGCAGTTCGTCGCCGACGAATCCGGCGAACGGGCCGCCGTTGTAGATGTCAGGGGCCTCGCCGGCCTGGATCTTGGTGGAGACGACCTTCTCGAGGTTGTCCCACGACTGCACCTCGAGGTCGACCGTGATGTCGGGGTTCTCCTTCTCGAATCCCTCGATCACGTCTTCCCACAGGCCCTTGGTGGCGTCGGAGTAGCTGGGGACGAGGAGGTTGAGTGTGGTCTCGCCCTCGGCGTCTCCGCCACCTCCGGTCGATCCGCCGAACCCGCACGAAGCGAGCGTGAGAGTGGCGGTTGCCGCCAGGGCAACGGCGCCGAATCGCAGTGACTTCTTCATGTGTATTGCATTCCTCACTGTGTGGGTGGTGCACAGTCGCAAGCACAACTCACGCGACGGTGCGTGTGATCGCCTTCCCTTGGCGGCTGGGCGATCGGTCAAGCCGGGTCGGCTCGGGTAACCCTCCATGGACCGGGTCGCCGGAGGGGCGGTGGAACTTGTTCGATTATTTGTCAGGAGAATAAACAAATCAAGAGGAACCTTGCGAGATTTCCTCGTGTCGAAATACTATGATCGAATTAGCATCCAAACAATCACAAACTTGCAACATCTGGTCCGGAGGCCGACATGACCGAACTTCTGCCCGGCGCACACATGCGCGAAGAACTGAATTCGCAGCCCGAGACCTGGGCTCGCGCCGCCGATCTTCGCGATGCACAGGCACTGCTGCCCGCATCCGGAGCCCGCATCGCCGTCGTCGGCTGCGGCACGTCGTGGTTCATGGCCCAGTCGTACGCGTTCCTGCGTGAGACCTCGGGTCAGGGTGAGACCGACGCGTTCGCGGCATCCGAGGCCTTCGTCGACCGCGGCTACGACGCCGTCGTCGCGCTGACGCGTTCCGGCACGACGACAGAGGTGCTCGAGCTGGTCGACCGCATCAAGGGTCGCGTCCCCACGATCGGCGTGATCGGTGACGAGACCTCGCCGCTCGTCTCTCTCGTCGACGAGGCCGTGCTGCTGCCCTTCGCCGACGAGCAGTCGGTCGTGCAGACCCGCTTCGCCACCACCGCCCTCGCGCTGTTCCGCGCCTCGCTCGGAGAAGACCTCACCGGCGCGATCGAGGATGCCGCCGCGGTGCTCGCAGCGGATTACGACGACGAGCTCCGCGACGCCGAGCAGTACTCGTTCCTCGGCCGTGGCTGGACCGTGGGCCTCGCCCACGAGGCCGCACTGAAGATGCGCGAATCGTCGCAGTCGTGGACAGAGTCGTACTCGTCGATGGAGTACCGCCACGGCCCGATCGCGATCGCCGCGCCCGGCCGAGTGACCTGGCAGTTCGGCGAAGCGCCCGAGGGTCTGGCCGTGCAGGTCGAGGCCACGGGTGCGCGTTTCGTGCAGCATCCGGTCGACCCCCTGGCCGACCTCGTGCGTGTGCACCGCGTGGCCCTCGACCGCGCCGTGGCCCGCGGACTCGACCCCGACCAGCCGCGCAACCTCACGCGATCCGTCATCCTGGATGCATGACCCGACCCACCCGCGGAGCAGTCGATGACCAGGCCTGAGGATGCGGAGCGCGTCTCCGATGTCGTGAGCGACGCGTCGGGCGAGAAGCTCGCCGCAGCGCGGACGATCGGCGCGGGCGTACCCGTGCTCGCGTTCGACGTCGGGGGCACCGATATCAAATCGGCGCTGTTCGACGCTGACGGCACTGCCCTCGGTCTGCGCCGCACGCCGACCCCTGTGGCCGACGGCGACCGCACCGGGGTGCTCATCGAGCGCCTCGGCCTGCTCGCCGCCGAACTGCAGGCCGATCACCCGGGCGTCGTGCCGCAGGCGGTCGGGCTGGTGGTGCCGGGGATCGTCGATGCGGATGCCGGACTCGGCGTCTTCGCCAGCAACCTCGGCTGGCACGACTCCCCGCTGCGTGATCTCGCCTCGGTGAAGCTCGGGCTCCCCGTGGCATTCGACCACGACGTGCGTGCGGCGAGCTGGGCGGAGCATCGGCTCGGCGGCGCTCGTGCCTACTCGAACTCGGTCGTGCTCGTCATCGGCACCGGCATCGCGGGCGCTCTGCTCGTGGGCGGAGAGCCCTACACGGCGGGCGGTTATGCGGGCGAGATCGGCCACTCGCCGATCGCCGACGGACCCGTGTGCGCCTGCGGTGCGCGTGGATGCCTCGAGATGGTGGCATCGGCCGGTGCCATCGCGCGCCGTTATCGCGAGGCGACGGGCATCACCCCCGACGGCGCGAAGGACGTGATCGCGCGAGCAGCGGCCGGCGACCGGATCGCCTCAGAGGTCTGGAATTCGGCACTCGATGCGCTGACGCTCTCGCTCGCTCAGCTCACTGCGGTCGTCGCACCAGAGGCCATCGTGATCGGCGGCGGCCTCTCCCGCGCGGGCGGAGCGCTCTTCGACGAACTGCGTGCCCGGCTGGCTGAGCGGCTCAGCTTCCACCGCATCCCCGAACTCGTTCCCGCCGAGCTTTCGGGCAACGCCGGCATCCTCGGCGCCGCGCTGCGGGCGAGGGAGCTCGCATGATCCTCACCGTCACCCCCAACCCAGCGCTCGACCTCACCTGGCACGTCGATCGACTCACTCTCGGCGAGACGCACAGAGCGGATGCCGGTGCCAGCCGTGCCGGCGGCAAAGGCCTCAACGTCGCGAGGGTCGCCCATGCCCAGGGCGCGTCGGTGCTCGCCGTCTCGACGGCCGGCGGACGCAGCGGTCTCGGACTCGCCGCCGAACTCGGATCGAGCGGTGTGCCGCACAGGCTCGTTCCGGTGGTCGGCGCCACGAGGCAGAGCATCGCGATCGTCGACCAGGAGCTCGGCGACACCACGATCGTCAACGAGCGCGGCGTGAACCCGTCCGACCCCGAGTGGGCGGCCCTGCTCGGCGAGGTCGTCGACGCCCTCCCCGGCGCACAGGTGCTGGTGATCTCGGGCAGCCTTCCGCCCGGGGCGCCCGAGACGCTGCTGCCCCTCCTCATCGGCACCGCTCGGGATGCGGGCGTGCCCGTGATCGTCGACACCTCGGGCCCCGCTCTGCTGCTCGCGGCGGATGCCGGAGCATCCGTCCTGAAGCCCAACGCCGCCGAGCTCGTCGAGGCGACCGGTCTCACCGACCCCGTCGAGGGTGCTCGCTCGCTCATCGAGCGCGGCGTCGATCTCGTGCTGCTGTCGCTCGGAGCCGACGGGATGCTCGCGGTCACGGCATCCGACGTGCTGCACGCGCGCCTCGACGCCCCGCTCGCCGGCAATCCGACCGGGGCGGGGGATGCCGCAGTGGCCGCCTGCGCGGTGCTCTGTGCCGACGGGATCCGCGACCCCGAGAAGATCCTTCGCCGCGCGACCGCCTGGTCTGCCGCCGCAGTGCTCATGCCGCTCGCCGGCGAGATCTCCGACGAGTGGGAGGCGCTCGAGCGCCGTCTCGTCGTCGCCCCCTTCACCCCCACCGTTCGAGAGGAACGTCTGTGACCCTGGTCTCCGCCCGCGAACTGGTGACGGATGCCGCGACACGCGGCACCGGCATCGGCGCGTTCAACGTGATCCACCTCGAGACCGCCGAGGGGCTGGTGCGTGCATCCGCCGAATCGGGGCTGCCGGTGATCCTGCAGATCTCGCAGAACTGCGCCGACTATCACGGTGGTCTCGAGCCGATCGCACTGGCGACTCTCGCGATCGCCCGACGGGCCGACACGCCCGTCGCGGTGCACCTCGATCATGCCGAGCGACCAGACCTCGTCGACGAGGCCATCGCCCTGGGCTTCGGCTCGGTCATGTTCGACGGCGGAGCACTGCCCTACGACGAGAACGTCGCGATCACCGCGGCCGTCGCCGAGCGCGCGCACGCCGCCGGCGTCTACATCGAGGGCGAGCTCGGAGAGGTCGGCGGCAAGGACGGAGCCCACGCGCCGGGAGTGCGCACCGACCCCGACGAGGCACGCGCGTTCGTCGCCGCGACCGGCGTCGACGCGCTCGCCGTGGCAGTGGGGTCGTCGCACGCGATGACCGCCCGCACGGCATCCCTCGACCTTGAGCTCATCGCCCGCCTGCGTGAGGCGCTGCCCGTGCCCCTCGTGCTGCACGGCTCATCGGGCGTCGCCGACGCCGTGATCGCGGACGCGGTGCGGGCGGGCATGACCAAGATCAACGTCTCGACGCACCTGAACGGTTTCTTCACACGGGCTGTCCGCTCGACGCTCGACGCCGACCAGAAGCTCGTCGATTCGCGTAAGTACCTGAGCCCGGCCCGTGACGCGCTCGCCGGAGAGGCCGCACGGATGCTGCGCCTGTTCGCCCTCGAGACCGCCGAGGTGGCGGGGTGAACTGCGCGCACCGGGCAGGATGGTGACATGAAGCGCGCCGCTCGCCTGAATGCGATCCTCGACCTCCTGGCCGCCGACGGCGAGGTCAACGTCGACGAGCTCGTCGAGCGTTTCGGAGCGTCGGCCGCCACCACCCGCCGCGACCTCGACTCGCTCGCGGAGCAGCGCCTGCTCACTCGCACGCACGGCGGTGCGGTCGCGCACTCCGTCGCCTACGAGCTGCCGATCCGCTACAAGAGCCACCAGCGCACGCAGCAGAAGGAGAGCATCGCGCAGGCAGCCGCTGCACTCGTCGCTCCCGGCATGGTGGTCGGGCTCTCCGGAGGAACCACCACCACGGCGATCGCGGCGGCGCTCGCCGCGAGGGACGACCTGGCGGCCGGCCCCGGCATCACGGTCGTCACCAACGCGGTGAACATCGCCGCGCAGCTCGCGACGCGCCCCGACATCAAGGTCGTCGTGACGGGCGGAGTGATCCACTCGCGCAGCTATGAACTCGTCGGCCCGTTCGTCGAGCAGTTGCTTCGAGGTGTGCGCCTCGACATCGCGTTCATCGGTGTCAACGGGATGGATGCCGACGCCGGCGCCACCACGCAGGATGAACGCGAGGCCGCCGTGAACCGGATGATGGCCGAGCGTGCGCGTCGTGCGGTGGTCGTCACCGACAGCAGCAAGCTCGGCACGGTGGCGTTCGCGGCCGTCGGCGGTGCGGAGCTGTTCCCCGTTCTCCTCACCGACGACGGTGCGGACGCCGCATCTCTCGCCGCCCTGCGCGCGGCCGGTTACGAGGTGCTGACGGCCTGATCACGCCGTCTCGTTCTCCTGCTGAACTCCTTGCGGGGATGCCGCGACCCCTCTCGCGACATCCCCGGAGCAGATGGTGTCCTGTCGTTCCCTCACACTCCCCAGTGCACGAGGGTTTCCCCAGTTCGACTGCGCCTCCCTCGCGCTTCGTTCCCGAAGCCCTTCGCGTGGCACCTTCTGCAGATAAGGAGCGAGGCGTCGAGGTTCTGATACATCGAGTGGAGAAAACTTTCAGAAGCCGCTTCCGTGGCACTGGAACGGGGCCGTCACCCCGGTGGACTCGGATGCCGCGGCCAGCGCGACGGCGGGCGCGACACCGTTCGCGAGCTCGGTGTGCACGGCTCCGAGAAGCTCGCAGGCGACGTCGTCCGGCACGATCACCGGGGCCGCGATCACGCACCGGGTGCCTGCGTGCAGCCAGACCCGGGTCATGCCCAGCGCCTCCTCGCCCCAGCGCACCGAAGACCGCCCGAGCTCGCAGGCCGACAGCACGACCGTGTCGGGAGCCCGCGGGATCAGGTCGACGTCGTAGCCGAACAGGGTGCCGTCGACGAGCTCGAAGCCCGAGAAGAGGGGGTTGTCGACCGCATGGCGTCCGTGCGCGGCGATATGCAGCACGTCGACACGCGTCGCGAGTTCGGTGACCGCCGAGACGCGGGCATCGTCACCCGTCAGGATCGTCGCGCCGCTCCAGGCCGCCGCCGCTCGGCGCACCTCCTCCTCGGCGCGCGCGACCCGGGGACCGGTCGCGAAGCCCGCCTGTCTCCTCGGCACGGAGGTGAGGCGCAGATCGGAGTCGTCGCCCAGCCAGCGCGAGACGGAGGTCGCGAGGGTGAACGGCGTGCCGGCCATTCCGGGGAGCATCGCCCAGGGGATGCCGCCGAGGATGCCGGGCACGGTGAGCGCAAGACGAACCGCCCCGCCCGTCGCCGCGCGTGCCGGCGCGAGGAGCGCGTCGTCGAGCAGACGCAGCCTCTCGTCGAGCGATCGTTGTACGACCGAAGCCATCGGGCCCGCGTGCGTGAGGGCTGCGACATCGAGATCGGCGCGCAGACCGTCGAGTGCGGCCTCGATGCGCGGCAGCGACAGCTCGACGATCGACGAACCGGATGCCGTCACCACGACGCACAGCAGCTCTTCGCGGGTGAACACGTAGGCGAGGATCGCCGTGTCGTCGCCGAGCCGCGCACGTGTTTCGAGAAGATTCAGACGCTCGCGGCTCTCACCGGCCCCGGTCGAGGACCACTGCCGGTCGCGCACCCGGTCGCGCAGCTCGCGCACTCGAGCGTCGGTCGTCCAGTCTGACCCTGCGAGGTCGGCGCGGAGCATCCGCAGCTCGGCGAGATCGGACGACAGCTCTGCGTCGTGCGGGGGACGCACGGGCGCGACCTGCTGGCTCAGATGCCTGGCGCGCTCCGACCACTCGAACAGCACCTCGGGGTCGCGCGATCGTGCTGCGGCGGCGAGCCCGGTGAACATCAGCTCGGTGCCGTGCATCGCCAGCGACGCCTGCAGGTCGAGAGCGCCGAACGACAGCTGCCAGGCGGTGAGCAGGTCGAGACCCTCCGCGGCGAATCGGCGGGCGTCGGCATCCCTGCCCGCGGCGGAGGCTCTCGCGGCGCGCACTTCATGGGCCCGCAGTCGCAGCGGAGTCGGGGCGTCGGCGGTGAGCCGCGGCATCCGTCCGCCGTCGGCCAGCCGTGCCGTCAGCGACAGGGCTGCGGCCTCGGTGCGGAAACCTCCCCGAGTGAGCGCTGCGGCGGTGCGCGTGAAGTCCTCGGCCACGGGCGGCGTGGTCGGGCGGGCGCGCAGCCGGGCTTCGAGGCGCACGGCCTCGGCGCGAGCGGCCCAGCCTTCGCTTCCCAGAGCTGTGAATCGGCGGGATGCCGTCGCGGCGGCGCGCTCGGCGGCGGACGCGTCATGCCGCAGGAGCGATCGGGCGAGGTGGAACTCGGCCTCCCCACGAGCCTGCCGCATGCGCTGCGCACCGAACTGCGAGGCGACGGCGCCGAGCAGTTCCTCAGCTTCCGTCGTGAGGCCCGCATCGCGCAGCACCTCGGCGCGGTCGAGGTCGCTGATCGCTGCGGCGAGGTCGCTGGTGGCCGCGAGGATCGGGCGCGAGCTCGTCATCAGTCCCAGCGCGGTGACGAGATCGCCGCCCAGTAGCGCGGCGTAGCCGAGGTTGTGGCGCGCCTCGGCGAGCGGCTCCTGCTGGTCGTGCGCGTCGTAGGCGGCGACAGCGCGCTGAAGATCGGCGGTGCAGTCGTCGAGGCGGTGCCGCTGCATGCTGACGATCGCTCGGCTCATCAGCAGGTTCGCGCTCTCGATCGACCCGTCGTCGAGACCGTCGATCGCCCGCGTCAGGAACTCGTCCGCCTCATCGAGGCGCCCACCGTGCATGAGCAGGGTGCCGAGCTGTCCGTTCGCGAGGGCGACGGTCTCGGCGCTGAGCCCCGGTCGCGACAGTGCCTCGCGCGACAGCCGTTCGGCTTCGGCGGGCTCGCCGGTCTGCGCGAGCACATACGCCAGCGTTCCGTCGATGCGAGCGCGCAGGTCGTCGTCGTCAGTGCGGGCGGATGCCGCGGCCAGAGCGCGCCGCGCCTGAGCGAACCGTCGGGAGTTGGCCGCGTCGACGCCGCGCCGGTGCAGCTCGCGCGCAGACAGGGGCATCCAACCAGAATGCCGGTCGATTCGGTCTCAGGGAAGGTCTGCGACCGCATCCGAGGTTCTTTCCGCCGGTCGGGGCTGGGCGGCGGGAGCAAGCGCCAGTTCTTCGAGTGCCTGACGACGGGCTTCACTTAGGATCGGCCTCATGTCAGACAGCGCCCCACGCCCGCTCCGAACTGCCCTCCTCTGGGTCCTGGAGCTCGTCGTCGCAACGGCGGCGTGGGGCACCGTCTGGATGCGCCAACTTGGAGCACCAGGGTGTGGGCAGACTTGTGATGGCACTCTTCTCTACGCCACTATCGACGCGTTCGCTGGGGTGTGTGTCGTGGTCGTCGCCGCATCCGGAGCGATCTCGTTGCTCTTCGGGCGGCAACGATCGATGTCATTCGTCCCCATGATCGGGATTGCCCTGATAGTGATCGGAGCGTTTGTCGCGCACGCCCTGTGCAGTCAGGCGCTGGCCCCTTGATCCGCAGCCAGTCCAGCGCGAAGCGCTATCGCTTCCTGCGACATTCCACGGGACGCCGGGCTGCATAGAGCCAGACCCCCTTTCACCTACCCTCGCTCGACCGGGGTCGGCAGCGTCTTGAGCACGGCGGCGACGGCCTTGGCCGCAGCATCCGCCTTCACCCCCTGCGGAGGCACGGTGCCGAGCTGCGCCGCGATGCGACCCGCGACGTACGGGGCGGCGAACGACGTGCCGCTCCAGATCGCGAAACCACCGCGGTAGTCGTCGGGGTCGATCGTCTCGCGACGCAGTCCGTCGACGTCGGCCCTCGTGGTCGCCTGCTCGCCGCCGACGAACGCCGGTGAGGTGCTCACCACCGCAGCACCCGGCGCATACACCTGCACCCAGGGGCCGACGTTGGAGAACAGCGCGACCGAGCGGGCCGAGGGGTTGAGGGCGCCGACCGAGACGTGCGGGGCGTCCGTGTCCCGAGGGATGCCGTTGTCGGCACCGGGCCACGGCCAGAGGGATGCCGGGAACGACGGTCGATCGATCGCGTCGTTGCCCGCCGAGCACACGACCACGCATCCGAGCTCCCGTGCCGTGGTGAGCAGCGCGTTGAGAGTCTTGCTGAACTGACCGTCCACCGGAGTCTCGTGGTAGTACCCGAGCGACAGATTCAGGACGTCGATCGGATGCCCGGTCTTCGGATCCTCCCTGTGGCGACGCAGCAGCTCGACCACCTGCGCGACCGTCGTCAGGAACGTGCTCTCATCGATCACACCGAGAGCGCCGGCCATGCGGATCGACAGGATGTCGGCCTCCGGAGCCGTCTGCCGGATGATGCCGGCGATGAAGGTGCCGTGACCCGCGACCGCGTCGATCTCGCCGTCGAGCTGTCCATAGAGATCGGGGTAGCGCTCGGGATCCGCGTCGTCTGTCCGCCCCACCGGCACGCCGTCGAGCTCGATGTGCCGGGTGACGATGTCGTCGGGCAGCCAGTCGTGTACGCCGCATCCGGTGTCGAGCACCGCCACCACCGGGCGACGGCCGCGTTTCGGAGCGGCGGTGCGCTGGGGTGCGGGGCCGAGCCAGGCGACCGGCTGTCGTGCGCCGCGGCCTGGCTCGAGGTAGTCGTCGCTGCCTCCGGCGCCTCCTCCTGCTCCACGCACCGGGTTGGTGCGGCTGAACGGGTTGGTGCGGCTGAAGGGATTGGTGCGGCTGAACGGATTGAGCCCGACGGGATCGATCGACAGCACGTGCTCGAGGCTGGTCCGGGGCATCGGCGTTCCCGAACTGCGTCGCGCGCGCTGCAGCACGCGCCAGGCATCGGGTGGCACCGGCGATTCGCCGCGGGTGGGTTCGTCGGGGGTCGTCAGGTGGGCCCGGAGGAAACCGGGCACTCCCGGCAGCAGCGGGTCTGCGGCGCGGAGCGCATCCGGAGATTCGATGTCGAGGTTCCAGCCGAACGATCCGGCGGCTTCGCGCAGCTCGCGAATCTCCCGGTCGTACGCCTCCTGACCGGTGTCCTGATCCTGCGTGATCAGCAGACGCTCCTGCAGATATGCGGTCGGGAACGCGCGGACGCCGTCGACAGGCTCGACGGACGGATCCAGGGCCGTCCCTCGACGGATCGACCCTTCCGCTCGGTCCTGCCAGCTCCACCCCTTGGGCTGCTCCATCGTCGGTCCTCTCCTCGCGGGCGGACCCGCGTCCTGTGCGGGCGGGCCCGCGATCTATGCGGGGAATCCTGCGAGGTGCGGGACTGGCCCTGCGATGTGTGCGGGCGAGCCCGCGGTGTGAGCGGGTCGCCCCGCGGTGGATCACAACTCGAACTGCGGGGTCGACAGGGTTCGCTGCTCGTCGCCGACCGTCGTGGTGAGGCGCACGAGCGTCAGCCCGTCGGGCACATCGTCGAACACGAAACGACCCGTGTCGCTCGCGGTCGTGGTGCGGGTCCGCTCGCCCTGAGCGAGCTCGATCAGTCCGGCGGCCGTGTCGACCCAGCCGTCGATGCGATGCGCGCCGCTCGCCGTGCCCGTGACGTGTAGGAGGATGCTCGTGGTGCCGTCGCTGAACTGCAGCGTCAGCGCGTCCGCGTCTCCGCGCACCGCCCCGAGCGGCTGCTCGACGAGGGTCAGCAGCGCGTACTCGGCCGACAGGCCCTCGGTCGCGACCGCCGCGATCATGCGATCGATCAGCGCCGCGGGCATCGGATCGACGTCGCGCCACAGCGACCGCAGGTGCGCGAAGAGCTCGGCATCCTCGTGGTTGTCGCCGCCGTTGTTGCCGTCGTTCTCGCTCATGAGGCGCCTCCCGGCTGTGGTGTCGGGGCATCGAGCAGGTCGCGCAGCTTCGCCAGGCAGCGTTGTCGCGTCGGGCCGATGCTGCCCACGGCCATTCCGAGGTCGGCGGCGAGCCGGGCGTAGTCCGGTCGTTCCTCGAACGCGATCACGCGCAGCAGACGCTGACACCTCTCGGCGAGACGCTGTACTGCAGACCAGAGTCGGCGGTTCTCGTCGCCGGTCGCGGCATGGTCTTCGGCGGAGGCCTGCTCGGGCAGCAGTGCGTCGAGAGCATCCGCCTCAGTCGTGTCGAGTCGGTTGTGGGCCTTGCCCGCGCGCCAGGCCTCGCGGCGAGCGGTGGTCGTCAGCCAGGCCGAGACGGCCTTCGGATCGGTGATCGATCGGTGTCCGCGCACGAGCTGCAACCAGGTCGTCTGGATCACATCTTCGGCGAGCGTCCGCTCGAGACCGTAGGCGCGCACGACATGCCAGAGCACAGGCGTCATCAGCCGCACGAGGTCGTCCATCGCGCGGCTGTCGCCGTCCCGCCATGCGTCGAAGAAGTCGGCGGCTCGCCTCCAGCGTGCCGCGCCGTCGTCCGGTGCAGGATCGAGGGCGGCGCCGTCGGGTGCGCCGTCGATCATGAGTCCCATTGTGATCACACCAGTAAGGAGCACGGCAAGGGTTCGGTGATACATGGACTCGGTCGGTTTCCCGGAATATCGGTGGGATTGAGTCCGAGGGTCATCTCAAGTGCCGTCTGCAGGACCGATGAGCGTCTGCGGGAACAGGGCTGCGGTCTGGTCCTGCAGGCGTGCGGTGGTCCTGCAAACGGTGGATGAGAGACGGCGGGAGACGGATACCGGGAGACGGATGCCGGGAGACGGATGCCGGGTGACGGGGTGGCCGGGGATTCGTGCCGCGGGCGTTAGCGTGGAGGGGTGATCGCCCTCGCTGTCGTCCTGTTCCTCAACGCCGCCTTCAACGTGCTGGTGTGGCCCCGCTTCTACAAGCGCGTCGCGACCGACCCGCGGGCTCGGGATGCCGACGGCAAGGCCACGACCTTCCTCAAGGTGCACGCCGTGCTGATCGCGATCGCCCTGGTGCTCGCACTGGTCTCGGTACTGGTCGGCGTCGCGGCACTCACCGGCGCACTCTGACGCCCGACCGCCCGGCACGCCCGCCCGACCGCCCGGCACGCCCGCCCGGCAGACCGCCCGCCCGACCAGCCGATCGCCCGCTTGACCAGCCGATCGCCCGCTTGACCAGCCGATCGCCCGCTCGACCATTCGCCCGGACCGCCGAAACCGGCCGCTCGAGACCGTCAGCCTGCTGAGACCGGCTGCTGCAGCTCGGTGATCCAGTCGGCCTGATCTTCGGATTCCGACTGCAGGTAGACCTCGCGGCAGGGTCCGACAGCCGCGGCGCCCCGCTCTGTGATCGCGGCGTTCACCGCCCCCCAGCTGTCGTCGATCGTCGCCATGGATCCGTGGTGGGTGGCCGTGAAAGCCGACTCCACGGCCGGCAGCTCGACGATCACGAGACCGTCGATCGCGGGCCCGTCGTACGTGAAGCCCACGGTGATGCGCACCCCGTGGCGGTCCATGTCGTACTCGGCGATCGGCAGGCCGGGGGTCGCCCCTGATGCCAGAAGCGCATCGGCGACCCGGTCGAACAGCGGCCCGACGACCGCGGCGACCTCTGGCTGCGTGTCGACCTTCTCGGTCAGGGTCGCGAGGCGGACATAGGGAAGAGGCTTCTCGCTGATCTCCAGGGCTGACATCGTCGTCTCCTCAAAGTAGGGGTGTCGGTGCCGCCGATCCTACGCATCCTCACCGACATTCGCATCGACACCGATGTCCGATCCCGACACCGACATGCCTCAGGGGTGCTCGGGGACCGGCGGCTTCCACGCCTCGTCCGGCCCGATCGCAGTGGAGATCCTCTGACTGATCACGCCGAGCTGGCGCGTCTGCGCGACCGTCAGGCTGTCGAAGATCACCCGCCTCACCAGCGCGTGATGCGCGGGAGTGGACTCGACGACCTTGTCGTGCCCGCTCGCCGTGAGGATGCCGAGCGTGAACCGGCCGTCGGCGGAGTCGGTCTCGCGGCGGACCCATCCTTTCGCCTCCAGGCGAGAGACAGCGCGGGAGAGCCGCGAGAGGGTGCAGCTGGCGTAGCTCGCGAGGACGCTGAGACGGAGTGATCGATCGGGCGCGGAGTCGAGGGCGAACAGGACGCCGTGCTCGAAATGGGTCAGCCCGCTGTCTCGCTGCAGCTGGGCGTCGAGAGCGGTCGGGAGGCGCTCGACCAACGTGGCCACGGACGCCCAGATCTCCAGTTCGTCCGCGCTCAATGGATCGTCGATCGATTGCTCAGGCATGTCATGACACTACTTCATCTGCTCGGTCGTTACTTGCTCAGGCAAGTCAATCCACATAGAGTTACTTGCTCAGGCAAGTCAATGCGTCGCTCGGCGGCGCCAGGAGGAGTAGTCATGGATCTGCGACTGCACGACGAGAAGGCGTTCGTCAGCGGCTCTACCCAGGGCATCGGATACGCCATCGCCGCCCAGCTCGCTGCAGAGGGTGCGAAGGTGACGCTCAACGGGCGCACCGCAGAACGCGTCGACGCGGCGGTCGAGCGTCTGCGCGGCGAGCAGCCGCGGGCTCGGGTATCGGGACTCGCGGCCGACTTCGCGGATGCCGGGGAGGTGGCGCGGCTCTCGGACGCACTGGGTGATGTGGACATCCTCGTGAACAATGTCGGGCTCTTCGGTCTCGCCGACTTCGCATCGATCAGCGACGAGGACTGGGCGCGGTACTTCGACGTCAACGTCATGAGCGGCGTGCGACTGTCGCGGGCGGTGCTCGGCGGAATGCTCGCGCGGGGTTCGGGGCGCATCATCTTCATCAGCAGTGAATCCGGGGTCAACGTGCCAGCCGACATGGTGCACTACGGCACGACGAAAGCGGCGATGATCGCGCTGGGGAACGGCCTGGCGAAGCTCACTCGAGGCACCGCAGTCACGGTCAACACCGTGCTCGGCGGTCCCACCTTCTCCGATGGAGTGGCTGCATCCGTGGCGGCCGTGGCCGAAGCGCAAGGCCTTCCCGCCGAGGCGATGAAGAGCGCGATCATCGGCCAGAATCACACGACCCTGCTGCAGCGGTTCATCGACCCGACGGAGATCGCGAGCCTGGTCGCGTATCTGTCGAGCCCGCTGTCGTCGGCGACGAACGGCGCCGCACTGCGCGCGGACGGGGGCGTGCTCACCGGGATGCTGTGACGACGTCGGAGGATCCGACGTCTGCGGCCGGCCCCTGAGCACAGACCAGGACATCGAGGGGAATGGGGCTCAGGTGTTCTCGTACTGCGTGGCGTGCTCGGCCCAGCGCGACTCGATCGGCAGCGCGCGCAATGCGCGGTTGCCCAGGGCGAGCGCGACCGCGATGACGCAGAGCGCCGCGCAGACGAGGATCGTCCATTCGCGGCCGATCCAGGTGAGTCCGAAGCCGGCGATCAGCGGAGCGAGCGGCAGCGCGCCCATGCCCAGAACGCCGGCCGCGCTGTTCGCCCTGCCGAGCAACTGCGTCGGTGTCGCGACCATGAAGTAGCCCATCATCCCCGCATTGAGGGCCGGAAGCAGCAGCACCGACGCGCCCAGCACGACCACGATCGCCCACGGTTCGGTGACCATCGACAGCACGATCGTGCCCACGGCGACCACCGAGAGTCCGCTGATCGCGATCACGCCGGCGCGGATGCGGGGCACGAGCGTCGGCGCGACGACCGCCCCGACGAGCATGACGGCACCGACAGCCGCGCTGAGCGAACCGATCAGCAGTTCGGAGTATCCGTCCTGCTGCAGCGCGTAGATCGTGGTGGTGATCGCGGCGTTGAAGCCCAGGTTGATGACCGTGATGATGAGCAGCACGCCGCCGAGATCGGGTCGGGCGAGCAGCCAGGCGAATCCCTCGCGCAGCTCGGCCCAGGCGCTGGTCTTGCCTTGCACACCCACATCCGTCGCGGGCTCCACGGGAAAACCCAGACCGTCCGCCGGATCCACGGCGGGTCCCACGGCGACACGCTCGTCGCCGACCGGGCGCTCTCCGTTCTCCGGGCGGGCACCCGCAGCATCCGCACCCGCTCCCGTGTCGACGATCCCGGCGCGGCGCATCTCGCGCTGCAGCATCCAGGCCATGACCGCCGCGACCGCGTGGCAGAGCGTCATGACCGCTCCGACGAGCCAGCCGCCGACGCCCAGCAGCAGACCGCCGAGGGGGCCGCCGGCGAGCTGGATCGCGGCATCACGCCCCTGGTTCGCGGCCTGCGCGCGCCCCATGGCGTCGTCGGGCACGATCTCCTTGATCGCACTCTCGCCCGCGACGTCGAACAGGCCGCTGCGCGCGGCCAGCAGCACGTCGGCGATGAGGAGCGTGGCGAAGGTCAGCGCGCCCCCGAGCGCGAGCAGAGTGAAGGCGCCCGCCAGCAGGATGCCGATGAGAGAGCCGATCAGCATCAGGAGGATGCGCCGATGGCGATCGGCGAGGATGCCGCCGGCGAGCGTGAGCAGCAGCCGGGCGACCATGCCTGCGCCGCCGATGATGCCGGCCTGCGCGGGGTCGTTCGTGACGATCAGGGCGAGCAGGGGGATAGCGAACGCGAACAGGGCGGCCGCGAGCCCCTTGCTCGTGTCGCTCACGAGCCAGGTCAGGTATCGGGCGTTGCGCCACAGACGGTGGGGCTCGGTCACGGTCGTCATGGTACTCACCGTAATTGCGCAAGAACAGTTGCGCAATACTTATTGCGCAACTTCTTGTGCGGATACACTCTCGGTATGGCGGAGGCGAAGAAGGACGCGGACCAGGTCTGGATGACGTCGGCGATGCTGAAGGCCTACGCGCACCCGCTGCGTCGTCAGATGATCCGTCTGTTCTCGCGTCGCGAGCACCTGCGTGCGGCCGACGTCGCCGCCGATCTCGACGTGCCGGCCAACTCTGCGAGCTTCCACCTGCGGGTCCTGGCCGATGCGGGTCTCATCGAAGAGGCCCCCGAGCATGCCCGCGATCGCCGCGACCGCGTCTGGAAGTCACGCAGAGGATCGTTCAACGTCGGCGACCCCGAGCATCCGGTGCCGGATGAGGCCCTGGGCACCGCCATGGTCCGCTCGGTCGCCGACGACCATCAGGACATGCTGAGCCGCGTGATCGCCTGGACTCCCGAATACCTCTCGGGCCGAGCGACCGAGGCGCGGGCCCACTTCTCGCAGCGCATGGTGCGCCTCACCGAGTCCGAGTTCGAAGCCGTGATGGAGCGCGTGCAGGAGGTCATCACCGAGGCCGTCGATGCCCACGACAAGGATGACCCGGCCGGGCGCTCATGGCAGGTCGACGTCCTCGCGGCCGACGACACGATCTGACGGCGGCTAACTGCCATTCCTGGGCGTTCGAATCGCGCGAATGACCCGATCCGGAGTGAATATCGGGTCATTCAGGCGATTCGAACGGCTCTTCCGGCTCCCGGTGGCCGCTGAGAATGAGGATGCGGCGCAGTTGCATCGCCGCGAGCACTCCGGGCCCCATCGACCGCCGCACGTCGATCGTGCGGTCGTCGACGGTCGCGAGCAGCAGGCGGATCGCGCGCGCGGCCTCCCCCCGAGCACGGTGATCTGCGGGCGTGAGCGGATCCTGCTGCACGATGACCTCGGCGACGGCGTGGCATGCGGCCGAGAGCGGGTCGGGCAGCGCCGCATCGAGTTCGAGTCCGCCCGGGCGGTCCCAGATGGTGTCGGCGACCTCGTCGGAGATGTCGCGGATCAGGTGCGCTACGCGATCGAGGCGCGCGAGTTCCTCGTGGATGTGCCGCGTCTCTCCTCTGTGCCCGAACGCGCGCGGGTTGCCTCGTCGACTGTCGTCGGCGTCGGACAGTGCGGTGCGAAGCTCCGACGTGGTGTCGGCCAGGGATGCCGCATCGTCGGCCCACTGCTCGTGCTCAGGCGGCCAGGAATCCGAAACGGCCGAGCCGATGTCGTGCAGGTGCTCGCTCAGCTGCGTGCGGAAGGCGTCGACCTTCGCCGCGGCGGCGAGGGTGAGCGGAGCGGGGGCGATCACCAGGTTCACGATGAACCCGACGACCACTCCGACCCCCATCTGCACCAGGTAGCCGAGCGAATAGTCTTCGGCATCCTGGCCGCCGACGATCAGCACGAACAGCGCAGCCATGGGCACGTACTCCCGTCCGACGCCGAACCACCCGGTGCCCGAGACGAGCACGCCGACGCCGACGACGGCGGGGATGCTCCACCACGTCGGGCCGACGGTGAGCACGACGACTGCGGCCAGTCCGATGCCGGTCGCGAGTCCGAGCAGGGTCTGCAGCCCCGATCGCACCGAGCCCATCAACGTCGGATACATGCTGACCAGCGCGCCGAGCGGCGCGTAGTACGGGTACTCGTCGGTGACTCCGGGCGTATGAGGAGCGATCAGCCACGCAAGCCCGACCGCCAGTGCGGTCTTGGCGACGAGCAGAAGTCGAGCGGGGTCGACCGCCTCGCGCAGCGAGCGCACGATGCCGGGGCGGCGCGCGCGCACTCGTGTTCTGATGTTCGTCACGGCATCCTCTCGTCATCCTCCCCGAAGGGTGACGCTAGCCGCTCGGCGTCCGTGCTCGCACCGGGTTGCATCCGGCGGTGAGGCCGGGTAGCGGTCACGACACGACGACGCCGGCCGCCCCGTAAGGAGCGACCGGCGCCGAGTGATCACCGACTGGTCAGGGGATGGCCCTGCGGAAGGCGAGGAAGGAGATGCCCGCGAGCACCACCGTGGCGACGAGGCCCCACAGCGCGAGACCGAGAGCGCCCGCGTCGAGGATCGCCCGCCACACCTCATCCCACAGCTCGAGTCTCGTGGCGAGGAACGCGAGCCCCACGAGGATGAGGCCCAGACCGACGCTCGCGATGGTGAGCACGGTGGGTCCCCAGCTCTTGTAGATCGTCGCTCCGGTGAAGCCGACGACGAACAGGAAGAGGGCGAGGGTGAAGTACACGGTGAACGCTCCGAGCGGACCCGCCTCCCACAGCCACGGCAGGTAGAACACGTAGCCGTTCACGCCGTAGCCGTTGGTCAGCGTCTCGATTCCGCCCCCGATCAGGAAGACGACGCCCATGAGCGCGCTTCCGAGGATCGCCGTGAGCAGCGTGCCGAAGAAGAAGTCGCGCCGGGTGATGCTCATCGCCTGCGAGAACGGGAAGGTGAGCGTCATGGCCGAGAGGCCGATGGCGAAGAAGTACCAGAGCGGAGCCTGGCCGCCGCCCCCGTACTTCGGACCCTCGGTCGGGATCATCGCGTAGATCAGCACCGAGATGATGACCGCGGAGCCGAGGATGATCAGCGGCACCCAGATGAACGTCTGCCGGTTGATCAGCTGCAGGCGGATGACGTTGAGTGTGCGTCGCATCAGCGGACCTCCTCTTTCGCGGCGGAGACTCTGGTGGCAGAGCCCGCCTCGGCCTTCTGGGTGAGACGCACGATCAGCTGCTGCAGCGACACCGGAGCGAGATCGAGACCGGATGCGGTGACCTCGGCGCGCTCGGCGGCAGACAGGGTGCCGAGCACGGTGACGGAGGCGACTCGGCCGAGGGCCTCCCGGTGCAGCACTTCGCGGTCGGAGGCCCACGCGTCGACCTTGGTCGCATCGCCGATCACGGTGACGGCGCGGTCGCGCACGGCATCCGTGTCTTCGTTGAGCAGGATCTGCCCGTTGTCGATCACGATGACCTTCTCGATGAGGTTCGACACCTCGTCGATCAGGTGCGACGAGAGGATGATCGTGCGCGGGTGCTCGGCGTAGTCCTCGAGCAGCCGGTCGTAGAAGATCTGCCTGGCGACCGCGTCGAGTCCCAGGTAGGGCTCGTCGAAGAAGGTGAGCTCGGCGCGTGAGGCGAGACCGATGATCACGCCGACGGCCGAGAGCTGTCCGCGCGAGAGCTTCTTGATCGTCTGCTTCATCGGCAGCTGGAACTGCTCGATGAGCTCGTCGGCGAGATCCTGACTCCAGTTGCGGAAGAACAGGCTCGCTGCCTTGAACGCGTGACGCGGGTACGCGTCGTCCGGGTACTTCTGGCTCTCGCGCACGAAGCAGATCCGGTTGAGGACGTGCGTGTTCTCGTAGGGGTGCTCGCCGAACACGCGCACGGTGCCCGACGACTCGAAGTTCTGCGCGGTCAGGATTGACATGAGCGTCGTCTTGCCCGCCCCGTTGCGGCCGAGCAGTCCGTAGATCGCGCCACCCTCGAGGGTGAGCGACACGTTGTCGAGCGCGTTCTTCTCCTTGTAGTGCTTGGTGAGGTTCTGCACCTCGATGACGGCGGTCATGCGGGGGTCTTCCCTTCGGTCTGTGTGGTCTGCGGTGCCAGCGCTGCGCGTTCACGCAACAGCGTGGCGAGGTCTTCGGCGCCGAGGCCCAGAGTGCGGGCCTCGGCGAGGAGCGGGTCGATGTAGCGGTCGGCGAATGCGGCGCGCCGCTCGCCGACGACGATGTCGCGCGCTCCGGCGGCGACGAACATGCCGATGCCGCGGCGCTTGTACAGCACTCCCTTGTCGGTGAGCATGGCGACTCCCTTCGCTGCGGTCGCGGGGTTGATCCGGTAGAAGCCGGCGAGTTCGTTCGTCGACGGAGCCTGCGTCTCCTCCGCGAGCGAGCCGTCGATGATCGAGTCCTCGATCTGCTCGGCGATCTGGAGGAAGAGCGGCTTGCCTTCGTCGATCACGAGTCCTCCGAGTGGTTGGTGGGTTAGTTACTCGACTAGGTAACCACTGAACCTCGGTCGTGTCAACAGTTGTTTCGGGCAGGCAGTCGTGCGGAACTGGCCCCGCCTGGGCGGGTGCGGGGCGGAACTCACGCAGCCTGGCCGGTGCGGGGTCAGTTCTGCATCCGAAAGGCCGCATTGCTGTGCGGGACTGGCCCCGGCTGGGCGGTGCGGTGCGGAACTGGCCCCACCTGGGCGGGTGCGGTGGTGGCGGTGGCTGTCCGGGGCGGCGGCGGGCAGACGAAGAGGGGCGGATGCCGCAGCATCCGCCCCTCCGCATCGAGATCCCGGCCGAATCGAGGTCAGCCGCGCAGATCCCTGGCGCGCAGCGCGAAGACCGAGGCGGCGACGAAGGCCGCAGCCAGGCCCCAGGTCAGGGCGAGTCCGCCCGGGTCGACCCCTTCGGCGAGCGGCGGCTGGCGATACACCCACGCGTAGGGCGACAGCGCGTTCAGCCGGTCGAGGCCTTCGGACTGCCTGGCGAGCGCCTGCAGGATGTATCCGAGCACGGCGATGCCCGCACCCAGCCCGGTCGCCCAGAGGCGGCGGCCGGTCGCGGCCCCGGCGAACAGGGCCGCGGATGCCGTGAGGAACGCGAGTCCGGTGAGCGCGGTGCTCGCCCCGACGATGCGCCATCCCTCGAGGTCGAGTTCGGAGGGTCCGTTCAGCACTCCGACGACGAGCCCCGAGAACGCGCCCAGCCAGAGCAGCCTGACCAGCACCGCGGCGGCGGACTCGAGGGCGTACTGAGCGCGACCGATTCCGTGCGCGAGGTCGAGTTCGGCTCGCCCGCTCTCCTCGGCACCGGCGATCGCCGCCGAACCCCAGATGACCGCCGCGATCGTCAGCAGCAGAAAGCCGATCAGACCGAAGAACGTGCTCTGGGTGTATCCGGCTCCCGTCGCGATCTGGTCGTAGCCGAGCGTGTCGACGAGCTCCTTCGGCAGCGACGAGATCATGGCCTCGAGCTGACCGTCGCCACCGAGACTCGGGAAGAGCGGCAGATACAGGAACAGCACGGCGGCGACACCGACCGTCCATCCGAGAAGGCTCCGCCACGACTCGCGAAGGTTGCGCCGGAACACCGGCAGGATGCCGTTCATCGCTGCGCCTTCCCGTCGCGCCTGGTGCGTCTCGTCGGTGGCTCGCTTGTGCGTGCGCCTGCGCTCGCGGCAGTGGCGCCGTACAGACGCAGCACGGACTCCTCGAGGTCCGGTTCCTCCACAGTCAGATCGCGCACCTCGAAGGGCGCGAGTGCCTTGATGAACGGGTCGATCGCTCCGTCGACCGTGCCCGACAGGCTCAGGATGCCGTCGGCATCGTGCATCTCGACTCCGGTGAGACCGGGCAGTCGATCGAAGTCGGCGCGGGCGGACGCGGCGTCCGTCGTCGCGATCTCGACGCGCACTCGTCGGATCGACCCCAGTCGCAGGGAGGCGACGTCGCCGTCCGCGACCACCCGTCCGTTCGCCAGCACGGCGACCTCGTCGGCGGTCTGCTGGATCTCGCTGAGCACGTGCGAGCTCAACAGCACGGTCTGCCCTGCATCCTTCGCCTCGCGCACCATCTGCAGGAACTCGCGCTGCACCAGGGGGTCGAGGCCGCTCGTGGGTTCGTCGAGGATCAGCAGCTCGGGCCGATGCATGAACGCCTGGATCAATCCGACCTTCTGCTTGTTGCCCTTCGACAGCGTGCGGACGGGACGCGAGAGGTCGACTCCGAGGCGGTCGGCGAGATCGCGAGCGGTGCGCAGGGTCGCCGCCGAGTCAAGGCCACCCGAGACCTGGGCGTAGAACGCCAGCATCCGGTGTCCGCTCGATCGCCCTTCGAGGTGCAGCTCGCCCGGCACATACCCGATGCGGCGGCGCAGCGCAGCGCCGCCGTGCCGGGGATTCTCGCCGAGGACGCGCACCGAGCCGGATGACGGACGGATGATGTCGACGAGCGTGCGGAGCGTCGTCGTCTTGCCGGCGCCGTTGGGTCCGATCAGCCCGAAGACGGTGCCGGGACGCACGTGCAGGTCGAGCTCGTGCAGCGCGATGCGACCGCCGAAGCGCTTCTGCAGACGGTCGATCTCGATGGTGTCGGTCATGATGCGTCGCCTCTCGGGGTGTTCCCCTCGGCGGCGAGTGCGTCTCGCGCGCCGTCGAGCAGTGCGGTCGTCGAATAGATGCCGTGAGTGAGCAGTTCGAGCGTCGGCAGAGTGGTGCGCAGGAGTCCGGCCGGGCTCAGCTGATCGGTGCCCAGTGCGCGCGCGATCTGCGCGCGCATCGCGACGGGGGCGAGTCCGATGAGGGTCAGCAGCATCGTCGTCATCTCGGGGTCGCTCATCGGCTCGAGCATCCCCGCCTCGCGCTGCTCGGCGAGCACGTCGCGGGTGTTGGCCAGGAAGCTGTCGAACAGTCGATCGGCGGCGGCTGATCCGTCGGCGAGCATGCGGGCGAGGTAGTCGATATACGGGCCGTAGCGCTCGAGGTCATTCAATGCGGTGCGGATGCGATCGCGGGTCGGCGCGACGATGAGGTCATGGTCCTCGTCGATGAAGACGCCGACGACATAGTCGTCGCACGCCGTGCGCAGGGCGTTCTTGTCGCCGAAGTGGTGCACGATCAGCGCTGGGCTGACGCCGGCCTCCCTGGCGATCGCGCGCATGCTCGCTCCGTCGTATCCGTCGCGGGCGAAGGCGGCGATGGCGGTGTCGCGGATGCGGGCGCGAGCCGTGATGTCGTCAGAGGCTGAACGCATGTACAGCAGACTAAACACGTGTTCAGTCGTTGTCAAGAGAGGGCGCTCCTAGTCTGGAGAGGTGCACTTCCCCTACAGCCGCCTGCGCCGCTGGCCCGACGTCGAGGCCGACAACCTCCAGGCCCACGACGCCACCGACCTGCTGCTCGTCGAACGCGCGCTGTCGCTTGGGGTCGATGGGCGCGAGATCGCGGTCATCGGCGACGAGTACGGCGCGATCACGCTCGCGCTGACAGATGCCGGAGTCGACGGCATCCACGTGCACCAGGACCTCGCGACGGGGCGTCGTGCGCTGGCTCGCAACGCCGACGACCTGAACCTCTCGGGGTTCTCGTCTCATGAGCTCGATGCGACCCTGCTCGACGGGGCACGACTCGTGCTGCTGCAACTGCCCAAGGCGCTCGCCGAGCTCGAGGAGATCGCGGATGCCGTGGCGCGCTGGGCGGCCCCGGATGTCGTGCTCGTCGCCGGTGGTCGTGTCAAGCACATGACCATCGCCCAGAACGAGGTGCTCGGGCGGAGTTTCGCCCAGGTGCAGGCGCAGCGTGCGGAACGGAAGTCCCGCCTGATTATCGCGAGCGAGCCGCGGCCGGTGCCCGCTGGGCCGCCCTTCCCGGTGGCGGCGCAGCATGACGGACTGACTCTGGTCGCCCACGGCGGCGCATTCGCGGGGGCGAAGCTCGACATCGGCACACGGGTTCTGCTCGAGGTGCTCGGCCTCGACGGTTCACAACTCAGCATGGATGCATCTGACCGGGCCAGAATCGCCCCGGAAACGGGCGCTCCGACCGATCCATGCTGCGCTGTGAACGACGGCGAGCCGAGCCCGACCCCGATCGTCGTCGATCTCGGCTGCGGAACCGGCGCGCTCGCCGCCTCATACGCTCTCGTGCACCCCGAAGCCCGCCTCATCGCCACCGACCGATCGGCCGCAGCTGTCGCCTCGGCTCGCGCCACCGTGGCCGCGAACGGCGTCGCCGACCGGGTCACGGTCATGCACGACGACGCCGGATCCGCACTCGCCGACGCCGGCGCCGACGTCGTGCTGCTCAACCCGCCGTTCCACCTCGGCAGCAGCGTGCACACCGGTGCGGCGACGCGTCTGTTCGAGGCCGCCGCTCGCATCCTCCGCCCCGGCGGTGAGCTCTTCACGGTCTTCAACTCGTCGCTCGGATATCGCGCCGAACTCACCCGTCTCGTGGGCGTCACCGAGCAGCTCGAGCGCACTCCGAAGTTCACGGTGACGCGCAGCGTCCGTCGCTGATCGCACGCGGACCGGAAGCGCCCGAAACGCCCGCGCACGCCCGGCCCGCGACCATGGCCGAAACCCGCACAATCCCCCGGTCAGCCGACGGAACTGAACGTCGCTCGGGATTGCGGATTTGCCCCTGACCGGCCATTTCGTTACGTTGGTTGGTGGGCCTGACGGCCCGAAGACCAGTCCGCGACCACGTCCTTCTTTCGAATGTGCTGTGCTGCGAAGAGGCGTGGACGTACGGTCGATGCTCTATCGCGGCGGATCCGAAATCCGCCGTCCGCGCCGCCACAGCACCATGTCGAAACGGCCGGGAGGATCACCCGGGCGTAACCGAAGCAGGCTCAGCCACCCGAAGGCGAGCCGCAGGGGAAACGTGTCCGAAATCGCTCTTGAAGCGCGCAATCTGTACAAGGTGTTCGGGAAGAATCCGAGCAGTGCCGTCCGTCGACTGAAGGCCGGTGAGAGCAGATCCGCGGTCAGCGACGCAGGAACCGCCGCCGTCATCGACGCCAGTTTCACGGTCAACCGGGGTGAGATCTTCGTGATCATGGGGCTCTCCGGCTCCGGCAAGTCCACCATCATCCGCATGCTCAACGGGCTGCACGAGGCGAGCGACGGATCCGTCGTCGTGAACGGCGACCCCATCACGGGCATCCCGTCGTCGCGTCTGCGGGAGATCCGCCGCGACCGCATCTCGATGGTGTTCCAGCACTTCGCGCTGCTGCCGCACCGCACGGTCGCCGCGAACGTCGCCTACCCGCTCGAACTCAAGGGCACAGGCAAAGACGAGCGCCTGAAGAAGGCCGAGGAGATCCTCGCCCTGGTGGGTCTCGAGGGCCAGGCCGACAAGCTGCCGTCCGAGCTCTCGGGTGGAATGCAGCAGCGTGTGGGCATCGCCCGTGCGCTCGCTGCCGACTCCGACATCCTGCTCATGGACGAGGCGTTCAGCGCGCTCGATCCGCTGATCCGTCGCGAGATGCAGGAGCAGCTGCTCGAGCTGCAGGAGAAGCTGCAGAAGACCATCGTCTTCATCACCCACGACCTCAACGAGGCCATGTTCCTCGGCGACCGCATCGCCGTGATGCGCGATGGCCGCATCGTGCAGATCGGCACGCCCGAAGACATCCTCATGGATCCTGCCAACGACTACGTCGAGCAGTTCGTGCAGGACGTCGACCGTGCTCGTGTGCTCACCGCCGCGAACGTCATGGAGCGTCCGCGCCCCGTCGTCGCCGACACCGCGGGCCCGCGTACCGCGCTGCGTCAGATGCGCGACGCGTTCATGTCGGCCACCTACGTGACCGGTCGCGACCGCAAGCTGCGCGGCATCGTCACCGACCGGGATGCCGTCAAGCTGGTGCGCCAGGGGGTGTCGACCCTCGAGTCGATCATCAAGCCCGTGCCGCAGAGCGTCAGCAAGGACGAGGTCCTGATGAACCTCTTCATCCCGTCGGTCGAGTCGCCGCTGCCGCTGGCCGTGGTCGATGCCGAGGGGCGCCTCGTCGGTGTGATCCCGCGCATCACCCTGCTCGCAGCCCTGGGCCCCGGCCCCGGCGCCACCGGCGAGCTCACCCTGCCGCTTCTGCCGATGCCGCAGGCCGAGATCGATGCAGTACTCGATGACGGGTGGACCGCCGACCCGGCGGACGCCGTGAAGACAGAGGAGGTGCGCTGATGGATGGTTTCCGCATTCCCCTCGGCAGCTGGGTCGCAACAGGCGTCGACTGGATCAAGACGAACCTCGACGGTCTGCTCGACGTCATCTCGTTCGTGGTCAGCTTTCTCGTCGACGGCCTCACCCGCGCGCTGCTCACCCCGCACTTCGTCGTCATCATCCTGATCGCCGCGTTCATCGCCTGGCTCGTGCGCTCGTGGCAGCTCGCGATCGGCACGGTCATCTCGTTCGGCCTGATCGTCGCCATGGGCCTCTGGGTGCCAGCGATGCAGACCCTCGCCCTCGTGCTCGTCGCCGCCGTGATCGCCGTGCTGATCGCGGTGCCGCTGGGCATCTGGTCGGCCCGCAACGCCACGGTGCGTGCGGTGCTCAAGCCCGTGCTCGACTTCATGCAGACCATGCCGGCGTTCGTCTACCTGATCCCGGCGATCGTGTTCTTCAGCATCGGCGTCGTGCCAGGCCTCGTCGCGACCGTGATCTTCGCACTGCCCCCGGGCGTGCGACTGACCGAACTCGGCATCCGCGGAGTCGACTCCGAGACGGTCGAAGCGGGCCAGGCGTTCGGTGCCAAGCCGGGGCAGATCCTGCGCGGCATCCAGCTTCCGCTCGCGATGCCGACGATCCTCGCCGGCGTCAACCAGGTCATCATGCTCGCCCTGTCGATGGCGGTCATCGCCGGAATGGCGGGTGCCGACGGCCTCGGAAAGATCGTCGTCGAAGCGATCTCGACCATCAACATCGCCAAGGGCGTCGAGGCCGGTCTGGGCGTCGTGCTCATCGCCGTCTTCCTCGACCGCGTCACGGCGGCACTCGGCGATCTCGGCAGCAACCGCTCGTCGCTTCTCGGGATACTGGCGCGTCGCCGCACGCAGAAGCGCCTCGCCGCCGCATCCGCAGTGTCGGAGGTGGCTGATTCGAGCGCATCCGCTCCCGCATCGGCTGAGGCAGAGGCTTCGAAGGCTGCCGCGGACGCGGCCGAGCGCGAGAAGGCCTCCCCGCGTCGCACCGCCGTCGGCGGCGGCGTGCACTGACTCATCCCTCCCACAAGAGAACAGCAACACCGCAGTACACAGCAACACAGCACCCATATATACGGAACGAGAGAGACAGACACATGAAGAAGAAGTTCCTGACGATCGCGGCCATCGGAGCCGCAGCGACCCTGACCCTCGCCGGCTGCAGTGGCGACGGCATGGGCGGCACCGGCAGCGGCACCGGCAGTGAAGACACCGGATCCGGAGACAAGGGCACGATCACCCTCGGCTTCCTGCCCTCGTGGACCGACGGCCTGAGCACCGCGTACCTGCTGCAGGATCAGCTCGAGAAGATCGGCTACACCGTCGAGATGAAGACGCTGACCGAGGCGGGCCCGCTGTACACCGGCCTCGCGCAGGGCGACGTCGACATCTACCCGTCGGCCTGGCCCGAGCTGACCCACGCCGAGTACATGAACACCTACGGCGACGACATCGAAGACCTCGGTGCGTACTACGACAACGCGAAGCTGACCATCGCGGTTCCGGAGTACTCCGAGCTGAACTCGATCGAGGACCTCGCGGGCAAGGGCGCCGAGTTCGACGGCAAGATCTTCGGCATCGAGCCGGGCGCCGGTCTCACCGCGCAGACCCAGAAGATGATGCCCGAGTACGGTCTCGACAGCGAGTACGAGCTCGTCACCTCGTCGACCGCGGCGATGCTCACCGAGCTGAAGTCCGCGACCGACAAGGAAGAAGACATCGTCGTGACGCTGTGGCGTCCGTTCTGGGCCAACGACGCCTTCCCGCTGAAGGACCTCGACGACCCCAAGGGCGCCATGGGCGAGTCCGAGGCTCTGCACTTCCTCGGCACGAAGGGCTTCGCCGAGGAGTTCCCCGAGGCTGCTGAGCTGATCGAGCAGATCAAGCTCGACGACGAGCAGTACGGCTCGCTCGAAGACCTGGTCGTGAACGAGTACGGCGAGGGCAAGGAAGCGGATGCCGTCGACGCCTGGCTCGAGGAGCACGGCGACGCGTTCGACTGGGTCGTCAACTGACCTGACCCTGCTCGCTCCACAGCCTGGGGCGGACGTCACTCCGATGGGCGGAGGATCCGATGCGGATCCTCCGCCCATCGCTGTGTCTGCTGCGCCGCCGTGGGCGGAGATTCCGGCATCCACCCTCCGGAGTATTGATGTACTGAAACAGCGCCCCTGCGGCCGCGTCACGAACAGTCGCGCCCCCTGTCCTGTGTGTGGGTCGAATCATCGACCGCTCTTCCCACATGCGTCGCCGGGCTGACTGAAACTCCCTCGGATCCGTCACCGGACCGTGGATCTCCGCGCGGATGCGTCTCATCGATTGAGGATCTGATGACTGCAGCAGCACCGAGACGACGACGGCGTGTCCGCGCCATCCTGGGGGCCGCGCTGATCGGCGTGATCCTCCTCGCCGGAGGGCTGCCGACCACGCAGGAGCCCGCGCAGGCGATCGAGGAGGCGATCAGCACCACCGCCACTGCCACGTCAGCGACCATGAACTATCGGGGCGGGGTCACCGCGACGCTGACAGTCGCACCCGCGACCACGAAGGCGGGAATCCCCGGTGTGCGGCTCCTGACGACCACCCCGCACTCCGCTTACGGTGCGACCTCGGGCATGTTCGCACCCGGGCTCGACCCCGCGACCACGCCGACGGTCGGTCTCGAGGCGTTTGCCGGGATGTGCGACGGACTCGACTTCTCCGGGTACTGCGCGAACAGGAACGGCTCCCTCACGGTGACCTTCAGCCGCGCGGTCACCGACCCGATCCTCGACATCTCGGGGCTCGGCGGTTACGCGCAGTGCGCCGAGGAGCGGAACACCTCAGAGACGTACTGCAACATCATCACCGGCAACGGATTCACCATGAAGACGAACGCGGACGGTGACCGGACGGCCGCCGCGTGGATCGCCATGCAGCTCGAGATCGTGACCCCCGGGGTGACGTTCTCTCCGATCGCCGGCGCGCAGAACATCGGCACGACCGCCACGACTCTCACCGCGGCGTCGAAGACGAGCAGCTCGCGATGCAACGTCATGCTCCCCGACGCAGCTGAGCTCGACGGACGCACGATGACGAGCACGTCGCTCGCAGCGTGCGGGTCCGTGGCGCTGAAGGGCACCTTCCAGACGGTGACCCTGAGCGTCGGCACGCACATCCAGCGGGCGCCGGCGGCCGACGGCTGGGCGAACGGGTACAACACCGCAGACCTCGGCACGAGTCTCGGTGATCTGATCCGCCTCTCCATCCGCCTGCACGAGGACATGGGCGATGCTCCCATCAGCTACGACGCGGCTCAGGCCGCGGTGCACGTGCAGGGTCCGCTGCATCTCGGCGCGGGCATCACATCGGATGCCGACGCCACGGCGAAGCCGACACTGTCACCGAAGTCCAGCATCACCGCATCGCTCGACACGGACGACGCGATCGGCGACGGAGTGCGCGCGCCGAGCGCGATCAGGTCGACCCCCTACTCGCTCGTCGTGCCGTTGACGGGGACGACGCTGCCCGGGACGGTCGCCGGATGGATCGACTTCAACAAGAACGGGATCTTCGATGCCACCGAGCGGGTGCAGGCGGTGTTCATCGCGGGTGCGACCTCGGTCACTCTGACCTGGGCGGTGCCGGGGGCCGCGGTGGTCGGCGACACATACCTGCGTCTGCGTACCTCGTTCACGGCATCCGAAGTGGTGGATCCTCGCGGGATCGCGCAGTCCGGAGAGGTCGAGGACTACATCCTGACCGTCGCCGCGGCGACGCCGGGGATCGAGGTCATCAAGCTCGTGAACGGAGATGACGCGAACGCCGCCCCCGGAATCTTCGTCGACGCGGGATCGACGCTCTCGTTCGAGTTCCGGGTGAGGAACACCGGCAATGTGCCGCTGACCGCGGTGCAGCTCACCGACAACGTCATCGCGGCAGCAGGGATCGTCCCGGTCGGGGTCTGGGATGGCACGCTCGACCCGGGCGAGGTGGCCGTGTTCACCGCAACCCGCGCCGCGCCGACGACGGGCAGCACGCTGCACACGAACACCGCGACCGCGTCCGGGCAGCCGGCATCGGGCGGAGTGCGGATCACCGACACCGACCCGGCGAACGCGACCACCCGCGAGATCCTGGTCTCGATCCTGGTCGAAAAGATCGGCGAGGACACGAACGGCGACTGGGTGCGCATGGACGGGTCGGGCTTCCGACTGCTCACCGATGTCGCGGGGGCTCCGGGAGTCGCGGTCACGCCGGGCCTGGTCGCAGGGGCCGAGGTCGGCACCTTCACCGCGGCGGACGTGCGCCCGGGCACATACTGGCTCGAAGAGACGAAGGCGCCGGAGGGTTTCGCGCTCCTCGCGGAGCCCGTCAAGGTCGTCGTGTCGGCGACCGGCGTGCTGTCGATCGCGGCGGGGCAGTCGAGTCCGCAGGTCACGGCGGCAGCGAACACGATCTCTGTCCGCGACGTGCCCGCCTTCGTGTTGCCGGCCGCGGGGGGCACGGGCTCGCAGGGCTTCACGCTCGCCGGAGGGGTGCTGATCGGCCTCGCCCTCGCGGGTGCGGCCCTGCTCGAGGCGCGTCGTGTGCGGCGCGGTCGTCTCGCCGAGGAACGCGTCGCTGTGCAGGGCGGATAGCGCTGACCTGTCGCCCCGGGAGGAGAACTGCGCCTGGGGAGGAGGATCTGTCGGGATTCCTCCTCCCTTGCGGTGGTTCTCCTCCCGGGGCGCAGAGTCGCCGACCGCAACCCCCTCCGTGGGCGATCCGACCCGGGCGTAGCCTGTCGCCGTGGACGGGTTCGCGGCGGTCGACTTCGGGTTCGCCCGCGAGGTCCTGCAGCGGGGCGTCGCGGCGCTGTACCTCGTCGCGTTCCTCTCGACGCTGAATCAGTTCCGTCCGCTTCTCGGCGAGCACGGACTGCTGCCGGCGCCGGTGCTTCTCGACTGGATCGCCGAGAAGAAGGAACGACGGCGGATGCTGCACCCGACCCTGTTCCTCCGCATCCGGTATTCGGACAGACGACTCGTGCTGTTGTGTGGGGTGGGGATCGCGCTCTCGGCCGTGCTCGTCCTCGGCATCCCGCAGTGGGGGCCGCCGTGGGTGCCGATGCTGTGCTTCCTGGCCTTGTGGCTCGGCTACATGTCGATCGTCAGCATCGGGCAGACGTTCTATTCGTTCGGGTGGGAGATGCTGCTGCTCGAGGCGGGGTTCCTCGCGGCGTTCCTCGGATCGAACGACCAACCGCCGCCGACCGTCGTGATCGTGCTGTTCTGGTGGCTGCTGTTCCGCGTCGAGTTCGGTGCCGGGATGATCAAGATCCGCGGCGGACAGGAGTGGCGCGACCTCACGGCCCTCACCTATCACCACGAGACGCAGCCGATGCCGGGGCCGTTCAGTCGTCAGGCCCACCTGCTGCCTCGGTGGTTCCATCGGGGAGAGGTCGTCGGCAATCACTTCGCGCAGCTCGTGGTGCCGTTCTTCGTCTTCGCGCCGATCCTGTCGGTGTGGATCCCAGGACCGATCCCGCAAGTGGTCGGGGCCGTGGCTGCGACGATCATGATCGCGACGCAGGTGTGGCTCGTCGCCACGGGCAACTTCGCCTGGCTGAACTGGGTGACGATCGTGATCGCGTTCTCGGCGATCGGGTTGCCGGGCATCGGGAGCGCGACAGCATCCGCGGCGCCGTGGCCCGGCATCCCGCTGTACTGGTTCGTGATCACTGCAGCGGTGGGGCTGCTCTATCTCGTGGTGAGCTGGCCGGCGCTACGCAACCTCTTCGCGCGGCGCCAGGCAATGAATGCGAGCTTCAACCGTTGGCAGCTCGCCAACGCCTACGGTGCCTTCGGGACGGTGACGAAGGAACGCGTCGAGATCGTCGTCGAGGGGTCGGTGGATGACGACGGGCTGCTCTGGCAGGAGTACGAGTTCAAGGGCAAACCGGGCGATGTGCGCCGCATCCCTCCCCAGTTCGCGCCGTACCACCTGCGCCTCGACTGGCTGATGTGGTTCCTGCCGCTCGGGCGCTCCCTCGACGACTGGTTCACGGTGTTCCAGCTGCGATTGCTCGAGGCGGATGCTCCGACATTGGCGCTGCTTCGGACAGACCCGTTCGACGGAGAGCCGCCGCGGTGGGTGCGCGCGGTGTCGTATCGCTATCGCTTCGCCACCCGTGCCGAGCGGCGAGCGGACGGCGTGGTCTGGGTGCGCACACGGCAGGCCGTCGTGCTCGGTCCGCTCGGGCTGCGGTAAGTCGCGCGCGCCGGGCAGGATCGCGTGCACGTATGTTGGGTTCTGTTGGATTCGAGGATCCCCGACGGAGGAACGATGCCCGCCGCAGCGCGTCACGATGCGATCCTGCGCGAACTCGAGATGCGAGGCTCGCTGTCGAGCACGGCGCTCGCCGCACGCCTCGGCGTGACGACCATGACTCTGTGGCGTGACCTCGTCACCCTCGAGGAGCGCGGGCTGCTCGTCAAGGTGCATGGCGGGGCGATCTCTCCCGCGGTGGCGCAGCAGCAGTCCCGGGACGCCGAGCAGGGTGCGATCCGACCGAGGCCGGTGGCGACGATCGGAATGATCGTCCCGACCACTCGGTACTACTTCCCCGAAGTGATCCGCGGCGCGAGCCAGGCGGCTCACGAGTCGAACTGCCGCCTCGTGGTCGGCGCATCGAACTACTCCGAGCAGGAGGAGCTGCGTCAAGCGGAGCGACTGATCGCGAGCGGGGTGGATGCTCTGATGATCACGCCCCAGGCCACCCTCGCCAGGGACTCCCCTCTGCAGCGGATGCTGTCGGAGGTGGCCCTTCCAGTGGTGATGGTCGAGAGGTCGGTCGACGACCCGCTCGCCGGAAAGCTCGAGTGGGTCCGCACCGACCATGCTCATGGCGCCGAGGTCGCCGTGCGTCATCTCGCCGAGCAGGGGCATCTCAGGATCGCGCTCGCCGCGCGCCCCGCCGCGACGGTGGCAGGACTCGATGCCGGATACCGACGTGCGATGGGCGCCCTCGATCCGGCCGAAGCACGTGCTCTGCGGCGAGATCTCTCGCACCCGCAGCTCGGCGACAACGCGAACATCGTCGAACTGGGCGCCCTCCTCGACGACTGCCTCGCGCAGGGGATCACAGCCGCGATCCTGCTCGGCGATGCCGACGCGATGGCCTTCCTCGACCTCGTGCTCGAGAGGGGACTGCATGTGCCGCAGGACTTCGCGGTCGTGGCGTATGACGACGAGGTCGCCGGCTTCGCGACGGTTCCCCTCACCGCGGTGGCGCCACCGAAGCACGAGCTCGGCCACGCGGCGCTCCGCCTCTGTGTGGACCGGCTGAAGCAGCCGTCGAGCGCTGCCCACACGTCCGTGCGCATGGCGCTGCTGCCTGCGCTGGTGGTGCGCGAGTCGACGGTCCGCATCTCCTGATTGTTAGGTTTTGTTGTAAATCGGCTTCTTCGGTTGGTGAATCGTGCCGCGTGACGAATGATCGAACTCGCACGGTCAACGATTCAAAGGAGAACCCGCGATGTCCCTGCATCGAACTTCCCTCTCGGTGGTGGCTCTGGCCGCCACTTCCGTCCTCGTCGCGGGATGCGCTGCCGGCGGTCCGGCAGTCGAGCCGGTGACGACAGAGACCCCGAAGGGTGAGGTCACCTTCTGGTCGTTCCTGAGCGGCATGTCCGATGTCGCCGCCGCCTTCAACGCGAGCCAGGACGACATCACGGTCACCTTCGAGGAGATCCCGAACGGGGCGAACGGCGGATACACGAAGCTCTCCGCGGCCATCGAGTCGGGGAGCGGCCCGGATGTGGTCGGCATCGAGTACGACCGGCTTCCCGGATTCGTGGCGGCGGAGCAGCTCGCGCCCGTCGACGAACTGGTGTCGGGTGACGTGCTGGGCGAGTACGACGAGCAGGTGCGCAACCTCGTGTCGTTCGGCGACGCGGCCTACGCCCTCCCGTACGACGCCCCGCCGATGGTCATCTGGTACCGACAGGACGTGCTCGAGGCTGCAGGCGTCGACGTGCCCACGACGTGGGACGAATTCGAAGAGGCGGCCCGCGCCGTCAAGGCCGTCAACCCCGACGCCTACCTCACGAGCTTCTTCACGAACGAGCCGCAGCTCGCACCGATGTCGTGGCAGGCAGGAGCCGAGTGGTTCAGCGTCGAGGACGACAGCTGGAAGGTCGCTGTCGATGACGAGGAGTCGCAGGAGGTCGCCGACTACTGGCAGCGTCTGATCGACGAGGACCTGGTCAAGAAGCAGCTCGGGTTCAGCGACGAATGGACGGCCGATCTGAACAGCGGAGTGGTCAACGCGTGGGTCGGCGGATCATGGAGCGCATCTGCGCTGAAGACCCGCACCGAGGCGTCGGGCCAGGCAGGCAAGTGGATCGCCGCCGCCCCGCCGTCGTGGGATGGCGAGCCCAGCGGAGCGCTGAGCGGCGGCACGAGCTTCGCGATCCCCGAGAACTCCGACAACGCGGCAGCGGCAGCGGTCTTCCTCGAGTGGCTCGTCACGTCTCCCGAGGCGATCGAGGCGCGAGGTGCCGTGGGCACCGCGTACCTGGCCTATCCCGGACTCAATGACGTCGCCGCGTCCGTCGCGCCGACCGACTACTACGCGAACGACATCTACGAGGTCTTCGACGAGGCATCCGCTGACCTCGGCCCGTGGGCCTGGGGACCGAAGTACGACCTCACCGCGACGGCGCTCAAAGACTCCGTCACGGCCTCGCCGACGCTGAGCGATGCGCTGAGCTCGACCCAGAGGGCCACGGTCGACGGGCTCGAGAAGCTCGGCCTCGACATCCAGGAATAGCCGATGCATCGTCGGGCGGGCGCGAAGACGCACCGCCCGACGGTCCGGATCGAAGGACACAGACCATGACGACTCAGGCACCCGCCACGAGGCGCACCCGCAGGAAGACGATTCCGGGAACGGGCGGACGCACCGCATCCGTGTTCCTGATCCCCTTCTTCGTGCTGTTCGCTCTCACGATGATCGCCCCGGTGATCTACGCGATCGGAATGAGCCTCTTCGCCGAGCGACGCAGCGGACTCGGATTCGGCGGGGCGACGGTCGAGTTCGTCGGACTCGGCAACTACCTCGAGGTGCTGAGCGACACCACCTTCACCGACGGCTTCGGGCGGCTGGCGATCTACTGCCTGCTCTATGTGCCTACTCTGCTGGCGTTCGCCCTCGTGCTCGCGCTGCTGCTCGACTCGGCGGTCGCCTACGCCAAGCGCGCGTTCCAGCTGCTGCTTTTCCTGCCGCACGCCGTGCCGGGTGTGATCGCCGCGCTGATCTGGGCCTATCTCTACACCCCCGGCGTCAGCCCGATCGTCAAGGCTCTCGAATCAGGCGGCATCGGGATCGACTTCCTCTCGGTGCAGCTCGTTCTCCCCTCGATGGTCAACATCGCGGTGTGGGAGTGGGCGGGGTACAACGTCATCATCCTCTTCACGGCGCTGCAGGCGGTGCCGCGCGAGATCCTCGAAGCAGCGAAGGTCGACGGCGCGGGCGAGATCCGCACCGCACTGTCGATCAAGACCCCGCTCGTCTGGCCGGCCCTCGGCGTCGCGCTGCTCTTCACCGTGATCGGCTCGCTGCAGCTGTTCACCGAGCCGAAGATCCTGTCTTCCGCGACGACGGCCGTGACCAGCACCTGGGTGCCGAACATGTGGGCCTACGACGCGGCGTTCAACCGCAACAACCTGCCGCAGGCGGCCGCCGCCTCGATCATCCTCGCCCTGCTCGCCGGCCTGCTCTCGTGGGTTGTCACCCGATTCACCTCGAAGGAGCCGACGCGATGACCGCTGTGATCGATCGTCCGACGCCCCAGACGTCCGCCCCCGTGAAGCCGGTGCGCTCGCGCCCGCCGCGCGCTTCACGCCGCACGGCCGCAAAGGTCGGCGTCAACGGACTGCTGGTGCTCGGCTCCGCCTACATGGTGCTGCCGCTGCTCTGGCTCGTGTTCGCGGCGACGAAGGATGCAGGTGAGCTCTACTCGGGCAACGCCTTCGCCTTCGGCACCGACCTGTTCGTCAACCTGCAGCGCCTGCTCGCGCAGGACGACGGGATCTTCCTCCGGTGGCTCGGGAACAGCATTCTGTATGCCGGAATCGGAGCCGTCGTCGGCGGATTCGTCTCGCTCATGGCCGGGTACGCGTTCGACAAGTTCGAGTTCCGCGGCAAGCGGGGGCTGTACGCCTCGGTGCTCGTGGGAGTCCTGATCCCGAACACCGCCACCGTGATCCCGCTCTACCTGCTCGCGGCATCCATCGGACTCACCAACACGATCTGGGCGGTGCTCATCCCGACGCTCTGCAACCCCTTCAGTGTCTACCTGGCGCGGGTGTTCTCGTCGGGCTATCTGCCGGCCGAGACCCTCGAAGCGGCCCGAGTCGACGGCGCCGGTCCCATCCGCAGCTTCCTGCAGGTCGGGCTGCCGATGCTGGTTCCCGGATTCGTCACGATCGCCCTCTTCCAGTTCGTGGGCATCTGGAACAACTTCATGCTCCCTCTGATCATGCTGCAGAACCGCGATCTTTTCCCCTCCAGCGTCGGCATCGCTCTGTGGCAGAGCCAGGTGCAGCAGAACCCCGAGTTCTCGACGCTCGTGATCGCCGGGTCGTTCGTCTCGGTGCTCCCCCTCATCCTCGCGTTCGTGATGCTGCAGCGGTTCTGGCGATCGGGCCTGTCGGCGGGGAGCGTCAAGTGAGCGGGCGGCGTCCGGTGATCGCGTTCGCGATGACCGATTCCGTGCGAGGTCGGGTGTTCCCCGACCGGGTGATGCGCGAGTACGCCGACGTCGCCGAGGTGGCCGGCATCCTCACCGAGTACGACTCCACCCATGCCCGCGCCGTGCTTGCGCGGGTCGAGGTCCTCGTGACCGGCTGGGGAGCGCCGCGCATCGACACTGCGGTGCTCGATGCGGCACCCAGCCTCGAGGCGGTGCTGCATGCGGCGGGCACCGTGAAGCCCTACCTCGACCCCGCAGTTCTCGAGCGCGGGGTGCGGGTGAGCTCGGCAGCCGGTGCCAACGCCGTGCCCGTCGCCGAGTTCGCCGTCGCGATGATCGTGCTGGCGGGCAAGCAGGTGCTCCCGATCGCCCGCCACTATCGCCAGGTGCAGGACGAGTTCGACATCGAGGCATCGTTCCCCGGGCTCGGCAACTACGGTCAGCGCGTCGGGATCATCGGTGCGTCGAAGATCGGCCGCATCGTCATCGGGATGCTCAGGGCCTATGCGTTCGAGGTCGTGGTCTACGACCCGTATCTGTCCGATGCCGATGCGGCGGCGATGGGTGTCGCCTCGATCGCTCTCGACGAACTGCTGCGCACCAGCCGCGTCGTCTCGGTGCATGCGCCGTCGCTGCCCTCGACGATCGATCTGGTGGATGCCGCGGGCATCGCCTCCATGCCGCGTGGCGCGACCCTCGTGAACACCGCACGCGGTGAGATCGTCGATCAGGATGCTCTGACGCGCAGGGTGCTCGCGGGTGAGCTGTTCGCGATCCTCGACGTGACCGTGCCGTGGATCCTAGAGCCGGACCACCCGCTCTACACGTCCGAGCATGCGCTGCTCACCCCGCACATCGCGGGGTCATACGGGGTCGAACTCGAGCGGTTGTCGGGAGTGATGCTCGACGAGCTGCACCGGATCTCGCGGGGCGAGCCGCTCGCGCACGAGGTCGAGCCCGAGCTGCTCGCCATCACTGCCTGACCCGACGCCCCGCCGCGTTCGAATCGCTCATCTGACCCGATATGCACGACGGATGCGGTCAGATGAGCGATTCGAAACCTGAAGACCTCCCCATCATTCGACGACGAAGTACGGAGACACCATGTCCGAACCGATGAAGATGACCAGACGAACCGTCCTCCTCGCAGGTGCCGGTGGCCTGCTTGCGGCTGCGGCGGGAGTCGCGTCCGGGCAGTCGGCGAGCGCCGCACCGTCGCTCCTCCCGGCCGGCCGCACCGGCGCCACGATCACCGAGATCGGGCCCGGCATCATGCAGTACTCGCTCATGAGCGGGGTGCTGCTCGACGGCGTCTGCTACATCGGATCCCGCAACCTCGAGCCGACCGGCATCCTCGCCTTCGATGTCGCATCGGCCACGGTCACGCATTCGACGACGCTCGGGACCGGCCACAGCATCCAGGCGCTCGCGGTGGATCCCGTGCGCAAGGTGCTCTACGCCGGCATCCTGCAGAAGGCTGCGAGTGCGAACAACCTGTATCGCTGGGACCTGACCGACCTCGCCTCGCCCGCGGTGGCGATCGGGCGTATCGGAGACCGGGACGTGCGCGACCTCGCCGTCTCGCCAGACGGCACGGTGTTCGCCGTCGGTGGAGGTGGGTCGAGCGCACCCGCGCTGTGGCAGTACGACCCTGCATCCGGGGCGATCACGAGTCTCGGCGTGCCTGACGCGAAGGCGACCCTCGCGCGCGCCGTGGCGGCCACCGATCAGGCGGTGTTCTTCGGTGCCGGGAGCACGCTCGGGGGTGGAGCGGGCACGAGCAGGGCGGCGCTCTACGCCTTCGATCGTGCCTCGGCGTCCTTCTCCGACATCACTCCCGTCGAGATGGTGAACGACCCCAGCATCCGCGAGCTCACTGTCGCCGGGGACCGGCTTCTCGTGTCGTCCGCGGGGTCGACCGAGCCGTCGAAGCTCGCCGAGATCGCGCTCGCCGATCACGCGTCGTACCGCGCCGTGACATCGATCGGCACCACGGCGAAGAACTTCACCGTCCTGGGTGGCGACGTCTTCTGCGCGAACGACGCCGGCGTGGTCCGGTGGACGCCGGGCGAGGATGCCGTGCAGCAGCTGCCGGTGCCGATCGACCTCGGTGAGATCTGGGGGCTCGACGCCCAGGATGACGGACTGGTCGTGGTCTCGGGCTACGGGTTCGTCGCTGCGTTGGACGCCGCCGGTGCGGTACGAGGCGAGTACGACCTCGGTAGGGCCGGGGCACCCGTGAGCGCACAGACCTGCATGGGCATCGCGGTCGGTGCGGGCTTCGCCTATGTCGGCGGCAACGGGGGCATCGCCCGCCACGATCTGCGACGCGGCGGTGCGATCAATCTCCGCGCGCCCGGGGAGGCGAAGGATGCCGAGGTGATCGGCGGCGTGCTGTACACCGGTCAGTACAACTCGCAGGGAATCTGGGCATACGACCCGCGCTCAGGAGACCCGATCCGCCGCGTGGCATCCTTCCCTTCGGCGCAGAACCGTCCGCTCGACACCCACTGGGACGACTGCAATCGGATGCTGCTGGTGGCGGCTCAGGCCGACACCGAGGGTGGCGGCTCCCTGTGGACCTTCGATCCTCGGACGGGAGCGAGCAGCCATGCGATCAACCCGATCGACGATGTGCAGCTGGTGCGTGCGGTGGTCGCGGTCGACGGCGTCGCGTACCTCGGCGGCGACAATGCCCAGAAGACCGGGCCCCGTGGGACGGTCGTCGCCTGGGATCCTGTGGCGCATCGAGAGCTGTGGCGGGTCGAGACGGCGAAGCCGAACGGAATCGCCGCCCTCGCCGCGCACGGACGATACCTGTTCGCGCTCACGATCAAGGGTGCCCTGGTGGTGATCGACCGGCCCCGCCGCGAGGTCGTGCACACCGGTGACCTCGCCGCACTCGTGCCCGGCTTCGCGGCGATGAAGGCGGCCCGCGGCGTGATCTACGGGGTGTCCGACACGAACCTGTTCCGCATCCACCCTCGCACCTTCGAGGTGACGACGGTCGTGCCGGGCATCAACGGCGGCTGGTACAGCGGGCCTCATCTCAATGTCGACGAGGATGGGGCGGTGTTCACCCTCCGCGGGCGGACTCTGGTCAAGGTCGATGATCGCCCCGGACTCTGAGGTCGCCCGCGCGTTAGGGAGGAGAACCACCCTTCGGGAGGAGCCTCAGGGCTGGATCCTCCTCCCGAGGCGCAGTCCTCCTCCCGAGCAACAGGCCTGAAGTGAGGAACCGTGCCACAGACCCGACGCCGAGCGCGGCGAAACGCCCCGGCCGGGCGCGGGGCCCGGACGGAGCGTTCCGTCTCACTGCAGACGTTCAACTGACCTTCTTGCGGTACGAGACGATCGCGAAAACGTAGCCGACGATCAGGATTCCGACGCACCAGGCGAGGGCGACCCAGATGTCGGTGCCGACCGGCTGCTCGGCGAACAGCGCCTGGATGGTGTTGACGATCGAGGTGACCGGCTGGTTGTCTGCGAACCATTGCACGGGAGCCGGCATCGTGTCGGTCGGCACGAAGGCCGAGCTGATGAACGGCAGGAAGATCAGCGGATACGAGAACGCACTGGCCCCGTCGACCGTCTTGGCGTTGAGTCCCGCGATGATCGCGAGCCACGTGAGTGCCAGGGTGAACAGCATCAGGATGCCGATGACGGCGAGCCACGCCCAGACGCTCGCCCCGGTGCGGAATCCCATCACGAACCCGACCGCGAAGATGATCACCAGGGTGATGGCGTTCGCCGTGAGGGAGGTGAGCACGTGCGCCCACAGCACGCTCGATCGGGCGATCGGCATGGAGTGGAAGCGCTCGAAGATGCCGCTCTGCATGTCGGTGAACAGGCGGAAGGCGGTGTACGCGATCCCGGATGCGATCGCGATCAGCAGGATGCCGGGGAGCAGGTAGTTGACGTAGTTGTCGACGCCGGTGCTCTGCTGCAGCGCGCCGCCGAAGACGTACACGAACAGCAGCATCAGCGCGATCGGTGTGACCGCGGTGGTGATGATCGTGTCGGGACTGCGGAAGATGTGCCGCATCGACCGGCCGGTGAGTGTCGCCGTGTCGGCGGCGAAGTGCGTGCTCATGCTGCGTTCTCCTTTCCGGATTCTGCCGCCGACGGGGTGCCGACGAGGGTGAGGAAGATCTCCTCGAGGGTGGGCTGCTTCTCGACGTACTCGACCTTGGCGGCCGGCAGCAGGCGCTTGAGTTCTGCGAGCGTGCCGTTGGCGATGATTCGACCTTCGTGAAGGATCGCGATGCGGTCGGCCAGCTGCTCGGCCTCGTCGAGGTACTGCGTGGTCAGCAGCACGGTGGTTCCGGTGTTCGCGAGCTCCTTGATGACGTTCCACACCTCGATGCGGGCCTCGGGGTCCAGTCCCGTGGTCGGTTCGTCGAGGTAGATGACCTCGGGGTGTCCGACGAGGCTCATGGCGATGTCGAGTCGGCGTCGCATGCCTCCGGAGTACGTGCCGACCTTGCGGGCACCGGCATCCGTCAGTCGGAAGGCCGCGAGCAGGTCGTCGGCGACGGTGCCGGCATCCGGCAGATGCCGCAGCTTCGCGACCAGCACGAGGTTCTCGCGTCCGGTGAGGATCTCGTCGACTGCGGCGAACTGACCGGTGAGGCTGATCCGCTGCCGCACAGCGAGGGGATCGGCGGCGACATCGATGCCCTGGACGCTGGCGGATCCGGCATCCGAGGTCAGTAGCGTGGAGAGGATGCGGACCATCGTGGTCTTGCCGGCACCGTTCGAGCCGAGGAGGGCGAAGATCGACCCCTTCTCGACCTCGAAGTCGACGCCCCGCAGCACGTGAAGGTCCTTGTAGGACTTCTCGATGCCGCGGACGGCGATCGCGGGGGCGTTCATGATCGGGACTCCTTCTTCTTAGCGTCGTCGACCGCCTTGATGAGGCGTGCGCGCTCCTTGTCGATCCACTGGGTTCCGCCGTACGCCTGGGCGTAGGTCTCGGTGAACTCGACCGGGTCGTCTCCCGTGATGTCGGCGATCGGAGTGCCGTCGATCGAGGCACGCTCCCACAGATCGGCGAGGTCGACGAAGATCTGCACGAGGGTGTCGCCGTCGGTGATGCCTCCGTAGTACATCGTGTAGCGGTGCTGGGCGAGGGCGGTCGTGCGGTACGGCTCGGGGAGAGCCTCGATGCGCTTCTTCGCATCTCGGTACTGCTTCTTCTGCTCGAGCGATCCGGTGAGCGCTTCGATCCACTTCGCGGCCATGTCAGTTCTCCTTGGTGTTCGTGTTCGTGTTGAGTCGTTCGATGTGCTGGGAGAGGAAGCTCCAGGTCTTCCAGAACTCCGCGAGCTCCTGCGTGCCTGCCGCGTTCAGGGAGTACACCTTGCGGGGCGGCCCCTTCTCGCTCGGGACCTTCTCGACGTCGACGAGCTTCTTCTGCTCGACGCGCACGAGGAGTGCGTAGATCGTGCCCTCGGCGATGTCGGTGAATCCGTGATCGCGCACTCTGCTCGTGATCTCGTACCCGTAGGCCGGCTGCTCGGCGAGGAGGGCCAGGACGATGCCCTCCAGGGTGCCCTTGAGCATCTCGGTCATCTGCTTGCCCATGAGAACCTCCTATCGTTCGGTTGCGGTACTCAGTGTTGCTGGGTACCGGTACAAAGTAACACTGAGTACCGGTACTTAGCAACACCGAATAGTGAATTTTCTCCAAGGTCTCGTCGCGCCGCTGTTCGGGAGGCGACCACCTGGCGATTAATACCCCCACGGGGTATATCGGAGCACCGATGACCCGAAGGAAGAGGCTGGGATGACCAGACGAACTGCGGCTGTGGCCGCACTGCTGCTCTCCGGAGCGATCGTGCTCGCGGGGTGCGCGACCACCACTCCCGGCGACGATTCGTCGATGCCGGGCATGGATCACTCATCGTCCGACGCTCAGATCGCGGGCGTGAGCTCTGCCGATGTGATGTTCGCGACCATGATGATCCCGCATCACCAGCAGGCGATCGAGATGGCTGACATCGTGCTGGCCGACGAGGGGATCGATCCTCGCGTCGAGGACCTCGCCACGAGGATCAAAGACGCCCAGGGCCCGGAGATCGAGCAGCTTCAGGGGTGGCTCGACGACTGGGGCGTCGATGCCGGCTCCGGGGGCGGGATGGACCACGGCGACGGGATGATGAGCGACGATGACATGGAGGCTCTCGAGGCGGCAAGCGGGGATGACGCGTCGAGGCTGTTCCTCGAGCAGATGATCGAGCACCACGAGGGCGCGATCGAGATGGCTGAGGCGCAGATCGCCGACGGTGAGAACGCGGATGCCGTCAGCCTCGCGCAGGACATCGTCGATGCGCAGACGTCCGAGGTCGCCGAGATGACGGAGCTGCTGGCGTCGCTCTAGGGCGCCAGGCTAGCCGTTCAGGCGCGCCGCCATCACCAACGCCTCGAGCAGCGGGAGCGTGCGGTCACGGTCGGGCTGCGGGCAGATGTCGAGGGCGTTCGCGAGTTCGAGCGCGAGAGCGGCGTGACCTGCGGCGTTCGGGTGGAACGGGTCGTTCATCATCCCCCACGGCACGCCGCCGTTGCCGAGGTCGGTGAAGCGCGCGTGCTGGTCGACGAGGATCACGTCTTCCGATGCGGCGACCGCGCGCGCGGCATCCGCGAACTCGACGATCCGCTCGCGGCCCGGCGCATTCGGGATGTCGATCGACGGCGGTGTCTGCAGCACGACGATCGCGCCCGCCGCCCGTGCGCGCGTGACGAACTCGCGCAGCGACGCGACGAACTCGGCGGGCTCGACGGTGACCTGGCCTGGACCGGTCGCCATGTCGTTGGTGCCGATCATCAGGGTCACGATGTCGGGATTCCAGGTCGCGATGCGCCGATCCCAGTCGCCGAGGATGTCGGTGATGCGGTGCCCGCTGATCGCCGTGTTGATGACGGCATCGCGGGTGCGTCCCAGTTCTCCGCGGATCAGCTCGTGCAGATGCTCGGCGTAGCTGCGCCCGCCCTGGGTGTGCACGAGTCCGTGGGTGATCGAGTCGCCGGTGATGACCCAGTTCAGCGGCTCGGCGCCGGCGAGCGCGTCTGCGAGGCGGCGGAGATCGGATGCGGCGGATGCGGATGCGGGGGATTCGGCGTTCGGCACGCCCTAAAGACTAGCCGCGGTGTCAGCGGGAGACTTCAGTGGAAGACTGGTCTCATGGCTTCCCCTCTGCTCGATGACCTCCTCGCCCGCATCGTCGACAGTGGCCTGCTCGATGATCCGGTCGCGGAGAACGGTCTCATCTACGGCCGGGCGACGATCGACGCTGCCGGCGCGGTGGTCACCGTCAACGTCGACCCCGAGCTCGAGGATGACGAAGAGAGCCTCGACGCCGACGCGCTGCTCGCGGCGATCACCCGCATCCTGTCGGTGTCAGAGTCGCGGTGGCGTGCGGTGATCGACGAGGTCGCCGACGACATCGACGAGTCTGTCGACGACGAGCCCGTGATCGAGCAGACCGACCTGCGCGACGACCTCGAAGCCACCTCGGTCGTGGTGTTCGCCGACGCCGTGCTGATCGCCTTCGACGCGCCGAAGCAGTTCCCGGATTCCCGGATCCTCGTGCAGCTCGACGACGATCTCGAGGTTGCCAGCATCGAGGTGCGCGATCGCGACGGCGGCGTCGAGGCCTAGACGGTCGAGACCGACAGGCTCAGCGGCGACGACCCTGAGCCCGACCGGCCTCACAACCACTTCTTGTACTTGAACACCCCGTAGAGGGCGACCGCGAAGGCGGCCATCGCGCCGATCGCCATCGGATACCCGTGCACCCAGTGCAGCTCGGGCATGACGTCGAAGTTCATGCCGTAGACGGTGCCGACGAGCGTGGGCGCGAAGATGATCGCCGCCCACGACGAGATCCGCTTGATCTCGTCGTTCTGCGCCAGCCCGGCCTCGGTCTGGCGCCGGGCGACCAGAGCGGAATGCACGGTGAGGGCGTTCTCGAGGATCGCGCGGAACGAGTCGACCCGCTCGTTCACCCGGATGACGTGGTCGAGCACGTCGCGCAGCGACCGCTGCAGCTCCTCGTCGATGCGGTACTTCTCGGATCCGCGACGCAGCCATTCCAGCATCCCGGCGAGGGGATGCACCGCCCGCTGGAAGTTGATGACCTCGCGCGAGAGCTCGTAGATGCGGCGGGAGAGGGCGTCGTCGTCGCTGTCGCCGAAGAGCTGGTCCTCGATCTCGTCGATGTCGTTGAGCAGCCCGGTGACGATCGGCTCGTACCCGTCGACGACCTCATCGAGGATCGCGTAGAACACGGCTTCGGGCCCCATCGCGAGCAGCTCGGGGTGCGCCTCCATGCGGCGGCGCACGCCCACGAGGTCGGGCGACTCGGCGTGCCGGATCGTGACCACGAAATCGGGCCCCACGAACAGGTGCAGTTCGCCGAACTCGATCGACTCCTGCTCGTCGCGGTAGCGGGCGGGCCGCAGCACGGCGAAGAGCGTGTCGCCGTAGCGCTCGACCTTCGACCGCTGGTGTCCTGAGAGCGCGTCTTCGACGGCGAGCGGATGCAGGTCGAACTCGCGGGCGACCGAGGCGACCTCCTGCGGGCTCGGCCGGTAGAGGCCGATCCAGGCGATGCCGCCGTGGGCATCGAGCGACCGGTAGGTCTCGTCGAGGTTCTTCGGGGTCTCGACGCGACGTCCGTGGACGTACACGCCGTTGTCGATGAGGGCCATGGCTGGCTCCGTTCTCGCAGGCGCACTGCCTCGTCAGAGAGGGCGTGCGCAGAATTCGTCAGGGGGCGGGAGACGCCGCCGACGGCTGCGGAGCAGGACGTGCAGGTGCGGAGCCGGAGCTCAACGCACGGATGCAGTCAGACGCGACGCAACGAAGGCGGCGTCGCAACTATCACCGGACATCGCCATCACCGCCTCTCGCGCTCTGAAGGGGTCACGTGACCCGGTGTGCCAGCATACTCCTGCCGTCTGGACGCGAGATCCATGCGGTCCGTGATGCGGTCAGGCGTCGATCCCGACGAGCTCGGCGCTCTTCTGCCACAGGGCCTCGGCCAGTGCGGCATCCTCGATCCGAGGGTTCACCCGTCGCGTCAGCACTCGCTCGTCGTAGTACTCGCCCGAGATCCAGGTCTCGTCCGGCGTGCCCTCGATGAACCAGCTCAGCGTGCTGCCGCCCTTCTCGCTGCTGATGAGCAGCAGGCGCTTGAGCGGAGTGCGGTAGACGAATCGCATGAGCGTGTTCGAATCCGAGGCGAAGTTGGTCTGCACGGTGCCGGGGTGGAAGGCGACCGACGTCAGTCCCTCGCCGTGGAACTTCGTGTGCAGGCTCTTCGTGAACAGCACGTTGGCGAGCTTCGCGTCGCCATAGGCCCGGTTGGCGCTGAAGTCCTTGCGGTTGTCGAGGTCATCGATGTCGATCTTGGCGAACAGTCTGTGCGCGACGCTCGACGTGTTGATGATCGCCGCATGGCCCGTGCGCAGCTGCGGCAGCAGCAGATTCGTCAGCAGGAAGGGTGCCAGGTGGTTGACCTGCAGGGTCTTCTCGAAGCCGTCGACCGTCGGCGTCTGATCGCCGAAGATGCCGCCCGCGTTGTTGGCGAGCACGTCGATCCCCCCGCCGCCCACGGCGTCGGCGATCTTGACGGCGAGCTCGCGCACGTCGCCGAGTCGGGTGAAGTCCGCGGTGAACCACTCGGCACCCGTGTCGGCGGCGACCGCCCGCGTCTTCTCGAGAGAGCGTCCGACCAGGATCAGCCGGTGGCCGGATGCCGCGAGCTGGCGTGCGGATGCCGCGCCGATGCCGTCGGATGCGCCGGTGAGGACGATCGTCTTCGGGGTCACGGCGTCGAACCGGGTCGACGGTCGGCCGTCGATTCCCAGGCGCCGCGACTGCGCGCGACGTACACGGTGTTGGACGACGTCCCGCCGGTGACGGCGTTCGCGAAGTCGACCACGTGGGCGACCGCGTCGTCGAACACCGCGTGCATCTCGACCATGAACTCGTCGTCGGGCGGATCATCCGACCACAGCGCGAAGACGCCACGGGCAGCGAGGTGCCGGTCGAGTGCGCGCAGGCCAGCCGCGGTGTACAGGTCGGCGTGCGTGGGGTCGAGCTGGTGACGCGGCGAGTGGTCGACATCCAGCAGGATCGCGGAGTATCCACGGTGGCCGTCTGCGGGCGCTGCCCGGACGAGGGCGAAGAAGTCGTCTTCGACCAGGGTCGTGCGCGGGTCGTCGACGAGCTCAGCCGACACGGGCAGCAGTTTCTTTCGGTGCCAGCCGATCACCGCGCCGAGCCGATCGACCACGGTGAGAGACGCCACACGTGCATCGCGGAGCGCCGCGACCGCGGTGTATCCGAGCCCGAGACCGCCGACGAGGACAGAGAGGTCATCGCCCGAGGCGGCGGCCAGGCCGAGATTCGAGAGCTCCTCCTCGGCCACCGTGAACAGGCTCGACATCAGGTATTCGTCGCCGAGCTTGACCTCGTAGATCTCCTCGCCGACCGCAGGCTCGGTGCGTCGGCGCAGCGTCAGCTCGCCGATCGGTGTCTCCTGCCAATCGAGCTCTTCGAATCTCGTGATCATCGCGGGTTCTTCCCGTCGTCGTTCGTGCTCGCGGGCAAGGGGGCGGGTGCCTCTGTGCGGGGCTGGATCGCGGGAGAGTTCGTCGAGGAGGGAAGGAAGATCCTCTCGGGTTCCGGCTCAGGCGTCGGCAGGGCAGGCGCGGCGGCCGCAGGCTCTGCGGGAGAGGTGGGCTGCGCCGGGAGCTCGCGCGCGACCTGCTTCTCGAGCACCTCGACGGCCTCGTCGCTGAGCAGGATCAGCCCTTCGAGCTCGTCGCGCACACGCTTGTACGCGATGTTGCGCTCGGCCTGCGTGGCCGATTCGTCGACGGCGACCTTGAGCAGCTGCTGCGCGCGGTCGAGGCGCTTGCGCTCGGGTTCGGTGAAGGTCGAGTCGCGCAGACGCCGGGCATCCTTCTCGGCGATCTCGAACGCGACGGCGTACGCGCCCACCGCATCGAGGTACTCCGACACCTGCTGCTCGGTCACGTTCGCCTCGGCCGACAGCGGCCGCAGAGCATCCGCCGTCTTCTTCGCCCGCAGGAACGCGGCGACCAGCGGCTGGCGCCCGTCGCTCATGGCGGGGAAGGCGATGAGCTTCGCGACGTCGAGCTCGTAGTCGAGCCAGCGGGCGGTGATCTCGTCGTGCTCGGCGAACAGGCGCTCGAGCAGGGCGTTCGGGGCGACCGATGCCCGTGTGTCGACGATGGCCGGGCCGATGCGCTTCGCCCGTCCGCTGCGCGCTTCGATCTGGGCGGTCTTGATCTCGGCCTTGAGTCGCAGAGTCTCGATGCGTCGTTCGTGCCGGCGCTTCGCGCTGCGCTCCCACGCCTTCGCCGCGCCGCCGGCCATGCCGAGGATCGGGAAGGCGAGCCACCAGTAGTTGCCCGCAAAGATCCAGAAGCCCCGGATGAACTCGTCCATGATGACCTCAGCCTACTTCTCGGGCTTCACGGAGTCGCCTGCTCCCGGCACCGGCTCGCGGTTAGCCTGTGGGCATGATCATCGACGATTTCCCGCGTGACCTGCTGATGACCGGGGCGATCTTCGGGATCGCCGCCTTCGTGTGGGCGGGGTGGGCGCAGGAGCGCCCGCCGAAGCACTGGAGCTGGCACGTGATCCTCGGGATGCTCAGTCTCGGCGGCGCGGCTCTGGCCGGGATCAGTCTGCCCGCGGCGATCCGCAACTGGTCAGCGCCGACGGCGATCAGCTGGGGTGGCGCAGCGTCGACCTGGTATCTGATCGTCTTCTGGATCGAGGTGGTGGTGATCATCGTGCTGGCGATCTGGGCGACCAGGCGCAAGCGACAGGATCTCATCGCGCCCCTCGTGCTGGCTGTCGTCGGCATCCACTTCATTCCGCTCGCGTGGGTGTTTCAGCAACCGGTCTTCGCGTTCGCCGGGGCGCTCATAGCCGTCGCCGCGCTGGCCGCCGCGCTGGTGCCCGACAAGGAGGCCGCCCGGAGCTTCTGGTGCGGCATCGTGGCGGCGCCGATTCTGCTGACGGTCGGCACGATGTGCGCGGTGATCGCGTTCGGGAGCCTCTGAACCGGCATCCGTGCTCGGGCCGCGCCCGCATCCGATCCGACCGTCGGAGAATCCCCCGTTTTCCGTAATTACGAACTTTTGATAGGTTCGGATCATGGAATCCGACGAGCAGAGCACGATCGAGCGCCGGCTCGCCGACCTCGAGCACGAGGTCGCGCGACTCTCCGCATTCGCCGCTCACCCTGCCGCACCCGCCGACGGTGCGGAATCGGAAGCGACGGATGCTGCGCCCGGAGCCGCCGGCTCCGACGATCCGCTCTGGTTCGTGAACGAGCTCGGCCGCCGTGCGCCGGGGGCCGTGATGATGGCCGGCGCGGTCGAGACGCAGGCGGGCCCCATCCGCTGGCAGTACGGGCTGCACGCCGAAGGGCTGCTCGCGAATGACTGGAGCGACCTCGCCCGTCCGCTCGAAGCTCTGGGGCACCCGGCACGCATCGAGCTCGTGCGCCAGGTGATGCGCGGCGCGCACACGACGGCCGAGCTGCTGCAGCTCGAGCACCTCGCCTCGTCGGGCCAGCTCTACCACCATCTGCGCCAGCTCGTCAGCGCGGGGTGGCTCGTCTCTCCGCGCCGCGGGCACTACGAGGTGCCGGCCGCACGCGTGGTTCCTCTTCTCGTCCTGACCATGATCGCTTCGAGCTGAGGAGCCCACCGTGACCACTCCCTCGAACCCCTCCGCCGACCTGCAAGACCCGCAGAACGCGCCGGATACTCCACGCCGGCGCCCCACACGAGCGATCCTCGCCGTGATCGGCGCGGCAGCGATCGTCGGCGTCGCGCTCGGTGCGGCGATCGGCCCTCAGCATCAGACGGTCAGCGCGTCGACTGCGGGCGATGAGGCACTGGCCGACCGCATCCGCTCCCTGCCCGGGAGTCTCGACAGCTTCCGCGCACTCTCCGTCGCTGAGATCGGCCCCGACGGCGCCGTCTTCGCCGGGCTCGGCGACGCCGACCCGTCGAACGCTGGAGCCCCGACCGCCGACACGGTGTTCGAGCTCGGATCCATCACCAAGACCTTCACCGGCGCGCTGTTCGCCGATGCGATCGAGCGAGGCGAGGTCGAGGCCGAGGATCAGCTCGCTGAGCACCTTCCCGAGCTCGAAGGCACGGATGCCGGCGAGGTGACGCTCGCGTCGCTGTCGCAGCACTCCTCCGGACTGCCCGGACTCGGTGCCACGGCGGAAGCGGAGTCGCTGGCCGGCGTCCTCCTGAACGAGAATCCCTACGCGACGACCACGACCGAGCAGCTGATCGCCGACGCGGCGGTCGCGCCGGTCGACCCCGATCAGGGCTCGGTCTATTCGAACTTCGCCGTCTCGCTGCTCGGGACGGCACTCGTCGAAGCGGCGGATGCCGATGGCTACGCGGCCCTGCTGAGGGAGCGCATCACTGATCCGCTCGGTATGGACGACACGGTCGTCGCGGCGACGGCCGACGCGGTGCCCGCTGACGCGGTGCCCGGATTCCTGTCGAACGGCACACCCGCGCTGCGCTGGTGGGGCGAGGGATACCTGCCGGCCGGTTCGTCGACCTTCACGACCGCCGCCGACCTGGCGACCTGGGCGCAGGCCAATCTCGACGGGACTGCCCCGGGCGCAGCCGCTCTCGACCCGACCGCACCCATGGGGGAAGGCGCCGAGATCGGATGGGGATGGATCACGTCGGCCGCGTTCGACGGCGACGGCCTGCAGACCTGGCACAACGGCGGAACCGGGGGCTTCCGCACCATGCTCACACTCGACCGGGAGGCCGGCACAGCCTTCCTTGCGCTGTCGAACACGACCGCCCCGGCCGACTACATCGCCATGTCGTATGCGTCCGGCGCGCCGATTCCCGCGATCGACAGCGCGTCGGTCGGCATCGCGTGGGGCATCTTCGGGCTCGCTCTGCTGTTGAGCCTGGTCGCCCTGATCCGCGCGTTCCGGGTGAAGGCGCTTCTGCCGTCGATCGGCGACCTGATCTGGGCGACCTTCGGCCTCCTGCTGCTCTGGCACAGCGGGCCGTGGTTCTCCGTCGGCGGCTGGGTGTGGGGCATCGCTCTCGCACCGGCGCTCGCTGCCATCGGCGTCCTGGTACTGCGTGGTTCGCGGACGCCGCTGCCCTTCCGGCCTCGCCGCCGCGCGTGGTACTGGTGGGCGGTCGCCGTGATCGGAGCGATGTTCGCCGTCGGGGTCACGTTCCTCTGGTGACCCGGTGCCGGTTGTCCCGGTCAGCCCCGGTCGTCGAGCGGGGACGGTGGCGAAGACCGAGACGCAACGCCGTCGGGTCACCAGAAGCCGCGGCTCAGAGGCCGAGCTTCTCGGCACAGGCGACGCAGTGGGTGGCGAACGGGCGCACCTCGAGTCGCGCCTCGGGAATCGGTCGGCCGCAGTTCGCGCAAATACCGTAGGTGCCGGCATCCAGTCGTGCGATCGCGTCGTCGACCTGCTGGAGTTCGGATGCCGCCGCCTCGGCGAGCCCCGTCAGCCGTGACCACTCCGATGAGAGCGTCACGCCCTCGGGGTCGTGCTCGTCGTCGTCGTTCGAGCCCTCGCGGTCGTGCATCAGCTCGGCGAGTGTGACCCCGGTCGCTTCGACCCGCTCCGCTGCCTGGGCGCGCAGCTGTTCGAGGCGAGCACGGGCATCCAGGGTCATCCGCACACTCTAGGCCGGGGTTCCGACATCCGGGCCGAACGCCCCCCGTCACCAGTCGTTCACTCAGCGTTCCGTTTCGAGTACGCCGGTCTCGTAATTGCCTGTCACCTTCGCGAGTTGGAATACTCCTGTTCTCGGAATTCGGGAACATCTCCTCCCGAAAGGTCATCATGCGCCGCCTCACCCTGCCCGCCGTCGGCCTCCTCGGCGTCGCCGCCCTCGCCCTGACCGGCTGCCAGAGCCCGTCCGCCGAAGCGGCCCCCGCCGACCCGAACGCTCCGATCACGATCGCGACGATCCCCGTCGGCGAAGACCCCACCGCCGAGAACCCGATCGAGGTCTTCGCCGAGCTCCTCGAGGCCGCCACCGGTCGCGACGTCGAGATCACCGACGTGCCCGACTACCTGAGCGTCGTCGAGGCGATCCGTGCCGACCACGTCGACATCGGCATCATGAGCGGCTTCCCCTCGGCGCTCGCCGTGAACACCGGCGAAGTCGACGCGCTCGTCGCGTTCCAGGGCGATGACAAGCCCGTCTCGACCTGTGTCGTGCTGAACGACTCGCCCATCGAGACCGTCGAGGACCTCGAGGGCAAGACCGTCGCCTTCGCCGATCAGGCGTCGAGCTCCGGCTACTTCATGCCGGTGTACATGCTGCACGAGGCCGGCCTCGAGCAGGGCACCGACTACGAGGCGATCTTCGCGGGCGGACACGAGGGCAGCTTCGCGGCACTGCAGCAGGGACAGGTGGATGCCGCCTGCACCGCCGTCATGCTGACCGAGCTCGGCGCGCCGATGTTCCCGTTCGCCGACGGCGAGTGGCGTGCCGTCGGCGAGAGCCCGGCCATGGATATTCAGGGTGCAGTGCTCGGCCGTCAGTCGCTCGACGCCGAGACCCGCAAGCTCATCCAGGACGGCATCGCCGAGGTCTTCTCGCCTGAGAACGCCGAAGCTCTCGGAGCCTACGGCGCCTTCGCCGCCGCCGAGCAGACGGTCGACCCCGACGGATCGTCGTTCTCCTCCTTCGCCGAGATCGCCGCGGTCGCCGGCGTTGAGCTCGAGGACCTCAAGTGACGAGTCCCATACTCTCCACGCTCGGTTCGTCGGAAAACCCAGACGGTTCGTCCGCCGGTCGGCATGTCGCATCCCGACGCGCCGCATCGGCATCCGATGGTCTGGGTTCTCCGACTACGGCAGGGCCGGATGCAGTGCCGGATGCAGGGCCGGATGCCGCAACATCCGCCACACGCACTCCCACCGCCGAACTGCGCCAGGCCCTGCCGCTCGTGACGGTGCGCGACCTCAGCGTCGCCTACGACACGACCACGGTGCTCGACGGCGTCGATCTCGACCTGTTCCCGGGCGAGATGGTCGCCCTGCTCGGTGCCTCTGGTTCGGGCAAGTCGACTCTGATGCGCAGCCTCACCGGGTTCGCCCCGATATCGGCGGGCTCCGTGCGGGTCGCGGGGCACGATGTCACCAACCTCGCGCGCGGCGAGCTGCGCACCCTGCGGTCTGATGTCGGACAGGTGTTCCAGCAGTTCAACCTGATCCCTCGGCTCAGCGTGCTGACCAACGTGCTCACGGGTGCACTGCACGGAGCCGGACCCATCAACATGGTCGGCGGCTTCTCGAGCGCGCATCGTCGCCGCGCGCTCGAGCTGCTCGACCGGGTCGGCATCGCCCACAAGGCGAACGCCCCGGCCCGGTCGCTCTCGGGAGGGCAGCAGCAGCGCGTCGCGATCGCCCGCGCGCTCATGCAGCAGCCCCAGGTGATCCTGGCCGATGAGCCGGTCGCGTCGCTCGATCCGAAGCTCGCGGACTCGGTGCTCGAACTGCTGCGCGAGATCGCTACCGAAGACGGCATCCCCGTGCTCGTCAGCCTGCATGTGCTGCCATTGGCGCTCGCGCACAGCGACCGCATCATCGGCCTGCGACACGGACGGATGCTGGTCGCCGGTGCCACATCGCAGCTGGATGCCGCGGCCCTCGCGCCGCTCTACGACGACGAGGAGCGCGACGATGACGCTCACCACTGATCCCCGGCCGAAAGACGGCTCGACGGGCGGCTCCACCGGCGGTTCGACCGGCTCGACCGGCTCGTCGAACGGGAAGACCGCCCGCCCGACGACTCGCCCCGCGCTCGACGCGGCCGAGCGGTCCCGCCTCGAGCGCGCCTTCCGGGTGCCGCGTGCACGGTTCCTGATCGGACTGCCGATCGCCGCTCTGCTGCTGATCTGGTCGTTCAACGGCGCGGAGTTCAACTTCATCAAGCTGGGCGACGGCGCGGTCAACATGGGCGAGTTCCTGTCGCGCCTGTTCCCGCCGGACTTCTCGAAGATCGGCACCATCCTCGCCCTGCTGCTCGAGACGTTCCAGATGGCGGTCGTCGGCACCGTGCTCGGCGCGGTGCTGTCGCTGCTCGCCGCCTTCGGGGCGTCGTCGAACATCGCGCCGAAGTGGGTCTACTACCCGACCCGCTGGGTGATGAACATCATCCGCTCCGTGCCCGACCTCGTCTTCGCGCTCATGTTCGTCTCGGCCGTCGGACTCGGGCCGTTCGCCGGCATCCTGGCCATGACCCTCGGATCCATCGGGTCGATCGGCAAGATCTTCGCCGAGGCCATGGAACAGGTCGACCGCGGGCCCGTCGTCGCCATGGAGGCGGTCGGTGCCTCGAAGAGGCAGGTCATCCAGTACGGCATCCTGCCGCAGAGCGCACCGCTGCTCACGTCGTACACACTGCTGCTGTTCGAGGGCAACGTGCGCGGCGCGACCATCCTCGGCCTGGTCGGCGCCGGCGGCATCGGCCTCGAGCTGACCACCGCGATGCGCATGTACGACTACGGCCACCTCAGCGCCATCATCATCTGCATCATCGTGCTCGTCACGGCGATCGACCAGGGCAGTGCCCTCATCCGAAGGAGAATCACATGACCATCGCCGACATCGACCTGGTGCTCAGCGCCCCCGTCAACCTGCGCGACCTCGGCGGAATCCCGATCGACGGCGGCGTGCTGCGCGAGGGTCTCGCGATCCGCACCGACGACCTCGCGTACGTCACGACCGAGATCGCGTCTCAGCTCGTCGCCGCAGGGCTCACCGCGATCATCGATCTGCGCTCGCCGCTGGAGGTGTCGGTGACCGGCCGGGGCCCGCTCGCCGACTACCCCGTCGCGTACCACCACCTGCCGCTGATCGCCGATGTCGGACGCTCGATGGGCGAGGGCGCGACCGAACTCAGCCATGATGCCATGGGGCAGATGTACCTGCGCATGGTCGAGGTCGCAGCTCCCCAGCTCGTCACGGCGCTGAACGTCATCGCACACACCCCGGGAACGGCGGCGTTTCACTGCGCGGCCGGACGTGATCGCACCGGCGTCGTCGCGGCGATGCTGCTGCTCGCTCTCGGTGCGGCGGATGACGACATCGTCGCCGACTACGCCCTCACCGGCGGCAACATGGTCGCGATCATGCAGCGCACGGCTCCCGTGATGGGGGCGATGTGGAAGGCGCTCGGATTCGACGCCTCGGCCGTCGCGTCGACGTCGTCGCTGCTCGAGGGATCGATGGAGGTCTCGATGCGCACGCTGCTCGACACCCTCCGCGAGCAGCACGGCGATGCGCTCGCCCCGCTCCGTGCGGCGGGGCTGTCGGATGCGACGGTCGCACGGCTCCGCGAGCGGGCGCTCGGGGCGTGACAGTCGTGGAGGTGGATGCCGGGGCTGCGGTTCGCCGTCGTCCCGGTCGTCCGCGCGACGAGGACATGGACGGCCAGATCGTCGCCGCGACGCTCGAGATCATCGACGCGGGCCAAGACGTGACCGTCAGCCGCGTCGTCGCGCGGAGCGGTGTGAGTCGCGCCGCGCTGTATCGGCGGTGGCCGTCACTCACGACGCTGATCGCGGCAGCTCTCGACGTGGGGCGCACGATTCCGCCCGAGTACCCGGATGGCGTCGATCTGCGCGAGGCGCTGATCGACGGTCTCGGTCTGGGTGAGGTCGGCGCGGTGCTGACAGCATCCGGGTACTCGGAAGAGCGTTTTCGGCAGCGCATCCGTCTCGTGATGTCGGACCGAGCTCTGCAGAAGGCGTACTGGCAATCACATGTGTCGCGTCGTCGGGTGCCGCTGTTGAACGCGCTGCGCGCCGGGATCGCGCGCGGAGAGCTGCGGGCGGATCTCGATGTCGAGGCGTGCTTCGACGCGATCGCCGGTACCGCGTACTACCAGATCGTCGTGCGCGGCGATCGGATGGATGACCCCGCGGTGGCGACACGGCTGCGCGCCGCGGTCGACGTGATCTGGCGCGGGATGGTGGCCTGACACACTCACGTGCGCGTTATCCGCCACACCTGCATGTTCAGATGACGGATGCAGGCCGAGAGCCCCAGATCCGGCCGGTATTCGTCATCTGGGCACGCATCCGTGCGGACTCCCGCTGGCTCATTCGGCTGGTGGATCCCCGGGTGGCGGACGAATCGCCGTCGCCCACGCCGCCGACCGGGATTCGACCAGCCAACCGGAAGGTCAGCGAGCTCGGTTATTCGAGCCACTCCGTGATGAACCGGTCGCTGGCATGGATGTGGGTGGCCTCATAGGTGCCGCCGTCGAGTACTTCGAAGCGGTGGTCGACGAGCGCCGGAACGACCAGCACCTGACCTCCGGCTCCGACGACCTGCTCGTCACCCACGGTGAACAGTGCGCGGCCGGCGTGGATGACGAAGGTCTCGACGTACGGATGCCGGTGCCGCCGTGGCCCTGAGCCTGGTCTCACGATGTACTCGCGCATGATGCTCACGGGGGAGCCGATCAGGTAGCCCTCGATATCGGCATCGCGGGCGGCGTCTACGGGATGGATCGTCATGATGCCTCCTTGCTCGCCGAGGCTACTCACGCGATGCCCCGCACGGAAGAGGCGCTGGTGACCCGGGGAGAACGTCGACGGCACGTGTTCGCGCACGCCGCACACTGCGAGGGAGACGTGCGCATCGAAGGAGTGATCCTCGGATCGACTCCTTCGATGCGCGATATCTCTCTCGGAGCGCGAGCGAGAGCGCGGTCAGCGCGCGTCGGTCGCTGCCTCCGAGCTCGGCATGACCTGCACCGTATCCGTCCGCACACCGGGGTGGTCGCGCTCGAGCGCTGCACCTTCCATGTCGACGTTCGGGAGGATGCGGTCGAGCCACCGCGGCAGCCACCAAGCCGACCGGCCGAGCAGGTGCATGAGTGCCGGCATGAGCAGCATCCGCACGACGAAGGCGTCGAGCAGCACACCGAAGGCCAGGCCGAAGCCGATCGAGCGGATGATGGTCGACTCCGAGAAGATGAACCCGCCGAACACCGAGACCATGATGAGCGCCGCGGCGATGACGACCGATCGCCCTGCCCGGAAGCCCTGGGCGACGGCGTCCCTCGCAGACGCTCCATGCACAAACGCTTCGCGCATCCCCGAGGCGAGGAAGAGCTGGTAGTCCATGGCCAACCCGAACAGGATGCCGACCAGGATCACCGGCAGGAAGCTCAGGATCGGCCCCGGGCTGTCCAACCCGATGAGGTCGGCACCCCAACCCCACTGGAACACGGCGACGATCAGGCCGTAGGTCGCGAACAGCGAGAGCACGAATCCGCCGGTCGCGATGATCGGCACGAGCAGAGAGCGGAACACGACGATCATGATGAGCAGCGAGAGGCCGACCACGACCACGAGGTAGAGGGGCAGGACGCCCGCGAGTGCCTCGGAGATGTCGATGTTGGTCGCAGCCTGTCCGGCGACGCCGAGCGTGATGCCCCCGTCGAGCTGCGGCAGCGCGCGGATGTCCTGCACGAGCTTCTCGGTCGAGGCGCTGTTCGGGCCTTCGGCCGGCAGCACCTGGAAGGCGAGCAGCGTGTTGTCGTCGGACGTCGCGATCGGGGCGACGGCGACGACGTCATCGAGGTCGGAGATCTTCTGGGCGACCTCGACCTGGGTGGCGAGAAGGTCGTCGTCGCTGACCCCGTCGTCGAGAGTGGCAGTGACGAGAAGCGGCCCGTTCGCGCCTTCGCCGAACTGCTCGTCGACGATGTGGAACGCGCGGTAGCTGGTCGAGTCCGAGGGCTCGCTCGCTCCATCGGGCAGGCCGAGGCGCAGCGACATCGAGGGGATCGCGACGATCAGCAGGGCGATCACGCTGACGAGTACTGTGACGATCGCGCGCAGCGTCGACATGCGCTTCACGGGCTTGCCCGCGGCGTGCGGCTGACCGATCGTGGCGCGGGCCTTGCCGCTGAGCAGGCGGGTTCCGACGAGTCCGAGGATCGCAGGAGCGAGCGTGATCGCGACGAGCACGGCGACAGCGACGCAGACCGCACCGACGGTGCCCATGAGGCCGAGGAACGGCACGCCGGTCACATTGAGGGCGAGGAGCGCCACGATGACCGTGGTTCCCGCGAACACGACGGCGGTGCCCGAGGTTCCGGTCGCGAGCCCGATGGATTCGCGAACCGGAACACCGTTGAGCAACTGCTTGCGGTGTCGGTTGACGATGAAGAGCGAGTAGTCGATGCCGACGGCGAGGCCGAGCATGACACCGAGCACCGGGGTGACGGATGCCATGTCGACAACACCAGAGAAGGCGAGGGATGCAGTCACACCGACACCGACGCCGACCACTGCCGTGACGATCGGAAGCGCGGCGCCTATGAGCGACCCGAGCATGACGATCAGGACGATCGCGGCGAATGCGAGGCCGATCGCCTCACCGACACCGAAGATCTCGGGCACGCCCTGCGCGATGTCAGTGCCGAAGTCGACCTCGACGCCATCGATCGGGGCGGACTCGAAGTGCTCGATCGTGCCTTCCTTGACCTCTTCGGAGAGCTCGAGGCGGGGGTCTTCGAACGAGACGTTGACGATCGCTGTCGAGCCGTCGTCGGACACGACACCGATGCCGTTCGTGAGATCGAGGAGCGTGGACCCGAGATCGACCTTCTCGGCGTTGGCGTCGAGCTCGGCGCGCGACTCGTCGATCGTCTTCTGCTGGGCATCGAGCTCGGCGAGCTGTGCGTTGAGCGCGGCGATCTGCGCGTCGAGAGCGGCGAGCTGCGCAGAAGGAGCACCGCCCGCCTCGGCCTGCGACCGAGCGGTGGTGAGCTGTGCGAGACCCGCATCGAGCTGGGTGCGTCCGTCGTCGAGCTGCGTCTGGCCGGCATCCAGCTGGGCGCGGCCGCCTTCGATCTGGTCCTTGCCGTCGGCGAGGTCTTGAGCCTGCGCGGCCTGCTGCTGCTGGGCATCGAACGGGTCGACCACCGACGCGACTCCGTCGAGGTCCTCGGCGCTCTTCGCGAGCGCGGAGATCTCCTGCTTCTGCTGCTCGGTGAAGGCCGAGCCGTCGGTCGTCTGATAGACCACAGTGCCCGTGCCGCCGGCGGTGTCCGGAAGTTTCTCGGCGAGCTGGTCGGTCACGGCACCCGAGGCGGTGCCGGGGATGTCGAAGTTGTTGCTCAGCGTGCCGCCGAGGGTGAGGAACGCGCTTACGCCCAGGGCGAGAATGATGACCCACGAGACGATCACCGTCCACGCCTTGCGCGCAGCGAAAGAACCCAGACGGTAGAGCAGTGATGCCAAAACGATCTCCTTCAGACGGATAGATCATACGGTGCGTATCGTCTAGGGTTCTGTGGTTATCCTGAACGTGTGGTGAACGAGCATCGAAGCGGGCCTGTGCGCAGCACGGCTGCGCGCGAGGCGATCCTCGACGCGACCTCTCGCCTGTTCCACAATCAGGGCTACGACCGTCTCACGATCGAGGGCATCGCGAAAGAGGCCGGTGTCGGCAAGCAGACCATCTACCGGTGGTGGCCGTCTCGGGGAGCGCTCATCGGCGAATGTCTCGCGGAGGGTCGTCTGATTCCCGTCGATTTCGTCGTGCCCGACACCGGCGACCTCGCCGCCGACGTCGAGACCTGGCTGCGCAGCGTGCTCTCGATCCTCGAAGCGCCCGAAGGCGGAGCCCTTCTCCGGTCGCTCGTCGCAGCGGCGACCGAGGATGCCGGCGTCGGCGCTCACCTCGGCGACAGCCTCGGCGTCGAGAAGTACCTCACCGAACGCATCCGCGGTGGCATCCGCGACGGACAGCTCGCCGAAGACGCCCCCGTCGAACAGCTGGGTCGAGCCATCCTCGGCGCGATCATCGTCGAATCCCTCGGGCGAGAGGCCCACGAGCCGGAGTCGATCGTGGGGTTGACGCGCTACCTCTTCCGGCGCTGAAGCCGACCACCGAGGCAACTCCGGCATCACATCGACGGCGACCCCGAGCAGGTGGCGGCCCGACGTCGTTCGGCACACCAGTCCACTGCACCTCGGATGAACATCACCGCAGCGCCGGTGAATGTCACCACGATGGTCAGGATCGACCACCACTCGGGCTGCACGGTCGGCAGCATGAGTATCGACGCCCCGAGGGCCGATGCTCCTCCGAGAAACCAGAATCCGGACTCGTCCGTCTGCGCGGCGTCGCGCTCGCACGACCGCGGGCATTCTTCGAAACCGTCTCGCGGACACGAGGTCATCCTGCTGCCACCGAAGGGCCGCCGGTCTGCGCCTGCCGCCCCGATCGGTGCCCGTACGACCACGAGCCGGCATCCGCTGTGCGTCGACGTCTCGCGTGCGAGGTGTGCATCTCGTCGACCGCTGCATCGACGCGGCTCCGCCGAGAGGCGAGAACGAGCTCCGTGCCCGCGCTGCTCTCTTCGACGGTGACGCGACGGCTCTCCTCGATGCGGCTCATGGCGCCGACGGCGAAGCCGCGGAGGAACCCGCTGCGCGCACGCCGCTTCACCCCCTCGCGCTGCTCGACGTAGAACTGGCGGTGCTCGAGCCACCAGCTGCGCATCGCGACCATCGCCTGCACCTGCAGACTGGCGGTCAGCGTCTGCACCTGAGCGACATCGGACGAGTGGCCCACCAGCAGCAGTCCGGCGATCGGCGGATACTCGGCGAGAAGCGGGCGCACGACCCCGAGCGCTCTGGCCACGCCGATGCCGATCTCGCGGAGATCCTTCGCGTAGACGCCGCGGAACAGCATCCGCTCTGTCACTATCTGCTCGCGAGTCTGCCCCAGTCGGCCTCGTCGCTCATCGATCTGCGCCTGTTCGATGCCGTATTTCACGATCAGGCGCTCGGCGTGCTCGGTCAGAGCCTCGGCCTCTTCGGGCGTCGTGCTCTCGGCCTTCGCCAGCAGCTTGGCGATCAGGTCGAGTTTGGCTTCGGTCATGGCATCCCCCTGGAGTTCGTGATGCCCCGAATGTTCCACGGCAGCACCTACATTCGGACGCCGGATCCCGATGCCTGTGCAGAAGCCCAGATTACGGATGCCGGTGCAGGAGAGGACGCCGGCGCTCGGCCGGGCACAGCTTCGGATCCGGACGCCGACACGCCGTCATGACGCCGGGGCGTCGTCGTCCAGATCCGAACCTGTGCCCGGGAGGGGGTCGTCGACAAGCGGAGGGGGTCGTCGACAGGCTCAAGAGCCCGGGCCGCGGCCCAGAAAGTCGGGAACTCAGCCGAGGATGAGCGTGATGACCGTCGCGCCACCGCCACCGAGGATCAGGGCGATGATCACCGTCCAGGCGACGATGCGGAGGCGACGGCTGCGTTTCTCGCCGAGGTCGCCGTAGTCGTCGTCCGGGCGGCTGAGCTCGTTCATCGTTTCGTCTCGCTTCGCTCGCTCAACGACCGGTCAGCTGACCGGCTCCGAGACCGTCGGGCCGAAGGCTGCGGGCAGGGTGGCCTGCGAGCGCTCGCGGATCTCGGCGATCGGCACGGTGAAGACGTCCTGCACCTCGAGCTTGTCGCCCTCGGAATCGGTCACGCCGATGCGCATCACCGGGTAGTCGCGGCCTTCGCAGAGTCCGCGGAACTTGACGTCGTCTTCCCGCGGAACGGTCACGATGACGCGGCCCGTCGACTCCGAGAAGAGGGCGGATGCCGCATCCACACCGTCGCGCTCGATGATCTCGTTCAGCCAGACGCGTGCGCCGACGCCGAAGCGCGAGACGCCCTCGGCGAGTGCCTGTGCGAGGCCACCCTCCGACAGGTCGTGCGCCGACGAGATCAGCCACTCGTCACGGGCGGCGCCGAGCAGACCCGCGAGGCGCTTCTCGCCCGCGAGATCGACCTTCGGGGGCAGTCCGCCGAGGTGCTGGTGCACGGTCTCGGCCCACGCCGAACCCGAGAGCTCGGTCGAGGTCGTGCCGAGCAGGTAGATGTTCTGACCCTCGTCCTGCCACCCCGAGGGGATGCGGCGCGAGACGTCGTCGATGATGCCGAGCACGCCGACGAGCGGAGTCGGGTGGATCGGCACGTCGCCGGTCTGGTTGTAGAACGAGACGTTGCCGCCGGTGACCGGGGTGCCGAGCTCGTAGCATCCGTCGGCCAGGCCGTCGACGGTCTGCCCGAACTGCCACATGACCTCGGGGTTCTCAGGAGAGCCGAAGTTGAGGCAGTCGGTGATCGCGGTCGGCACGGCGCCGGTGACCGCGACGTTGCGGTACGCCTCGGCGAGGGCCAGCTGCGCGCCCGCGTACGGGTCGAGCTGGCAGTAGCGCCCGTTGGCGTCGGTCGAGATTGCAAAGCCGAGCCCTGATTCCTCGTCGACGCGGATCATGCCGGCGTCGTCGGGGAACGAGAGGGCTGTGTTGCCGAGCACGTAGTAGTCGTACTGGTTGGTGATCCAGCGGGTGTCGGCGAGGTTCGGCGAGGCGACCAGGTCGAGGAACTGCTCGCGCAGCACCTCGGGGTCGTTCGAGCGCGGGAGGTTCTCGGCGGCATCCGCCTGCAGCGCGTCGATCCACGTCGGGTACGCGACCGGGCGGTCGTAGACCGGGCCATCGACCGCGACGGTCGACGGGTCGACGTCGACGATGCGCTCGCCCTGCCAGTCGATGATGAGGCGGCCGTCTCCGGTGACCTCACCGAGCACCGACGTCTCGACGTCCCACTTCTTCACGACCGCGAGGAACGCGTCGAGCTTCTCGGGGGCGACGATCGCCATCATGCGCTCCTGCGACTCCGACATGAGGATCTCCTCAGCCGTGAGCGAGGGGTCGCGCAGCAGGACGTTGTCGAGCGAGACCTTCATGCCGCTGTTGCCGTTGGCCGCGAGCTCGCTGGTCGCGCACGAGATGCCGGCAGCACCGAGGTCTTGGATCGCCTCGACGAGCTCGTCGCGGTACAGCTCGAGGCAGCACTCGATGAGCACCTTCTCGGCGAACGGGTCGCCCACCTGCACCGCGGGGCGCTTGGTCGGGCCTGTGGAATCGAACGAGTCGGATGCCAGGATGCTGGCGCCGCCGATGCCGTCGCCACCCGTGCGGGCGCCGAACAGCACGACCTTGTTGCCGACGCCGGTGGCGTTCGCGAGCTTGAGGTCTTCGTGGCGGAGCACGCCGACCGCGAGCGCGTTGACGAGGGGGTTGGCCTGGTAGACGGAGTCGAAGACCGTCTCGCCGCCGATGTTCGGCAGGCCCAGGCAGTTGCCGTAGAAGCTGATGCCGCTGGTCACGCCGTGCACGACGCGGGCCGTGTCGGGGTGGTCGATCGCGCCGAAGCGCAGGGCATCCATGACCGCGACCGGGCGTGCGCCCATCGAGATGATGTCGCGGACGATGCCGCCGACGCCGGTCGCCGCACCCTGGAAGGGCTCGATGAAGCTCGGGTGGTTGTGACTCTCGGCCTTGAAGGTGACGGCCCAGCCCTCGCCGACGTCGATGACGCCCGCGTTCTGGCCCATGCCCACCATGAGGCGTTCCTTCATCTCGTCGGAGACCTTCTGGCCGAAGCGGCGCAGGTAGTTCTTCGACGATTTGTACGAGCAGTGCTCCGACCACATGACGGAGTACATGGCCAGCTCGCCGGAGGTCGGGCGGCGGCCCAGGATCTCCTTGATGCGGGCGTACTCGTCGTCCTTGAGGCCCAGCGCTGCGTAGGGCTGTTCCTTCTCCGGAGTCGCGGCTGCGTTCTCGACGGAGTCGGGGACGTGCTTGTGGGCAGGTGCAGGGGCGGTGGTCACGCGCACTCCTAGATGAGGGGCCGGCGGGGCATGGCCAGTCTACCGGGGGATGGTGTGGGCGATCACCGGTCGGATGCTGTCCGCAGCCTGGCGGCTGGCGTCGCCGCCGTGCGGGGTCGGAAGTGCATCCGCCGACCGGTGCGGGGTCGAAAAAGCATCCGAATCGGGGTGCGGGGACGCACTGTTGGCCCCGCACGGGATCAGTTCTTGCCGGAGTCGCTGCTCGACTTGTCCGCCTTGTCGGGTTTGTCGCCCTTGCCCGAGTTCCCGGAGTTGCCGGAGTTCCCAGAGTTGCCCGAGTTCCCGCTGTTCCCCGGGGCGTCAGAGTCGGTGACCGCGTCGACGGGTGTGTTCTCCGGCACCGTCTCGGCGGGTGTGGAGGCCGTGCGGACGACGGTGGCTGAGGCCACTCGACCGATGTCGGATGCCGGAGCCGTGAACGCCGCGAGCCCGACGACGACAGCACCGGTCGCCACCAGGCCGGCGGCACCGGCGATCACCTGGTTACGCGTGCGCGTGCGGGTGCGTCCGCGCGGAGACGAATCCGCAACCTCTGTCGTGGGGAACACTGCGGTGGCACCGGTCGGCACCCGGTGCGTGGCATCCAGCGCTCTGGTCGCAGCCGAGGCCTCGACGGGTGCTGCCCCGGCGGCCGCGACGATCGATGCGGCGGCCGCGGCGACGGCGGTCCCGTTCGTGTCGGATGCGTAGTCGCGCAGGAGGCCCCGTGCGGTGCGGGCCACGTCGGCAGCGGTCGGTCGCTCGTCGGGCTCGAGGCGCGTCATCCGGGCGAGCAGGTCACGCCACTCCTCCGGGACGGTCTCGCTGATCGCGGGTGGTTCCGTCAACCGCGCGATCGCCGCTGCGCGGCCGGACACCAGCGAAGGATAACCGGGCTCGCCCGTCAGCGCCTCGAGCACGACGAGGCCGAGAGAGAAGATGTCGACCGGTGTGCCGGGGTCGGCGTCGCGCAGCTGTTCCGGCGCCATATAGGTGAGTGTGCCGAGCACGATGCCCGGGGTCGTGAGCCGGGTGTTCTCGATCGAGCATGCGATGCCGAAGTCGGCGAGCTTCGCGATGACGGCACGCCCCGAGCGGCCGCGCGCGAGCAGGACGTTCGAGGGTTTGACGTCGCGGTGCACGATCCCCGCGGCGTGCACGGCGGCGAGTCCCTCGGCGAGGTCGCGGGTGATTCGGGCGACATCTGCCGGCGGGAGCGGGCCTTCCGCCATCCGTGCGGCGAGGGTCGGACCGTCGACGAACTCCATCACGAGATACTGGGGGCGCTTCGGCTCGAGCTGCGCATCGTGCAGGGTGACGAGCGACGGATGACTCAGCGACGCGAGCAGTGCTTTCTCGGTGTGTGCGCGTTCGATCGACGCGACGGGTCCTTCGCCCTCGTGGATCATCTTGATCGCGACGATCCGACCGAGTCGGGTGTCCTCCGCGCGGTACACGGTGGCCATGCCGCCGCGACCGACGCGTTCGTGCAGCACATATCGTCCATCGAGCAGTGCCGCCGTCGGCGACATCACTTCCAGCGTCATCGGTCGCTCCTCGCACAGGCATTCGGGTCCTGCATCCATCGACCCTACCCACGGTCGAAAGTGCTCGTCATCGGGGTTGACGTCGGCGCGTATCGGTGGATGCGGTCGCCATGGGAGGGCTCGCATCCCATTCCGGTATCCGAGAAGACCGGGCACTGCGGGGGTGGAGACGGCGACCTCACCTGGCTACGCTCCCTATCAATGACCCGAAGAGAAAGGCCTCTCCCGTGCGGATCTCCTCCCCCTCGGCGCAGGCCGGCATCGTGGTCGTCGCGGTCATCCTGATGCCGATGATCGGCGTGGTCCTGGCCGTCGTGACCCCCTGGTGGGGTGCCACCTGGATGCTCGTCGCGACGACGGTTCTCGTGGTCTTCGCGGCGCGGACGTTCCGCGGTGCGGGGGAGACCTCTGCTCCGCGGCCCTGGTGGCAGATGACGGCTGCGCCTCTCGCGAGTGCGCTGCTCTCCGTGGTTTTCCTGGGTCAGGCGGCCTTCTCGCTGTTCAGCGCATGGTCACCGCCGTTGGTGGTGTCGGGCAACCTCGGTGCGGTCATCCTGCTGGCGATCGGTGCCGCGTACGCGAACTCGGCGATCCGGCGCGCACTGGCACTGCGCGCCGCGGGATGCAGCCGGCCACGCCTCGCTGAGGCAACCGAGTGATGACGTCGAGAACTGTCAAGGGCCTCTTCCGGTGTCCGAACCCCCAGGTATGAATGAAGAAGATCGAAAGGATTTCAGGCATGGCCGCAGGTGACATCGAGACGTTCCAACGTGACGGGATCTGGTTCAACCGCATCGAGGGCGAATCTCGCACATTGGGGTCGAGCTTCGAGACCGAAGACGAAGCTGTCCGGGTCGGGCGCGGAGCAGCCGCCGCACGTCAGGTCGAGCATGCTGTGCGCACCGAAGAGGGCCCATCCGACAGGGGCAACCTCTACGACTGGCATCCACGCGATCTCATGAACTGATGGGCGCGGTGCCCGCAGAGCCAGAACGACGGATGCTGGTGCAGGCGTGCCTCAACGGAGCGCGCGATGTGACCGAGCATCCCGGGTTGAGCGCAGACGCGACACTCGCTGCCGCCGATGCGGCGAGAGCGGTGGCAGCCGGAGCGCAGGAGATCCACGTGCACCCGAAGGATGCCGAGGGCCGAGACACCCTGGATGCCGATGACGTCGCGACCTGGCTTCGGGCGTTGCGATCGGCCTGCCCCGGTGTGCCGATCGGGGTCACCACCGGAGCGTGGATCGAGCCTGACGTCGAGAGGCGCCTGGCATCCATGGCCGAATGGACCGAGCTCCCCGACTACGCATCGGTGAACTGGCACGAAACCGGCGCCGATCGTGTGGCCGCGTTGCTGCTGAGCCGAGGCGTCGGGGTCGAGGCCGGCATCTGGGACTCGACAGGTCTCGAGGCGTGGAGCAGCTCGCCGTCACGCGCCGAGTGCACGCGGGTGTTGATCGAGCTGCCCGATGAGGCCGCCGAGGTGGTGAGGCGTCACGCCGAGGGATTGATCGCGCACGTCAGGCTCGATGAGCCGAGCATGCCGATCCTGCTTCATGGCGAAGAGCGATCGGCCTGGCCGGCTCTCACTCTGGCAGCCGAGCTGCGGCTCGACACTCGCATCGGGCTCGAAGACACGCTCACGCTGCCCGACGGGCGAAGCGCGCCTGACAACGCGGCGCTGGTGCGCGCAGCATCCGGGTTCACGACCGTCTATTGAGGGGCGTCGGGTGCGGGCGGAGACCGCGTGCCGCCCCCCATCCGCGCTCGGGTTTCGCTCGGTTCACGCTCGGTTCGCGCTCGGTTCGCGCTCGGCTCACGCTCGGCTTACGCTCGACTTCGCTCGACAGAGCGGGCAGCGCGACGACGATCGACAGAGCGGGAGGCGCGACCACGCCTCGCCCGTCACCCACCGACACGAGAGTCGTGGGACCACGGCAGGCATCTTTAGGCTGGAGGCGTCCGCAATGAAGGCCGCCGTGGTCGCTGCAGTGAAAGTTGCAGTGAAAGCCGCGGTGAAAGCCGCGGTGAAAGATGTCGTGAAGGAGCAGCCGTGTCCGAAACCCAGACCACCACCTCGTGGGCGACACTCGCGTCACTGCGCGCGGGCGCTCGCCACGGGGCGACCGTCGGAGCAGCCGTTCGATGTCGGATCGCCGGCTGAGGGTCCACGCCATGACCGACGACCGCGCGCGCACCGACCCGCATCCGTTCGACTCCCGCACGAGGTTCGACCTCGATCGGCCGGAGAGTCGCAAGTGGAGCCTGTACCCCGGGCGCATCGGTGCCTGGGTCGCGGAGATGGACTTCGGCGTGGCGCCGGTGATCGCCGAGGCCATGCACCGCGCGATCGACGAGGAGAACCTCGGGTACCTGTCGCCGCCGCTCGCTGCCCAGTTGGGTGAGGCGACGGCGGACTGGATGCGCGGCGAGTACGGCTGGGACGTCGACCCGGAGCGCGTGCACCCCGTGTCGGATGTCATGGCCGCTCTGCGCGTCGCTGTCGAGGAGTATGCGCCCGCCGGTTCGCCCGTCATCGTGCCGACTCCCGCGTATATGTCGTTCCTGACATATCTGCCCGCGATCGGGCATCCAGTGATCGAGGTTCCCGGAGTCGAGGTCGATGGCCGGTGGCACCACGACCTGCAGCGCATCGACGAGGCGTTCGCCGCGGGTGCCCGCACCCTCGTGCTCTGCAACCCGCACAACCCGACCGGAACCGTCGTCGAGCGGTCGGAACTCGAAGCGCTCTCCGAGATCGTCGAACGGCACGGCGGTCGGGTGTTCGCAGACGAGATCCACGCGCCGCTGCGTTTCGACGGCCGCCCTTTCATCCCCTATGCATCGCTGTCGGAGGCGACCGCCGCGCACACCGTCACAGGCACGAGTGCGTCGAAGGCCTGGAACATCCCCGGGCTCAAGACCGCACAGCTGATCACCTCGAACGACGCCGACCAAGAGCTCTATCGCCGCTTCGGATTCTCGGTGCAGCACGGCGCCGCAACCCTCGGCGTGGTGGCCTCGACGGCCGCCTATCGCGAGGGCAAGCCGTGGCTCGACGGGGTGCTCGACTACCTCGACGATTCGCGTGAGCTCATCGGCTCTCTGGTCGCCGAACATCTGCCCGGTGCGGTGTATCGCGCGCCGGAGGCGACCTACATCGGCTGGATCGACACTCGCGGCCTCGCGATCGACGGCCCGCCCGCCGCGTTCTTCCGCGAGCACGCGGGCGTCGTCCTGACCGAAGGCGCGCTGCTCGGACACGGGTACGAGAACTTCGTCCGAGTCGTGTTCGCGACTCCGCGGCCGATCCTGCGCGAGGCGTTCGCCGCGATGGGGGATGCGGTTCGCGACCGCTGATCTGCATCCGGCTCGCCGAGAGACGCGGTGTCGCTCGAGCTCAGATCCGGGAAGATGCCGGGATGCCGAGTCGAGTCGCCGCCGCGGCGAACTCGACATCGAAAGTGAGGATGCTGGTGAGCGCGTCCCCGATCTCGACCGCCGTCGCGAGGTGCAGCGCATCGAGTGTGCGCAGCCCGCTGTGCAGGTCGACGGCTCGCGTGAGGGTGTCGTCGGCGAGCGACACCAGTGCGACGCGGTCGAGGAGTTCCTGCGCGGCTTCGGAACTGACCGAGCGGCGGTCGGCCACGGCGTGCAGTTCCACCGCCAGCAGGCGCGATGAGACGAACGGCACTCCGTCGGCGAAAGCCTGACGCACCGCAGTGCTCCCGTCCTCCTCGATGAGTGCTTTGGCTGCTGCCGAGGTGTCGAGGTAGATCACAGGCGATCGCTCCGGAGATCGTCGAGGATCTCGCGGGTCGTGCGGTCGCTGGTCGTCAGGGGCATTTCGAGTGCGCCGGTCTTGGTCGGCAGAGAGACGCGACCTGACGACACCAGCCGCTCCCAGGGGTTCTGCGTCGGGGGTGTCAGCTCGGCGATCGGGCGGCCTCGATCAGTGATGGTGAGGCGCTCACCCGCGGCGACACGAGCCAGGACCTTCGCGGTCTGCTGGTTCAGTTCGGTCTTCGTCACCGTGGCCATTCTCCGATTCTACGCTCGAACTAGTAGAAGTAGTAGATGATGAGGTCGTCGAGCGTGCTGCCATCATGCGCGCGGCCTCCGACATCGCGACGTACGCGGTTGCCACCTTTGGATGCGGGGTCGATTTCGCATCCGGGGAGGCCGATTGAGGTGCGAAACTGACCCCGCAGGAAGCGGAGCGCGAGAACCGGCGCTCCGGCGCGGAGCGAGGTTACGCGGAGACGCCGGGCTCACCCGCGAGACTCAGGCGGAGACCGAAGCCCGCGCGGCGAGCGCAGCGGCGATCCGCTCGACGGCCTCGACCATCACCGGACGCGGCAGCGCGAATACGAACCGCGTGTACCCGATGGCGGCCTCACCACACGCGGCGCCATCCGTCATCGCGACGCCCGCGTTCTCGCGGAACCATTCGCCGAGGTCCCCCGTCAGCCCGGTCTCGCGGAAGTCGAGCAGAGCGATGTAGCTGCCCTCGGGCACGATCATCCGCACACCGGGGAGCTTCTCGTCGACGAGCTGCGCAAGCATCCGCCGGTTGCCGTCGAGATAGTCGACGACCTCGCTCAGCCACTCTCCGCCTGACGTGTAGGCCGCGGTGTTCGCGATGACTCCGAGCGTGGAGGTGCCGTGTCCGGGCCAGAATCCGAGGCGCTCCCAGAGCTCGGCATCCGCGTCGTTCGAGAGGATCACCTGCGCGCACTTGAGGCCCGCGAGGTTCCACGCCTTCGAGGCGGAGGTCGCGGTGAACGTGTGGGCGGCGGCGGCATCCGACACCGAGGCGTAGGGGATGTGCCGGGCAGGGGCGTAGATGATCGGCGCGTGGATCTCGTCGGCGAACACGCGCCCGCCCGCGGCCGTCACGACCGACTCGATGGCGAGCAGCTCATCCCGGGTCGCGACCGTGCCGAGGGGGTTGTGCGGGTTGCAGAGCACCAGCATCTCGCCGCCGTCGCGGAACGCCTGCGCGACGGCATCCAGGTCCATGACCCAGCGTCCGTCGCCCTCGATGCTCGGCACCTCGATGACCCGGCGGCCACGCATCGGCGGCACCAGCAGGAATGGCATGTACGCGGGAGTCGGCACGATGATGGCCGAGCCCGGAGTGGTGAAGTTGTCGATCGCCAGCTCGAACGCGGCGATCACATCGGGCACGTGGTGCACCCGGTCGGCGGAGATCTCCCATCCGTACGAATCGGAGTACCAGCGCGCCGTCGCTTCGGAGAGATCCTTCGCGAGCTTCGCGGGCAGGTAACCGGTGACGCCCAGGTCGAGGGCATCCTTCACCGCGGCGTTGACGGCGGGGGAGAGTCCGAAGTCCATCTCGGCGACGAAAGCGCCGATCATGTCGGGGAACGTCGTCCATTTCATGCTGCCCGCGTGGCGCAGGTCGTCTTGCGTGATCTGGTCGAACGTGCCGGAAGTCATTCTTCAATCCTTCCACCGGTGAGATGCCCTTGGCCCGTGCACAGCTTCGGATGTCGGGCGAGACGCGCCGCGAGTGCGATGGCGTCCACCGGCGTGTCGGGCGTCGGCTCCGAAGTCGTGCCCGCTTGCCCCACGCGTGCGGGGCCACTTCCGCATCGGAAACCGACGTCGCGGGTGCACAACTGACCCCGCACGAGAGCACAAGCCCCGCCACACCATTGAGCGCCCTCCCCGACCGTGCCAGGATTGCCCCGACTCGGCTCACCGGGGGCGGGGACGAAGGGGATTCTCATGCAGCTGGCGATGATCGGACTCGGCCGAATGGGCGCAAACATCGTGCGCCGCCTCATGCGGGCGGGGCACGAGTGCGTGGTCTACGACGTGAACGCGGATGCCGTGCAGGCGCTGGTCGCCGAGGGAGCCACAGGTGCCGACAGCATGGTCGACCTGGCGTCGAAGCTCGAGGCGCCCCGGGCCGTGTGGATGATGGTGCCGGCCTCGCTCACGGGCGCTGTGGCCGATCAGGTCGCGGAGGTGCTCGACGAGGGCGACATCCTGATCGACGGCGGCAACTCGAACTATCGCGACGACGTCAGGCGTGCGAAGGCGTTCCGCGAGCGCGGCATCCACTACGTCGACGTCGGCACGAGTGGTGGCGTTTTCGGGCTCGACCGCGGATACTGCCTCATGGTCGGCGGACCGGATGAGGCCGTGGAGCGCATCGAGCCGGTGCTGAAGACGATCGCTCCGGGTGTCGGCGAGATCGAGCGCACGCCCGGCCGTACCGGAGACCTAACTGCCGAAGAGCAGGGGTATCTGCACTGCGGTCCGACGGGTGCGGGGCACTTCGTGAAGATGGTGCACAACGGCATCGAGTACGGCATCATGGCGTCGATCGCCGAGGGGCTCAACCTGCTGCACAACGCGGATGCCGGGGTGCGCGAGGCCGAGCACTCTGCCGAGATCGCCCCGCTGGAGGAGCCGGAGTTCTACCAGTTCCCCATCGACACCTCGAAGGTCGCTGAGCTGTGGCGCCGCGGATCGGTCATCTCATCGTGGCTGCTCGACCTGACCGCCGCCGCGCTCGCTGAGAACCCCAAGCTCGACGGTCTCGCCGGCCGCGTGTCCGACTCGGGTGAGGGACGCTGGACGGTCAAGGCCGCCGTCGACGTGGGAGTGCCCGTGCCGGTGCTCGCCGCATCGCTGTTCGAGCGCTTCGCCTCGCGCGATGAAGACCACTTCGCTAACCAGGTGCTGTCGGCGATGCGCCTGCAGTTCGGCGGGCATCAGGAGCTGCCTGCCGGAGACGTGTTGGAAGCGGGCTCGCGGAAGGCGGATTCCGACAGTGCCTGACCCCAGTCCGTTCGTTGAGCGAGCGGAGCGAGACGAAACGCCCGTCCGCCGGGCGGAGGTATCGGATGCCGCCACCATCGCCGAGCTGCTCCACGCTTTCAACACCGAGTTCGACACCGAGACACCCGGTGTCGAAGTGCTCGCGAAACGTCTGCGCACACTGCTCGCAGAACCCTCGACGTTCGCCGTTCTCGGCGGAGACCCGGCGGGCGGTCTCGCGCTGGTGACGCTCCGCCCGAACGTGTGGTCAGACGGTCCGGTTGCGCTGCTCGACGAGATGTACGTCGCGCCCGAGCAGCGGGGCAGCGGCATCGGCAGTGCGATCCTTCTGCAGATGGTCGAAATCTGCCGCGACCTCGGAGCCGCAGCGATTGAGATCAACGTCGACGAGTCGGATGCCGAGGCGATGCGCTTCTACGAGCGGCACGGTTTCAGCGGCACCGACCCGGACTCGGGCGAGCGAGCGTTCTACTTCTACCGGGCGTTGGAAGCGGACTAGCAGTGCCCGCATCCGCTCACTTGTCGCAGGCGATCCCGTCTCCGTCGTTGTCGAGGTCGTAGATGTCGCTGCCGACGATCGTGACCGGGCCCTGTGTGTACGAAGGTCCGTTCCCGCTGCCGCCTGCACAGTCCACGTCGCTCGAGATCGGAACGCATGCGCCGGTGTAGTTCGGGTCGCATCCACCGCCACCCTGCTGCACGAGCGGAACCGGCGCTGCCACGGGAGCGGGAACCTTGCTGCCGATCGAGGTCACCTCGTTCACCGGGGCGGTTTTGACGACCTCGCTGACGACCTCACGAGAGACCTCGATGCCGTCGATGAGTGTCACGCGGTAGGTGATCACCGTGACGCCGTTCACCCCTATTGTGGTCACTGCGCTCGAGCCCTGCATGCTCAGCGGGTCGTCCGCCGTCGTCTGCACGAATGGGACGACGACCTCTTCCGACACGGTGTCGAAGGTCGTCGGGGTCGGCGTGGGAGTCGGGCTCGGCTTCGGAGTCGCGGTCGGCACGCTCGCGAACGGCTGTGGGTTGGAGGCGGTCGGGGCCTCGACGCCACCCGTGCTCGCGCTCGCGATGCCGCCGCCTGTGACGAGCAGCGCGGCCAGGCCGAGGGCCACTAGGCCGGACGGCCGCGATCGGAGTCCGAGCGCCGGCAGCGGGCGTGCGAGCAGGACGATCAGTCCCACTGCGACCACGGCGGTCGCGACGAGGACGATCGCGATCGGCGACAGCCGCGCGAGCAGCCCGCCGACGACGAGCGCGCCGACGATGATTCCGGCCGTGCGCCATCCGGTGCGACGCTTCGCCGGTGCGGATGCTTGGGGCGCTGCGGGCTGTGCGAACTGCGTCGTCACGGCCGCGGCCGGTGACGGAGCTGTCGCGCCGGTCCACCGCACGCCATCCCACCAGCGCAGCTGATTCGGATTCTCAGGATCGGGATGCCAGGCGGCAGGCGGCTGAGACATGAAGAGTTCCCCTCGACTGTGAGGCGACGAATCGCCGGCGCCCCCAGAGCGCCACTGCCTGTATATCGGTACGGCGGCGCGCCCGACAACCGTCGAATCTGAAACGTGATGATGCCGTGCTCGACGCCATCACGCGGCGGGATACTTCACGCGCCCCGAGGCCCTTCCCACCCCACCCAATCCGGACGATCCACAACGCAGAAGCGATTGCCCTCGGGGTCTTCCATGATCACGTAGTCCGCGTCGTCCGGCAGGTTGTCCCAGTGCACCTCGCGCGCACCGAGCTCGGCAAGGCGGCGGACTTCGGCTGCCTGATCCTCGGCATAGATGTCGAGGTGGATGCGTGGAGGCAGCACCCGATCGGAGTGATGCGCGTCGAGGGCGATGCAGGGAGCATCCGCGTCGCGCGGTTTCAGCACGACCCAGTCGTCGTCCGCCGGGTCCCGCTCGACGTAGTCGAGGGCCGCCTGCCAGAACCGGGACTGCGCCGGCAGGTCGTTCACGCGGATCACGATCGACACGATCTTCAACATGCCGGTCAGCCTAGGTCTGTGCGCGGCACCCGGCCAGGGGCTGGTCGGACCCCGGATGCTCGATCCAACCGAAGTCGCTCCACAGCCACTCCTCGCGCTGACTACTCCGTCGCACCCGACAGCATCGCGCGGTACTCCGAAACTGCCCGGACGATCTGATCGACGATGTCTCGCAGCGCGTCAGCTGGCTGCATGTCTCCGGCATCGTCCCTGTCCTCCTGCAGACGCGCGATCAACGCCGCTCTCGCGAGTCGACGGTCGATCCCTTCAGCCAGCTCGAAGGCAAGCACGTCGAAGTCCCGCTCGTCGTATCGAATGACAGTTGCCCGGATGCGTCCGAGATCGGGGTCATCGCTCGTCATATGCAAGTGAGATCGCAGCGCAGGATCGAATCCGGTTCCACCGACATGGACGATCTCACCGCTGGTGATGTCGATCCACAGGTACAGCCAGGATCCGCTCGGGCGCACGCGACCACCTCGAATGGAGATGACACGAGGCCGGCTGGGGGTCATCCGCCAACCATATTCGGTGGCTGCGGTCACTCGTCTGCAGGGTGACGACCGCTGCCGATCGGACGTACCCTGAGTTCCACCCCGCACCACCCACCGCCCGCATCGAAGGAGATCGGCGAGATGAGACCACTGCGCTACGCGATCAACGTCACGCTCGACGGCTGCGTCCATCATGAAGCGGGGGTCGCTCCGGATGAGGAGCTGATGGGCTTCTGGACGGCGGAGATGCAGCGAGCGGATGCCGTGCTCTACGGCCGAACGACCTACGAGATGATGCAGGGCGCATGGCGCCGCCCAGCATCCGGACAGTGGCCAGACTGGATGGACGAGTGGGAGATCCCGTTCGCCGAGGCTCTCGACCGTATGCCGAAGCACGTCGTCTCGAACACGCTCGAGTCCGTCGACTGGAACGCCGAGCTGGTGACGGGGAGCCTGAGCGACGCAGTCCGTCGACTGAAGGATCAGCCCGGTGAGGGGTTGTCCGTCGGCGGCGTGACGCTGCCGCTCGCGCTCGCCGATCTGGGATTGATCGACGAGTACACGTTCGTCGTGCATCCGCTCGTCGCCGGGCACGGTCCCCGGCTGCTCGACGGCCTGAACGAGCCGCTCGAGCTCGACGTCGTGGATCGTCGGGAGTTCGGTTCTGGAGCCGTGGCCGTCACATACCGTCCGCGGCGGTGACCGGAGGTGCGGGCGCCTGAGGCCTCCCCGATCTGCGTCCGATCCACAGCGCGGTGAAGCCCGCGTAGGCGCCGAATACCACCGCGGACCCGAGCACCAGGATCCACAGGCCCAGCCCGTTCTGATAGAGCCAGCTCATATAGATCAGGAACAAGGCGCTGCCCAGGGCGCCACCGACACCGGCGCCGACGCTGATCTTCATCCGATCCGCTGGCGCGCCATCGGGGGTCGCCGAGACGCGCTTGGCGATGTACGCGCCGAAGGCTGAGGTCAGTCCGGATACGGCGCCGGTGATGACAGTCGGCGCCACGATGAGCATGGCCAGCCAGTACCAATTGGTCCATTGGCGGTCGTTCGCGGAACCGAGCGAGTCGGCGAGGTAGGGCGCGCCGTGGATGATCAGCATCGTCACGACGAAGAACACGAGTCCGAACACCGTGAGTGCGAGAGTCAACATGCCCATGCTCAACGGCCCTCGTGTCTCCCTCATCTCGCGACTCTATCCAAGACCGCGCAGCCACACCGGTCTTTGAGCGAGGCCCGCGGTTGCTCCCCCCCCTCGGTCGTTGAGCGAGGCCCGCGAAGCGGCCCGAGACGAAACGCACCACCCACACCTGAGTAGCCTGTTCTAGTGCCCCGTCCCCGAAGTGAAGCCGCGCGCCAGTCCGTGCTCGAGGCGATGCGCGCCGCCGTCGTGGCCGGTGAGTATGAGGCAGTGACGATCGAGGGACTCGCGGAGTCTGCGGCAGTCTCCAAGCAGACGATCTACCGCTGGTGGCCGTCGAAGGCGGCGATCCTCGGCGAGGCGCTGCTCGAGGGAGAGGTGCCCCTCGCGGATGCGACCGTTGCGATGAGCGACGACATCCGAGCTGACCTGCACGCGTGGTTCTCCGCGATGTCCGCCGGCATGGAGAGGCCCGAGGGCGTCGCGCTCGCCCGGGCTCTGATCGCGGTGACGGCGACCGACCACGAGCTCGGTCTGGCGCTCAACGAGCGGCTCGCGGCGCCGATCCGCTCGTGGGTCGCCGAATGGATCGCGCGCGGTCAGGCTGCGGGCGAGATCCGCGAAGACGTGGATGCTGCCGCCATCGCCGACCAGCTCATCGCCATGGCGTCTTACGCGGCGCTCATCGGTCAACCGTTGAGCGCGGAGCGCGTCGAGGAGACAGTGACGCGCCTGCTGCGAGGCATTGCGCGGTAGGGCCCGCCCGGCAAAGCTGGAGGGGATCGGTGGAGGGGATCGGCGGCGGATATCCGCGCGATCAACACGTGAAGCCGAGGACTGGAGCCGAGCATGGTCATTGCTGACATCACCGTCGTTCCGGTGTCGACCGAACGCAAAGCCGCATACCTGGTCTTCTCGAAACGGATGGCGGACGTGTACCGCGACCACGGTGCGATCAGCGTCGTCGACTACTGGCAGTCGAGTGATCCAGCCGACCAGGCCGACTTTCACGCAGACGGGGCGTCGTACGAACCGGGCGAGCTCAAGAGCATTGCCGGCCTTGCGGGAGCGAGCGCAGCGGAGTCCGTCGTGGTCTCGATGATCACGTGGCCGTCGCGCGAGGCTCGCGACCGTGGGACTGCTGCTGCCACGCAGGACGCTCGCGTCCTCGAGACGCTCGACGAAGAGCCGGTATTCGACGGAGGTCGCGTGATCGGTGACAGCTTCGAGATCGCGATGAGCGTTCCGCGCGACGAGTGACCGGCGCCGGTCACGGGGTGCAGTAGGCGACCATGGCGTCGGTCGCCGCGCGCATCTGGGTCGATGCTGCATCCAGGCCCGTGACGTCGCCGGTGATGGCCTTCTCGCCCTCGGCGACGAATGCGTCGATGCTGGTCGTCCACGAGTCGCGGAGCGTGACGAACTCGTCGGGTCCGTCGACACCGCGAATGTTCTCGGCGACCTTCTTGACCTCATCGAGAGCCGCCTGCGCGGCCTCGGGGGTCGGCGAGCTGACGCTCTCGATCACACCGGTCACCTGCACGGCTTGAGCTGCGACCTGGCCGCAGGCTGCGAGGGTCGACGCCTGCGAGCATCCAGAAAGCAGCAGGATGCCGACGGCCAGCGTCGCGAGCGCGGGGAGCTTCTTCATGCGAGCCAGGGTACCGAGGCGAGATGTGAGGACTACGACGAGCCCCAGGCGGGGCCGACGAAGGTCACGGGCTTGCCCGCGGCTTTTGCGTAGGCGATCTCGCGAAGCGTCGATTCGCCGTAGTGCTCGCCCCGGTTCACGACTTCGACGCGATCGGCCAGGTCGATCCTGCGTAGGTGCAGCTCGCCGAGAGCTGCCTTTTGTTCCTCGGTGATCGGGCCGTCGATCTCGGCAGGCATGAGGACGATGGCGCCAGCGAGCGTCAAGGACTGGCTCACGGCTCGCATGTCATCGACGAACCGCATGGAACCGCAGATGCAGACGATCTCGGGACGCTCGGGCATGGGGTCAGTCTTTCATCCGCCGAAAGATCGTGGCTCGAGTCCGGCAGGGTGCCGCGGTCTAGGCTCGCCACATGAGCGAGCCCAACGCCGAGCCTTCCCTGATCCAGCAGCGCATGGCATTGCAGCGCCGCAAGAACTTCGCGGTCTACTCGATCGTGTTCTCCGCGATCATGGTTGCAGGATGGGTCGTCACGCTTGTGCTCGATCCGAGCGCGCTTTACCGATGGATCGGCCCTGCCGTCTTCGGCGCCGGAGTGATCATCGGGATCTTGGAACTACGCAAGGCGCGGCGAGCGATCGGCGAGTTCGAAGGCCGGCACGGTCGCCGTGCCGGCCTCCAAGACTGACGCTTACTGAACCGGTCATTCGTGCTGCGGCTATCCCGGACGGGCGCGACCACCGTCTCGTCAATTCGCTTCGGCGATCGATCCCCCGGAACGTCGCTGGAGCCCACCCGTGCTTAGCCCGGTGTCCAGCGCCTCGCTCAGGCGATCACCGATGCCCGATATGACTCGCCGTCCACCGAAGAGTCCGAGCGACTCACGTTGGCGGGGTGATTCGGCCGGTCGAGTGTGGCCTCGAGGATGCTCGGGGGCTCTTTAAGATCGCGACCAGGGAGGAGTTGCCGGGAGCTGGGTCCGTTGAAGCGGTCAGGTTCCTGCGTCTTGACCGTGAGCTGAAACCTCTAATTGCGAAGGGTGAATCGAACTGTTTCGCGAGCGAAGCCGCTCTCGAATCCGATCAGCGTTCACGTACTCGCTGATCTCAGCCCACGCGTCCTCATCCTCGACTTCCCAGGCAGCTCCATACTCGTCGTGGAAGCGGACGATGTTATCGGCGATCTCGGTGAGATTCCACGTCAGGGCCTCGGTGGATTCGCGTAGTCGTCGACGAGGTACGACCTTCTGCCAGCGAGACATTGGGGCATCTAACTGCTGCGACGGTAAGAACTGAGTTCGAAAGACATTTCTCGCCCGCTGTAGAGACCAGATGAGTGCGAAGTAAGCACTTATGCCGTCGAGGCGAGACGGCTGGTTAACCGCGTTGGGCGAATACAGGAGTGTTCCAACCGCGTTCCGGGCTGCGGCGGTCTCTCCCGATGTCAGGGAGACGTGAAGCTCGGTTAGGGCCTGCCGTCGCTCTCGCTTCCTCAATGAAAGAAATGCAAGCCCTGCGACTATCGCCGCGGTGACTGAAAACCCCACACTGAGCCAGGTTGCCCAGTCGCCGACGGGATTACTGAGCAACTCAAGTTCTGTATGGATGAAACTCCTCATCCGCTCATCAAAGCATGAGAGCGTACACGCTGAGAACGGGGGAGAACGCCCCTGCCGTTCGGGTCGGCAGGGGCGTGGTCTTCGGGGTGCTTACTGCACCGACCATCCCCCATCGGATGCGAGCACGGCACCGTTGATGTTCACGGCGTCGTCCGACAGCAGGAACGTGATCGATGCGGCAAGGTGCTCGGCGGTCGCGACCGTCGGGATCGCCTGCTGGAACGGGGCCAGGCGGCCGGAGCCGTACTCCGACATGTTCGGGGGCATCGGGATGCCGGTCGCGACGCCGCCCGGAGCGACGGAGTTCACGCGGATGCCCTTCGGCCCGTACATGAACGCCGCGGACTTCGTGACGCCGATGATGCCGTGCTTGCTGGCCGTGTAGGCGTTGCCCGAGGCGTTGCCGCGCAGACCCGCTTCGCTGGAGACGTTGAGGATCGAGCCGCGGCCGGCCTTCTCCATGATCGGCAGCACCGCGCGCATGAGCTTGAACGGGGCGGTGAGGTTGATGGCGATGACGCGGTCCCAGACGGCATCCGTCGTCTCGCCCGCGGGGGAGAAGTCGTCGTTGATGCCGGCGACGTTCGCAAGCGCGTCGATGCGGTCGCCTGCGGCGGCGATGACCGCGTCGATCGCGTCCTGCTTGGTGAGGTCGCCGGCGACGATGGTGATGTCGGCATCCGGCAGCTCGGTCTTCAGGGCGTCGAGCTTGTCGGCGGCGATGTCGGAGGCGATGACGCGTCCGCCTTCGCGGGCGATGCGGGATGCCGTGGCCTTGCCGATTCCGGATGCCGCACCCGTGACGATCACGGTCTTGCCTGCGAAACGTCCGGTGGTGGGCTTCTCGATCCAACCCTCGGACTCATCGGCCTCGGGGGTCTCGCCGCCGTTGGCCGCTCGCACGAGGTCGTCGACGACGGACTGCGGCAGCTGACCCTGGCTCATCGCGACGAGCTGCTGCAGCGGCAGTCCGAGCACGGGGGTGAGGAGCTCGGGGTCGGCGCCCGTCTGCTCGAAGAGTGCGCGGATGAGTGGCCCGCCGGTCGGGTCGTTCAGCCAGTCGCCGATGGTGGAGTGTGCGGTGAGGGCCATGGTTGAGCTCCTTGAGGCTGGAATTTCGCAACGGTGCGTCTACTTATGGGCCAGTGTACGCCTGATGTGATTGGAACACTTCTTGAAGCGAGAGGCCCGATGGTCAGCGGGAGGCGACGACGAATCTGACCAGATCGACTTCCTCGTCTCCTCGGTTGTCTCGGATGTAGGCGAGCTGGCGCCGCAGCCCTCGGAGAGTGGGCGCGCCGCTCGAGTACCGTCCCATCTTCGTGAGCAGCTCGTGCTCCGTGATGGGGTGGCCGTTCAGGATGCGAAGGTCGTTGAGGAGCAACTTCACGGTGTCGATCTGCGCGGTGTCGCGTTCTGAAGGCGCCCAACCGAAGTCCTTGATCCGCCTCGTGAGGCAGCGGCCGCAGAAGCCGAAGTAGCGATCGGTTCCCTTCAGTCTCTCGACCTCCCAAACCTCGCGAACTTCCTGCATGAGACACTTCGCGGTCGGCACTGCGGGGGAGATGTGGCTGCAGTGCCGTTCGTGGAAGATTCCGGCATGAGGGTCCGCCCAAAGGAGGACGGTCGTCGTGTCGTCACCGTCCCATTCATCGCGAAAGCTCCAACCGAGCAGGTCGCGGTGGTCGGGAGTCGAGGGCCGGCGCAGGTCCTCCGGGTGTGCGAAGTCGACCACGATCATGCTCCTTCCGCGGCTGAACGAGCACGCCGCAACAGATCGGCGTAGGTGACATCCTCGATGCCGTACAGGGGGCTGTCGGTGAGTGGATCGCGGCGGAAGCGCCAGGTGGCGCGGAAGCCGACCTTCGCGCCCTTTCGGGTGGGCCAAGAGAGGATGCCCGGGATGTCTCGTGCTCCTTTCAGATTCATCGCCTCGATGATCTCTTCGGCGGTGAGCATCTTGGGCGATGCGTCGATCCAGAGGCTGAAGATCTGTCGCTCGCGCGCGCCGAGTGATTCCCACCATCGAATCGCAGCGTCTTCGACATTCGAGACATCGTTTTGGGGGACGATCGACGAAGCGTCGTGGAGGTTCGGCCCATCGACCCAGTCGGCGAACCAGCGATAGAACTCGGGCACGCGGTCCTGCGGGACGGGAACGGTGATGTCGGTGGTGGTCATGTGACTCTCCTTGACTGTGGGCGACCTTAAGAAATGCTATAGCTAAGTAATAGATATCACAACACATTCAATAGGTAACGGGAAAGTTCTTCCCGCATCCCATTAGGCTGAGCGTGATCCGCACGCAAGGCAGGGCCGGGACAAACACCCGCCACGCGGCCGTGTTCGTATTCCAGGGGGCTGTTGCTGTGCCGATTCCGTTGTTGATTCCCATCGCTGTTATGGCTGTTCCCGTGGTCACCACGGCCGTCATCGCCGCTGTCAAGGCGATCAGCACGAACCTTCCGAAGAAGCTGCACGGTAAGAACGTCGCGATCCTCGGTGCTCAGCGAGTCGGCAAGACCACGTTGCTCCGGTATCTCGAGACTGGCAACCTCCCGACGCTGCCCAGCGTCCCGACGGTCGACGCCGATCTCGGTGGGAGATTCGACCTGGACATAGGCGGCGCCGCCGTCACGTTCGACGTGCCACGTGACCTCCCGGGAAACCAAGGTCTCGGCTTTCCGGACTGGCGCGAGGCGGCCGAGGGTGCCGACTACGTCTGGTATCTGTTTCGGGCCGACCTCGTCGCGCGGGATGATGTTGAGGCCACGAACCTTCTTCGGACACACCTCGGTCTGCTTCACATCTGGCTCAGCAGCCTCACCATCAAGGTGCCGAAGGTCGTGCTGATCGCTACCCACGTCGACCACCCTCCCGGGGTGAAGGAGTTCGAAGAGATCGCCGAGCGAGTCGCTTCTGTCGACGTGATCAAGCTCGCCACCACACAGCTCAAAGCCAAGCTCGTGACCGGCAGCCTGTCCGCCGACGACTACGCCGAAAAACTGCGCGACAGATTGACCAGAAGCCTCTGATGATCATCGGCTACGCACAATCCGAATCTCGCCAAGGGGTGGACGCCGCGGCGGATGGCCTGGTCGTGTCCTCCGAGGAGACAGGGTTTTCCCGTATACGCGCGAAATCCGCGTCTCTGAACACGGCCAGTGTGGGTCAACGTGTCGGGGATGCAACCGTCAAGTTTGCGGCAGGATTGCTCCGCATCGAACTCAGGGGATCCGAGCCTGACGGCGCAGACAGGTCGCCCGTCGTGATCGTCGTCGATCGTTACGGCCTTGCCTCTTCGAGCGACGCAGCGTTGCAAGGTGCGCGCGAGACGATCGCAGCCCTAGGAAGGCAGGTCGTGCTTGCCGACCTCGAGGCGGGCCTCATCTTCGGGATGAATCTGCAACGCACTGCGACGAAGCGACGTCGTGTTCTCGCCGGCATCGTCGCCGTCCTGGCCGCTGTCGGCGTCGCCCTCCTCGTACGAAGCATCGTCGATGCTGACGATCTTGCTACGGCCTTGCGCCTCTGATGGGAGAAGAACTTTGTCCTCCGACGCTCACCTGATCCGTCCCAGATCGATCCTGGTCGCCGACGACGATCTCTATCTCCGGATCGCACACGATTCGGACGACGTCCGCCTGCTTGCAGACTCCGACGCCATGATCGTCCCCTACTCTGTCGAGCCTGCTCTGAACGCCCGCGCAATCGAGTCTGTGCGGACGCTTCTTCAGGACAGCGGGCAGCTCGCCCCGAAGTCGCTTCTGATCAAGAACCCGTATCAGGCCGAGAGTTACGAATCAGCCGATGAGGCGATCGGAACCTTCTCCATCACGAAGTATCACGCCTTCGCGAACGTGGCTCGGGTACTCGGAGCTACAGAGGTTCGCTTTCTCGAGGCGAAGGTCGAACTTGAGAACTCGAGTCTGCAGGCGAAGATCGCTGCCATGCTTCCGGCAGGTGGTGGGGACGTCGAGGCTGCTCGTGAGGTCACGAAGAAGCTAGAGGATCGTCTGAGCGCGCACCTGACATTCGACGGCGGGGCACCTGATCCGGCCGCGGCCGACGACCTCCTCAAGCGCTCGCATCTCGCACATGATCCTCAGCTCAGGGCGCTGGTGAACATGCGGACGGGCGGCAACCTCCTGACCCGCTATGACTTCACACTGAGCGGGACTCGCGAATCCACCTCCAATCTCACGAGTGCGCTGCAGATCGCGAATGCCGGTCCCGTCAAGGCGCTGGAGATCGGAGCGAAGTTCTCCATGATGGCCAAAGCCATCCGCAACATCGAGATCAAGACTGAGATCACATTCTGACCGTGCGGCTGAACGAGTCAGCCGCACGGTCGAGCGATCGCAGTCCCCTCACTCACCGAGCAACAAAGCGCTCGGCGCTCCCTTCCAAGTGACCACCAGCTCATCACGAGCGCGGCTGGCAGCCACGTACAGCAGCGAGCGGAAGCGCTTGTCGAGGTCGGGCTTCTCCTCGTCCGGCACACCCTTGTACGCGATCGCCGGGGGGAAGGCGCCGTCCGAAACGTCGAACAACACCACGCGTGAGAACTCCATGCCCTTCGCGTTGTGCATCGTCATCGCGACCGGCTGTCCGCCTGTGATGCGAGGTGAGTTCAGAAGTGCCACCGGCACGTCACGCTGTCCGAGCCCCTGCTGCACCTTCTTCGATGAGGTGTTCGAGGTCGACAGGATGGCGATGGTCTCGGGCTTCACGCCTTCGGCGATCCATCGCTTCACGTCGTCCGCGATCGCGTCGAATTGCGCGGAATCCGACTTCGATGGGCGGGTGACCGGCTTCGGTCCGCTGCGTGACGAGCGATAGCCCGCGGTCGTCACGTCTTCTGCTTCGGCATCGGAGTACTCCACGCCGGACAGGATCTCCATCGCGTATCTCAGGTTCTCGAGAGTCGTGCGGTAGTTCAGTGTGAGGCGGCGGGATCTGCCCTGCACGGCGATGCCGTAGCGCTTCAGCACCGTGGGCTGCCCGTAGATCCGCTGATGCGTGTCGTCTGCGATGAAGAGGTCGTCAGGGCCTTCGGCCACGAGAGCACGCAGCAACTGCCACTTCGACGGAACGAGGTCCTGGGCTTCGTCGATCAGCACGTGATCAGCGAGGGTCTGTCCGTTCGACTTCAGCCACTCTGCCGAGATGGCAGCCACCTCGGCGAACGAGAGCGCACCGGCGATCCGGTGGTTCTTGCGCGCCTGTTCGATGACTGCCCAGACCGCTGCGCGTCGTCCGCGGTCGAGCGCGACGCCGCGCCCTGGCCGGCGCACCAGCAGGTAGTCGTCGAGCTCGTGGATGCGGTGCGGAAGCACTACCTGGGTGTATTCGCCGTCGAGGAATGCTTCGGACCTCAGTGCGATCGGCAGGTCGCCGCCGGCCTCATGGATCGCCGACTTCCAGTCGATCTCTGCGGCGCTCGCCATGCTGTCGCGGGACGACCCGATGACCGCCAGTGACGCATCGCCGAAGGCCGCACCTCCGGCGGCTGCGCGCACGTCGGACGCGATCTGATCGACTCCGCGGACGAGAATGCCCGGTTCTCCCAGCTTCGCCGCGAACGGGAGGTCGGGATCGAGGCGCTCCAGGTCGCGACGCAGATTCTCGGCCAGGGCTCGCGTGAACGTCGTCAGCACGATCCGTGCGTGAGGGTCCTTCCGGGCCAGGTGCCGACCGCGGTGCAACAGCACCACGGTCTTCCCGGTGCCGGCCCCTCCGGTGAGGCGGAACGAGCCGTTGCGGGGTCGCTCGGCGTATTCCCGCTGTTCCGGGTGCAGGAACACACGCCATGCGCCGAAGTCGCCGCCCTCGATGACACGCCGCAGCTCTTCGGTGTCGTCGATGAACGTGAACTGCATCTGAGCGGCGGGATGCCGCAGCGCTTCGACGAGCTTCGTGTCATCGTCCGCGCCCGGGTCGATGATGACAGGCTGGTCGAGCTTGAGCTCTTCCTTGATGAGGTGGAGCGCGGTTCCTGCGCCCATCGCGACGAGAACGTCCGCCTGCCAGGCGGTGTCGAGACCGGTCGCGAAGTCGAGAAGGGCTTCCTCGTCCAGAACGCGGAAGGCCGCCTCCGCCGTCTCCTGGTCGAATCCGAACTCCTCGGTCAGGTCGGTGACGAAGAACCCGAGATCGGCGAGGAGTTCCGTCGTCTGGGCGGGCGACTCCTCGACGATGGGCGCGGCCGCCGCAGGGGCCTGCGCCTCGATCTCATCGGCGGTGTCGAGCTCCTGCCGTAGGACGGCCAGACCGTTGACCGGATTCATGCTCAGCGTCGTGGTGCGGGCCCGCTTGATGGCCTCGTCATGGTGCCATGTCCCGGCGTACACGTATACGGGCTCGTCTCCGGCGGGCTCGAGCTTGAAGAGCACGGCGCGCCAGTGGATGTCGACCCGGCCCGTGCGCGCACGCGCATCGCGCGGCTTCTGCATCGGCTCGATGTGGAGTCCCGGCACGGTGTCGTCGTCGCTGAGCTTCCCCAGGAAGGTGTAGATCTTGGCCTTCACAGCCTGGTCATGCTTCGGGTCCTTCGCGGCCCCCCAGACGATCGTGGGCATGGTCAGTTCCTTCCTGAAGATGCGAGGGCATTCATGACCGCATCCGCCTCGGGTTCCACTGCGGTCCATCCGAGTGACGCGAGGGACTCTCGATCGTCATCATCGAGCCCCCAGGCAGTCGCGACGCGCTCATCCTCCCAGACGAAGGAGAACGGGATGCCGTCGCCCAACTCGAGTCCCATCTTCGGGATCGGGATGCCGGGGGCGGCGGCGAACGCGGCGATCAGGATCTTCTCCGCGGAGGTGGCGCCCTCGGCGAGTGTCTTCCATTCGATGCTGACGTTCGCGAGCGGGAAGTCGACTTGCCCGAGCACGCCCGTCGAGCCAGCGTCAGCGCCCGCGTCGACGACCTGTGACAGCGCGAGGATCTCGACAGCGCTGAGATCGTGTCGCCAACCGATCACGTTCGACAGATGCAACCAGAGTCGCCATGCGTCCGTGAAACCCTCGGCGCCGACAGCAGCGTCTCGGTCGTCGATGATCAGGGCGAACTCCGATGCGCCCTGATCGCCCATCCGAGTCGCGTGGACGAGAGCACCGCGATCCACGACCCAGATCATCGAGTCGTCCGAAGCCGGATCGGCAGCCCCCCGCATCACCGCGGATGCCGCATTCACGGGCGTGACGGCGGGCGCCGGACCACCGGCGCTCCTCGTCATCATGGGGAGAGCACGAGCGATCTTGTCGCGGCGCTTCGCCTCCCCGACCGGGTCCTGCATCCACTCCATGAGCGTCGTCAACGGATCGGCGTGGAGTCGGTCGAGCTGCACCAGCGGAAGCTGATACATCGGAGCGATCCGCTCGGCGAAGCCGGGGTCGATCCAGTCGTGGGGCAGCGCGTCGTCGTCCTGCAGATCGGCCCACGTCACCGCGAGCACCCGGTGTCCGCCGTTGCGTGCGAGCGCCCGCTTCCCGGCATCTTCGGCGAGCTTATTGTGCAGGATGCTGGCGTGGAATGCCTTCCCGTCGGTGTAGATCGCGATGGGTTCGGCTCCGCCGCCGTGCTGTTCGAGGACGAAGTCAGGCTTCGTGAATCCGAGCGACACCTGCGGGCTCAGCTTCCAGAGGCGCGCGTCCCCCGGGAAGCTCACCTGGACCTTGTTGCCCCAGTCCCCGGGCTTCTCCTTCACGGTTCCGCCGAGCTTCTGTGCTCGCTCGATGAAGCGCATCCTGAACAGTTGCTCGATCGTGGACTCGTCGAGCACGACTCCCGGGTCCTGCTCGACGGGCACGAATGCGTGGGGCTCACCATCGGTACCCACGCGCAGCAGTTTCGCGAGCGCCTGTTCGGCGCTCGCCCGCGAGACGACGCTCGTGTTCCCGCTCGCATACGGCAACAGGCACCGATGGCAGGCGGCGCGCTGCTCGCTACGGCATTCGCAGTCGCGGACGATCCTCCACGCCGTCGACAGCAACTCGAACATTCGATCCGGATCGGCGAGTTCGGCGAGGTAGCCCGTGCCACCCGGCACCGCGTCATGCACGAGCAGGGATTCCGCGGTCGTGTCGTCACCGACGGGCTCGATCGTCGAAATGACGCGAAGATGATCGGGGTCGCCACCCATGACCTCGCGTAGCCCACGCATCAGCGCGGCCGCCAGGCTCGGCACGGCGAGCGAGTCGCCGAGCGTGATCCCGATGGGGAGACGCAGGAACGTTCCCTGCGTGACGAGCGTGCGGCTGAGCGCGAGCGCGATCGTGTGCTCCCGGGTCTCCCGGCGCCGAACGCACCACGAACGGTGATCGCTCGGGCGATTTCCACCCGATTGCGAGTCCTGCTTGCCGCACGTGTCACACACACGGAACAGCGGAGCGTGATGTTCCCGACCGGCGATGAGCCGTGCCTCGCCGCCAGCGCTCTGTCGTCCGAGGTTGAGCCATCGGATCGTCAGGTCGCGCGCGTAGGTGACACCGAAATGCGTCTCGTCGTCGAACCAGCGCCTGGCCACGCCGGCCGGGTCGAGATCTGCAGCGACCTGAACGGTGAAGCGCGTGCGGCGGCGCTCGTCGCTGCGGTCGCTGATCGACGCCTCGTCGCGGCGCGCGATGGCCGACACCGTGTCGAGTTCGACCACGCGAAGTCGCTGGGCGACGTCGTTCAGTCCTTTCGCCCCGCACCGTGGACAGATGTTCAGCCCGTCTCCTGCCACGAGGTTGCGCCCATGGCCGCATCGTGCGCAGAACGCCCACTCCTGCACGGCTTCGCCCCCGGGACCGAGATCGACGGCGTCGATCTCGATCTCCAAGCCCTGAGCGTAGAAGTAGGCGCCGGGCGCGAGCTCCTGGATCGCGACCGAGGCGCCGCGCTGATAGCTCACCGGATCCTCCTGCCAGCTCCCGGTCTCGGGGTCGACCCACGAGATCGCGGCGTCGAGCGTCACCGAGTCGTCGAGCAGGGTGTAGTTCGGCAGAAGGCCGAATCGCTCGAGCGAAGCGACCCAATGGTCGGTGTGCAGCTCGTTCAGCTGGCGGCCCAGCATACGGTGGGTGATCCTCGCGGTGCGAAGATTCTCCTCGGCGTCCGGCTCGAGGCCGAGATCCTTGGCGGCTTCCAGATCAGGGATCGCGTCGGCGATCTCCTTGCGGCGGAAGGTCAGAACGTCGATCTGCTTGTTCCAGCGCTGTACCGCATCGCGCACCGTGTCGACGAGTGGCGATGTTCCGCCACCGCTGACGGGTGCCGCGAACGCACGCAGCCGCTCGGCTGTCGTGGGCGCGATCCCGGGCAGGGTCGCGAGGAACTCTTCGAGGTACTGCTCGTGATGGCCGTCCGCGTCGTCGACCAGATCACCGAGGAGGGTGCCGCGTTCGCTCGACGCCAACACGTCGTGCGTGTCGGTCTGTGTCAAGAGCCCGGCCCCGGTGCGTCGGTCGAGCAGAGACGCGATGTACTGCCGCTGGACTATCTCTTGGGCGTCGAGATAGGTGGCCGGCGGGCGGACTGCGCCGTTGATGACCGACAGCGGATCACCCATGCGGGGCAGCTGGTCGCCGCGACCGGTGACCGTGGCGATCGAGAGAGCGTTGCCCGTGAGGCGTCCGGCGCGGCCGACCCGCTGCAGGTATGAGGCCACGGTTCGCGGCAGACCTGCGAGCATCACGGTCGACAGGTCGCCGATGTCGATGCCCATCTCGAGTGTCGGGGTGGCCACCAGCACGTTCGGTGCGGACGGGTCTTCGTCCGAGGACTTGAAGGCGTTCTCGTACTGCAGCCGCAGATCGTCGTCGAGAAGACCGGTGTGCTCGCGGGCGACGACACGTCGCATCTGCCCCTCGTCGTACAGGCCGCGGTAGTAGTTCTGACCTGTCTGCGCCGTGCGCAGCCTGCCGGGGCACCGCGCCGACATGCACGGCCCGTCGCGCAGAGCCGCCACAGCGGAGGGAAGGCCCGTGACCGGGTTCTGGCAGACGTCGCAGACGAGTCGGGTTCGTCCATAGAAGAGCTCAGCGTCGGTCACCGGCGCCACGATCACGGATGCCGGGGGGATGGCGTAGACGGTGGCGGATCCGGTCGCGATGTTCACTGCGTGTAGCAGCCCGTCCTTCGTCAGAGAGGCCAGCAGCGCGGCAGTGAGTGTCGACCCCTCGGACGCGGTGACCGAGAGCGTCTTGCGCGCCCACGTGGCGAACCAGCTCTGCGACGACGACACCACGTCGAGATGCGTGCGGTGCCCGTCCGTGCCCGTCGGCGCATGGGGTCCGACGCGCGGGAAGGCAGGCGCCTCTCGCCCGGGTGGGAACGCAGGCATGCCTGTCCCGCGGGGGCGTCCGCCCGACACGTTCCAGCGACGACCGTCTTCGGCGATGTACTTCGCGAACCACTCGTGCTCGATGGCACCGCGTTCGCGCATGCGCTCCAGCACGCCGCGCACCCAGCGCAGCACGATTGCCGGCTCCGCGTCGGCAGCCGACAGTCCTTCGAGGGTCTCCGAGCCTCCGTCCACCAACACCTTCCGGCCGAGTGCCTCGAGCTTGGCGTCGGACGCGTCGACGCCTGCCGCCAGGCTGCCGGTGAGTTCGAGCGTGCGTCCGACGCGGGAGTGCAGTCCGAACTCCATCGCCACGTCGAAAAGCAGGCGTCGGTTGATCCGAGTGCGCACCTGGGTCGGCACCTGGCGAAGAGTGTCGCTTGACCAGAACGGCGCGAAGTCCTCGCGCTCCACGAGCTCGGGAGCCACGAGGCGATACCTGGCGTCAGGGTCGTCGCCTGCCTGCTGCACCATGCGGGTGACGATCTCGTCGAGCGGAGCAGGCTGATCGCCCACCGCCTGCCGAATGGCGTTGCGCAGCGCGAACACGTGCGCGCGGCTCTGCACGAATCCGGCCCGATGCGCGGCATCCTGCACGTTGTCGGTGAAGATGAGGGCCTTCTTCTCCGCACGGTCGAGCTGCGCGTCGCCGAAGAGCGTGGTCACGATCACGCTGAGCATCGTCGCCATGGCCGACCCGAGGAAGCGGATGCCGTCACGGCGCTGACAGGCCGGACACACGTCGTCGCGCGAGTCGTCGCTCGCGTCATCACCGGTCAGAGTCAGGACCGGCAGGTAGACCGCTGTGCCGTCGTCATCCTCGGGGAGCGTCGCCGAGACGCGACGCAACTCGGGATCGAACCAGGCCAAGCCCGCGACGGGGGTACCGGCCTCGAAGGACTCGGCTTCGCCTGGAGCGTGCAGCAGTGCCCGGAAGCGACTGCGCGTCTCGCGTGAGGCGTGGTTGCGACGGATGCTCTCGTCATCGGCCGAAAGTTCGTTGCCGGTCGGTGCGAGCTCGACGCCCCAGCCGCTGCGGCCGCAATGACGGCAGTAGATCGCCGGGAAGACGGCGAACTCACCGTCGTCGAGCAAGGCATCGCTCGGCCCGTCATCCGACCACGAGAAACGCACGATGGGCGAGGCGGCCCGGTCGATGCGGGTCAGTTCGCGAACCCAGAGATTGAGGTCGATCGACAATGCAGCCCGGCCGACTCGCGCGCGCACATGGCTGAGCATCGCGAAGACGCGGGTGAGGAAGGTGCGTCGCACATCGCGCCGTGACTCGAACGTCTCGTCGGTCCCGAGGCCGCGTGGCAGCAGTTGATCGGCGAGGTCGTCGATCGAGATCGACTTGTCAGCGGCCTGAGCGATGGAGTGGATCAGGGGGTGGGAAGCGACGCTCGCCAGGAGGTCCTCGTCCGGTAGATCCGCCCATTCGACGGGTGTGTACGCCACGTCAGGATCGGTGGATGCCGGGTACAGACGGTCGAGCACTGTTGCGGCGATCTCCGACGAGGATGCATCCTCCGCGATATCGGCCTCGGCGACAGCCGTGGCGAGAGCATTGTTGATGCCGGCCGCCGGGGTCGTCGGAATCCGGCCGGCGGCGCGGGCGTTCTGGATCCACAGGCGCGCCGACTGCCGGGTCTCGGTGAGGACGCTCTCGGTGTCGAATGGTCGGCCGAACACGGTCTCGGCGAACGCGAGCATGCCCGACGGGTCGCCGTCGTCACCGAGAGTCGCGCTGGTCGCGATCGGTGTCACGTCGCCGAGGGGGAAGGCCTCGAACTCGGCGTCGAGAGGTCGCGCGTCACCGCGTGAGCGACGCAACGCGAGCCCGAGTCGCCGCAGCAACATCGCGACGTCGGTGCCCTGCGCGCCGTCGTAGGTGTGGAACTCGTCGAGTACCAGGTACTGCAGGCCCTGGCTCATCGCCTCGACGAGGGCGCGGTCGGCCGGGCGCAGCAGCACCTGATCGAGCATCTTGTAGTTGGTGAGCAGGATGTCGGGCGGATCGTCGCGAATCGTCTCGCGGTGATTGATGAGGCCGTCGTCGGTGACTCGTGTGCGCTTCGCACCCGCCTGTTCACCGGTGTAGAGCGCCGCGCGCACGCCCTTGAGCGCGTCATGTCCGCGGATCATCTCGGCGATGCGTCGCGCCTGGTCGTTCGCCAGTGCGTTCATCGGATAGAGGATGAGGGCCTTCACGCCATCTGCGCCCGCCGCTTTCGCGCGCAGCACGTGGTCGAGGATCGGATATAGGAACGCCTCGGTCTTTCCCGACCCGGTACCGGTGACGACGAGGGTCGGAAGGGGATGCTCCTTCACCGATCCGTCGGGCTGCTCTCCCAGGTTCGAGCTGCTGAGACGACGGAACGCATCGGCCTGGTGGCCGTATGGGGTGTGGCCCTCGTACCAGTCGAGTGTCTCCCGCCATCCTTCTTCTGCCGCACGGAACGGGATGCGCGCCCGGACGAATGGACCGCGGAAGATGCCGGCCCCGGGATCGGTGAGGAACTCGGTGAGCGAGCGCTGAGCGTCGACATCCGACAGCGCGAAGGTCGTGGTGAGGTAGTCGGTCAAAGCCTCGCGGACCTGCACCGCCTCACGCGAGGGCAGCAGTTCGCTCATGAGCGCTCCTGCAGGATCTTCTCGAAGTGGGCGTAGGCCTGACGCATGTCGGCCTCACGGTCGAGCGTGACGAACGGCAGGTCGTACTCGTAGGTGTTTCCTGACGCGTTCGTCGCGGTTCGCTCCTCCTGCGAGATCGCTTCGCCCCTCTGCCGCCACACCTTCAGCACCTCGTTCGGGACGAGTCGCCCGTTGGCGTCGTAGAAGTAGGTGTTGCGGTCGTAGCCGTAGAGAACGGCGAACTGGGTGCGGTAGATCGTGCAGAGTTCATCGGCGGTGATGCCGAGGGAGAGTGCGACGATGGCGTCAATCTCGACCTGCGCCTGGCGTCGGTCAGATGCTCGGCGGAGGGGGACGTCCGGCGTCCATTCCGCTGGAAGGTCTCCGAGCTCTGGTCGCTCAGGATATGAAATGCCGCCGATCCATCCCACCTCCCTCGGTGGCTTGCCGAGACCTACGCCGCTGAAGAGTTCGCTGTACGCGGACGTGAGGCAAACGAGTCGAACCATTCTCGTGCGAGCATCAGTGAGCAGTGCAGGGTGAATGTGGTGGGGCAGCCGCTGCACCGTACTTACGCGGATACCGCTCTTCGGAGAGGTCCGAACACTCATGTCGGCGACGAGAGTTGTCATGATGGTGGCGGCGTCCATCACGGCAGCCATCGATCTCACGCCTCCGGCCGAAGACACTCCATGGATGTGAGCTGCCCCAGGCGGTATCACAGCCGCAATCAGGGTGCGTTCGTTTTTGTTATTCGCCATGTTACGCCAAGCGATTCGATAGTAATCACGGGCGGCTTGGCGTTCAGCACCCCAGTGCGTATACGAGGAATCGTACTCGGCGCGTGGCTTCGAGGGTTTGTACGAGGTGACGGGCATGGCGCTGGGTGAGAGTGACTCCAAATCAACAGGCGACCAATCGAGATTGTGCCGCATCTCGCGATTCGGCGACTTATAGTAAGGGTTTGCGACGAACAAATGCGGCCCCTGTAGGATGGCTTGACTCCAGGAATCAACTTCACCCCACGACTTCGTGAAGAAGCCGTGGTTAAAATCGGTGGTTTCGTTCCACCCCTGCGAAAAACTTAGTCCGAGAGCTCCCAATCGGGGGGCACCTGCAAGCTTCGCAAGCACCGATGCGGTGGCCGAATTCACGGCGCTAATCATGCGTGTGCGATGTACGCGGGTCGTCGGCTCCTCCAGGAGACGGTGCCATGTTCGAAGGGTGTCATCATCCACATGAGTAATGCGCCCGCGATGTGCCCGCACGTCCCAACGCCCCTCGGCATCCTTGATACCGGGTTCAAGGCCACCTCCGTCGTGCCGAAGTGAGCCTAGTACCGTTTCCGGATGGTAGAGGCTGGCAGCCGTCATAAAGTCGGTGGCACTCGGTTTCCCGTAGACATGAACTCCGAAGGCTGTGTCGTGATGAATCTCGAACAGCGACAATTCGTTAACGAACTGCCAGTGTCGGCGAAGTCGTGCGTAGGTAAGCTCGCGAAGTAGACCGGCATTTTCGTCTGTGAAATGAGACTCGGGATGGATCAGTCCGACCGCGCCGCGCGGGCTCAGGTGGTTCCAGGTCAACTCCATAAAGCAGCGGTACAGGTCAGGCCGTAGTCCGGAAAGGGTGGGAAAGTTCGTAATCGCGCTCAGGTAGGTGCGAACGGCGACGGCATTTGTTGAATCATCGACATGCAGCCTCGATGCTTCGTCACCGGACAAAACTCCCTCGCGATGAGCTTTGAAATCGGTTGTCGTAGGTTTAGTCGCTAGCGCAAACCACACGTCGTGCTCGGCGAGAGATGCAGTTGCATCGAAATCGGGCCGTACCCACGGCGGGTTTCCAACTTGAAGATCGAAGCCGCCGTGCGCGAAAACGCCAGCGTAGTCGAGCTCCCAGTGGAAGAAGCCGTTCGCGCGAGCTATGTTCTCTGAGGCCCGCAGCCACCCATGACTCGCCAGGGCGGCGTCGACATTCTCCACCTGCGCGAAGCCGAGCTCCACCTCTTCCGCTGCATCGAGGTCATGCCAGTTCGTCGGAAGGCCCAGAGTCTGTGCGCCTTCCGACGCACGCTTCGGAGCTTTCACCTCGGCGTGCACACCGAGGAGCGAAGCGAGGCCGTCGAGCCACTCATCGAACGTCGGCGGCGCTGCGCCATCCGTCAGGGAGTCGGTGAGCGGCCAGAACCACATTGCGCACCAGGCGTCCATCACGCGACGAAGGCGCTGGTATGCGCCGTTCGGATCCTTCAGGAAACGTTCGATGTCGTCGCGCGTGATTGCAGCTGCGGGCTCATGAGCATCACGCGGGTCGTTCCACAGCGTCACCTCACGTCGCACCTGCGACTCGGCGATCTCCAGACGACGCAGGGTGAACTGCCACAGCACCTCGACGCGATGGCTCAGACCGAGCAGACGATCGAGCTGCTTCTTCGACGGCTTCCTGCGCATCTCGTTGCGCCAGACGCGGAGCTTCGCGTGTGTTTCGGGAGCGAGCTCCTTACCCTCCTTCGCGTCGACGGCTGCACCCCAGCCTTCGGCGGGCAAGAGGAAGTGATGGACCCGCCCGCTCGTCGCCGAGCCGATCCGGCCCTCCCGCATGTCGTCGACGAGTGAGGCCATTGGTACATCCGTAGGCACGTCCTTGAGCCACGCTTTGTCACTGACCTGCTGCGACGAGTACACCGCTCGCCGGGCACCGATCAGCGAGTTACCCCGCCGCAGGCGCAGGCCGAACCAGGGCGCCTGCAGACCGTCGACCATGGTGTCGAGCCACAGCGAGATCTCGGCGAGTTCCACGGCGGTCGCGTTCAGGTCGACCCCGTACACCTGATGCAGGGCGATCGCGGCTTTGGCCCTCTGCAGCTCGCGCGGACGCTCGTCGGGGTCGATGCGTTCGCCGACCTCCCGCTCGCGTCGGCTGAGGTACTCATCGGCGAGTTGGCGTACCGCCTCGATGGCGAACGCACCCGAGCCGAGTGCGGGCTCACACACGCTCAGGCTGAGGATCTCTTCGGCCGATGTGGTGTGACCCTCCTGATCGAGCAGTTCCTCAAGTGCCTGGCCGACGACGAACTTCGTCAGGACTTCGGGAGAGTAATACGAGGCCGAAGTCTGGCGTTCACGGCCGGAGAGCCGGAAGACGAACTCGCCTCCTCGATACCGCCGCTGCACCCGCTCGTGGGTGATCGGATCCTCGGTCATCACGAAGTGCTGCTTCGCGATGTCGTGCGCGCGCTCGACGGGCACGACCCACGAGCCCTTCGACGAGTCGCCGTCCTTCGCCACCTCGAACAGATCGGTCTCGGCGAAGAAGCCGCTGTACGACATCAGGCCCTCGTACACGGCGCCGAGCTGATTGATGCCGAGGTCAGCGTAGGAGATGAAGCCTCGGTCCCCGCCCTTCTTGGTCCGCTCCTCGCGAGTGAGCAGCAGCAGCGAGAGCACGCGCTGCAAAGCTCCGTCGCCGAGTTTCGCCGCATCGATCAGCGCGACGGACTCTCGTCGGAACAGATCGGCGCTCAGCGGATGGAACTCGAGTCCTTCGGGGAGATCTGCGTCGGTAGCGGTCGACTTCTCATGGCCGGCGTCGACGAGGCGGAACAGGGTGTCGAGCGACTCGTGCAGGTGAGTGCGGTGGCGGGATTCCTCGCCGAGCTCGACGAGCACGAGCTCGCGCAGCCGGTCGAGGCCGTACCCCAGGGCGTACTCCGGTGCACCGACGGGAAGCACACGCAGCTCGGGCGATGCTTCGGCGAACAGCAGGAACAGCACGCGGTAGAGATATCTCAGCGACTGCCGGGCCAGTGTGTTCGCCTCGCTCGAGGGCAACGGGTCGAGTCCCTGCGCGGCACGGCGGCGCACGACCTCGTTGGCGATGATCTCGATCGATTCCCGCACGCCGTCACGGAGATCCTTCGATACACCGACGGTGTGCTTGACCGAGTCGTCAAGCGTCTCGGTCCACCACGTGGTGCCGTCGACGTCGGGTGAGACCGACTCCGCGGCGAGCGCAGCGACGGCACGATCGAACTCGCCACCCCGCTTCTTCACCTCGTTGCGGTCGAGCACGAGCTGCAGATCGACGGCGAGGTAGCGACCTTCGGCCCAGCGCTCGCGTTCGACGACGAGTGCCTTCGCTCCGCTGAGCACCACCGCGAACGCCGGGGCGTCGTCACTCGTGAACAACCACGAGAGAGCTCGCGCCACCGACACGGCCGCGTCGGTCTCGTCCTCCGGCAGGAACGGCTCGAGCAGTGCCGGCCTGTTCTTCGACAGGAGATCGACCACGTCGGCGACAGGGCGAGCGAAGACCAGGGCAGCTGAGACCTCGGTGGCGTCCTTCGGAGCGAGCAGCGTGATCGGCCCGTTCGTCTCGCGCCGCCAACGAGCATCCTCGTAACCGAGGGCGGCGGCGAGGGGAGCCAGGACCTCGCTTCGATGGCGGTCCGCATCGACCTCGATCACTGCATCGCCGTCAGCACCCGTGTCGATGGTGGAGAGCAGCGACGTGAGTGCAGCTCCTGCCGCCGCTAAACGCGACCGCGGCGTCTTCTCTCCAGCGCTCTCGCGCTCGTCCCAGTCCTTGCGGCGGGCGATGACTCGGCCCTGGAACGACTGCTTCGCGGACTCGTTGTTGAAGTAGTGCTCGCTGATCCAGTCCTCACCGACGATGAACGCATCCGATGGCATCTCAGGCCTCCTCAGGGACGACGACGAGCAGCGGGCGGGCGAGGTGTCGCGAGGGAAGCATCGAACGCGCTGTGCGTTCCTCGTCCTTCACGGCGGAGCGGCGACCTTTGAGATCCGCACGCTGGACGAGGTCACCCGACGTCTCGATCCACGACTCCACCCGCTGGGACCATTCGTCGACGCGTCGGCGAGCGTCCGCCGCCGCGGCCTCGGTCGTCACGTCGAGATGTGCCACGGCCCGGTCGACAGCCCGCGGGATGAGATCCTGCAGTGCCTCGACGCTCTCGACAGCACCCGGGTTCGTGTGCGCCGAGGTGATGCCGAGGTCGGCGAGCGCCTCTCCCGCACTCGCATAGGGGTGGATCATCCCGCCAGCGACCGTCACGAAGCTCGTCGCGATTACCTGACCTCGGGCATTGCTGAGTGTGCCGAGCAGCAGCACGGTCGGCACCGACACGTCACCGCGCACGACGAAGACCTCGTTGCGGCCCAGCTTCGCGAGGACGCGATCTCCCGCCCAGTCGAGTACGGGATGCAGTGGCCCGAGATAGTGCGTGTCGGGCCACAGGCTCTGTCGCTCCGAAGTGTCGTCACGGGCGTCCTTGAGGGAGGCCTTGGCCCGGGTCTCGGTGGTCGCGAGCTTCATATCGCCGAGCACTTTACGCTCCTGCAGGTAGCTCTGCGGCAGGACGGTCAGTCGTTGTTTCAGGTCGTCGGTGGGGCTGAGCTCGACCATGCCGTATCCGGAGTGGACCTTCCAGTCCACGCCGCCTGCACCGAGGTTCTCGGCCGGTGTCTCGAACACCTCATGCAAGGCGGACTGCAGGTAGTCGGCATCCGACTCGAAGAGGTCGGTGGTGCCGCCGTCGTCGACGGCGGTGGAGACCGCGGTGGGGGTCGACTCGGAGTATCCCTGCAGGAACGCTCGCCACGGGTCGTCGGAGTCGCCCGTGAGGTCGGTGACTCCCGGGACGACTTCGTCGATCGGGTCGCCCTTCATCAGCGCCTGCTCGATCGCCTTCTCCTCGGCGGCGACGCTATACGCCCCCATGAGTACCGCCGCATCGCCGAGCGCGCCGTGTGCCTCGTTCTCGCGCTCGACGAGACGCTGCAGCACGCGCATGTCGCCGGAGAATCGCTGGTTCGACGGGCTCAGCAGCATCGTGGTGATCTGGGGAGGGTGCTGCTGGCCGTAGCGGTCGATGCGGCCGTTGCGCTGCTCGATGCGGATGAGGCTCCACGGGATGTCGAAGTGGATCAACTCGTGGCATTGCGAATGCAGGTTCACACCCTCCGACGCGATGTCGCCGGTGATCAGCACACGGATCGGTGACGACGATTGCTTGAACGATTCGACCACGGCCTGCTGCTCGACGTCGGAGAGGCCACCGTGCAGGATCTCGACCTGGTCGTCCTTGAGCTTGAGCTCTTCACGGAGGCGGGATCGCAGCCAGTGGAGGGTCGCGACTCGCTCCGAGAAGATGACTACACGTTCGGCCGAACCGCGCGCGATTCCGATCTGCTTGAGGTACGCGACGAGCTTCGTCAGCTTGGCCGACTCGCCCTCGGCGCTGTCCCTCGCCAGCGACTCCAGACGCCGGAGTGCTTCGAGTTCCCGGTTCTGCTCGAGCGTGCCTGCCTCGCCGAGGGTGCGGATGCGGTTGCGGACGGATTCCAGAAGCGCGGGCGGGCTGGAGAGATACGCCTTCGCGAGGGTCCAAGGAAAGAGGCCCTTGTTATCGCCCGAGTAGGGGGTGCTCACCTTCGGATAGAGCCACACTTCGGCCAGCTCGTCGGCGACGGCATCCTCTGCCGGTGACGCGGCGACGACCAGATGCTGCAGCTCCTTGCGCTCCGCCCACTGATCTCCGACCTCACGCTTGACCTCATCTGAGTAACGGTGCCGCCGGATCACGAGGCGATCGAGTGCCTGCGGATCCACGTCACCGTTCGGGGAGACGGCGGTGGGCTCGAGAAGGCGGATGAGCTCGGCGAACGACTCCTTGCGACCGTTGTGGGGAGTGGCCGACGCGAGGATCAGGGCCTCGGTGTTCGGGGCGAGAACACGGGCGAGGGCGTTGTTCTTGGTGACGCCGGTGAGGTTGTGCGACTCGTCGATGACGACCGCATCCCACTGCTGCCGGCGCAGATGATTCAGGTAGCGGTCCTGCTTGAGCGTGTCGACCGAGATGATCACGCGCTTGTAGAGGCTGAACGGGTTGCGGGTGGCGGGCAGTTTCTGACGCACGCGCTGGATGCCCACGGAGTCGAGGCGCACGAACGGAAGGGCGAAGCGCGTCCACATCTCGAACTGCATCTGTTCGAGCACGTGCTTCGGGGTGACGATGAGGATGCGCTCGCCGCGTCCGCGACGGACGAGTTCGGAGAGGATCATCCCGATCTCGATCGTCTTTCCGAGGCCGACGGTGTCAGCGAGCAGGACGCGCGGACGGAGTTGTTCTGAGCTCAGAGCCTTGCGCACGGCGCTGCGTTGGTAGCCGAGGGTGTCGGTGAGCATTCGCGTCGAAACTGATAGGTCGCCCTCGCCGAGAGGGAGAGGCGTGCGGCGCAGGGTGGATTCGAGCCAGAGGCGGGTGCTCCGGTGCCCGGGAGACGTGTCGGAGCGCAGCCGTGCCGCTCGCGGATCGAGCGGCGCGATGTCGTCGAGGCCTTCGTAGAAGGCAGCGCGAGTGTCACGGACCAACTCGGAGAGTCCGGTGACCTCGATCAGGAGGCCGTCCTGCGTGGGATCGACCTTGGTCACGAGCCAGTCCGCATCGCGAACCGTGACGATCGAGCCGGGTGCAACGTTGAGAGGGCTCACGACTTCGTCCCTCCCCTGAACTGGCCGGCGGTCGATCCGCTCTCCGCCATCGTATCGATCTGATCGGAGTCGGAGAATTTGTCGATTCGTCAGATGTTCGACGAATCGACTTCGAGCGAGCTTCTTGCTTCGCGCGGGCGGACAAGCCTCCCGTCGGAGTTCACGCTGCCTCAACGCGCACTTCCGTTTCATCGCTGGGATTCTGCGTCACGACTGTCCAGATTTCGGGTGCCCTGCGCGCTCTGCCGCGCCGGCCGTTCGCACTCAACGTTCGTTGGGTCCCACCCCAGCCGCCCTCAATGAACGTCGCAGCCCCAACCCGCAAATGACCGGCATTGAGCATCGCCGCGAGTATGGTCACCTAGGGAATGCTTTTTCTGGTCTACGAAGGGCGCGTAGTTGAGGCAGCACGTACTTACCTTTTCGGTCGGCCAACTCGTTCGTATGATTGATGACGGGGTCATCGGCCTGCCTAACTTTCAGCGCGAGTTTGTTTGGCCGCCCTCTCAAGTCGCCGCCTTGCTGGATAGTGTCGCGCGCGATTGGCCGATCGGAACTCTCCTTCTGGTGCCGCCCGTTCCAGAGTTGGCGATGCGACCCATCGCCGGCGCGCCAACGTTGCGTCCCGACGGCGTTCAGTATCTGGTGCTAGACGGGCAACAGCGGTTGACTGCGCTCTATCAGGCAATCTCTGGTGTGGGTGAGTATGGATTCTCGCTCAATCGAACTCGGGGCACAGATAGGGACCAACTTTTTGGTTGGGGGCCAACGCCTCCCAACGACCGAGTCGAATTACAGGATCAGCTGCACCGACTGGACCGTTACGATCTCCCATGCGTAGTGCTCGGGCATGACGTAGAAGTATACGAGCTGGCGCAGATCTTCGAGGCGATCAATACTTCGGGAGTACCAATCGACGTCTTTGACCTCGCGAACGCCCGCGCTGGCGCTATAGGGGAGGACTTGCGCGAGGGGTGGGAGCGGGGGCAGGAAGCCCATCCGATCTTGGTCGATTTCCGGGTGACATCTCTCCAGATTCTTCGGTTCGTGGCGCTCAGCGCGGCCGGTCAGGGGAACGCCAGCGTGCGAGGACTTAGAGCCAGCGACCTCCTCGAGATCCCTCCGGAAGATGTTGCCGAGGTTTGGCCATCTGCGATCGGGAAGTACGCCGACGCGTTGACGCTTCTGGTCGGGCGCGCAGGCGTCGTTGAGCCTGCTGACTTGCCTTCAAACCGAGCCGTCTTGCTTGCCGCAGCGACACTGGCCCGATTCGGCGCCGCCGCCATGCTGGACACATACTGGAACTCCGTCTTGAGGCTTGACGACCTTTCGGACGCTGACGTTATGAACGTGGTTCGCCGTGGGGACACGATTAAAACTCGAGAGACGACGCGGTTCTCGGACGTATCGTTGGAGCGCGTGTCTCGCGGCGGTAGTCGCACCCTGACACGAGCAATCCGCGGGCTTGCGCGGATCAATGGCGCTCGAGATCCCATCGACAATGGCGAGCTGGCCGAGCGCGAGCTGCGGGAGTTTGAGTATGACCCGAGCTACGGCATTGTCGGGCCGGCTACCGTGAAAACTGAGCTCGCGAAGGTCATGTATCTGAGCAGTTCAAGCGCCACGTCGGTACGGCGTCGTCTGCGTGAGGCGCCAGCTATCCCTGAGTACGCGCTCGCTCCTTCGGCGTTGGCATCGCAGGGATTTGAGCTTGGCCCACGTGCCGCCAGAGGGCGCCACGAAACACTGTTGGGATGGATGGAAAGTGTCGTCAGTGAGATCGTCTAGCGGCGAAGCGGGGTCGCGCCGTCCCATCCGCCCGTGGTTCTGGTTCTGCGTGTTCCTCGGTGTCGTTCTCGTGGCGCTAGCGGCAATGGTTTGGGCCGTAGTGATCCTCAACGGCTGGCTCCACGACTGGGGGCAGCCGGTAGCCGAGCTGGGCGTAGTCGGGGACATGTTCGGAGCCGCCAATGCTCTCTTCTCTGGAATGGCCTTTACGGGCCTCATCGTGGTCTTGGTGTATGACATGCGCGAGCGGGAACGTGATCTATCGGACCGGATGGAGTCACGTCGCCCGGTGCTGACCGTTCGGTTCGGCAATGGAGAAAACGATGGGGATGTCGCGCAAGCTGCCGTCTCTCGCGCGGTCTACGAGGTAGGGCACGGCGTCGACCTTCGGCTGGAGATCACGATTCCGCTTCAGTCTTTGGCGGACGTCGCACTCACTCCCGCGTTCGAACTTGCGATAGTGAGCGCCGGCTCGGTCGTATGGACTGAGCCGCGGAAGATCGGTTTGCCGATTAGCTCGGGTGAGAAGCACGGAATGCGGTTCGTGGCGCAGTTCTCGGGTGACAGTGGACGCGCGCTTCTCACCGGGTTGATCACTACTGGCACCGTTCGGTTGCGGGCCAGTGCAGAGTACGATTCCGTGTCCGGAGTGAGCTGGCACACGATCGTAGAAGCCGAGCTTCGGGTCGCCCCGGATGACGAGGGATTCGCCCGCCAGGTCCTCTCAGGGAGCGGCTCCGTTGACAAACACGCGCCCGGGCGCGTGGCCACGTCACTAAAGACAGACGTGAACGTCGACGCGTCCAGTTGGAAGCACGGGAGGGTAGGCGCCTCAGGCGCCTGAGCGCACCAAGGCATCCTTCGTAAGGAGCTCGGTCGCATCCAGGTCCGTTTCGGACGCCTTATGGGAGAAGGGAACTCGGTTCGTGGTCGCAGCTGGCGTCGCGAGCTGGGTCCTGGCAGCGAATCAGCGCGAACGCCGTCACAAACGCGGAGCTTGGGGAAGGGTTGGAGCAGTTAGGCCAGGTCAAGAGTCCCGGTCATTCAGCTCGTCGCCGCCGCTAGCACTCCGGCTGGTGCCGGGCGAACTTGTGTTCCCGTGAATCCGCGGGAGCCGCACACCACTGACAGTCCTTGCTCGGCACGTGGCCTAGCTCTTGGTCTTTGCGTGGGGCAGATCCGACTTCACAAGGTTCAAGCCGATCGAACTCAACTTCAGATCTTCAGAGCTACCACTGCTGAGGTAGCCAGCGACACGGGACTTCGACGCGCCATTGCCAGAATCGTTTGGAAGCCTCCAATCGGCAACCATGAAGCAACTCATGACCTGCGCGACGGTGGCAGCCTCGAGTTCAGCCACTCTCAAGATCCAGTACACAGCGACCGCATATCGCTCATTGTTGGTGCTCGGTGCCTTTTCAGCGGCGAAGTCCTTGAAGGAGGTCTTACCCTCGGGGAACAGATCAATGCTTAGATCGTTTGATGCCGACTTGCCAGGCTTCGAGCCGTTCTTACGCGCACGTGGGGTCGGCTTCGAGCCAGCATCGGTTGAGGCAGGCGCCGGAGTAAGGGTCGACGAGGAACTGTTGCCCTCCGCCTGATGCCGAGCCGGAGGGACCTCGACGATGGGGACATCACCGCCGATCAAGTACTGAAAGGCACCGGCCTGCAGCTTCTTCGGAAGCGAGTTCACTACGTCAGCTGCCCGGCTGACACGGTCGAGCCGCGTCTCGAATTCGGCGTTGTCCATCTTAGGATCCTCCATTGCTAGTTCACGTCTATGACTTCGAGAGGGAGTGGATGAGCTTTTCTGCTGCCTCAACTCCGGGCGGGAGGAGCCGGATGACCTTGATCGTCTCGTCGAAATCGATCAGTCGTTCCTTGTGCATCGGACGAAGCACCGCCTTCCGCAGATCATTCGGCCTCTTGTGTTCTAGCCATGCAACGAGCTCCGCCTCGGTCGCCTCGGTTACGCCCGCGAGCAGGAGCAAAACTTGCTGCTTGAGGGTCAGTCCCGTCCGGATGACACGACGCTTCTCGCCCCACTTCCACACCAGACTGATCTCGCGTTCGACGAGTGCTTCGATGACCTCGCTGGCCTGCTCGGTAGTCAGTCCGTGGAGTAGGCGGACCAGCTCCGCCATGAGCCACTTGCTCATGTACAGGACCGCGGTCGCGTCCATCTGGTTTGGGTTGACGTCGCCGCCGGCGTGCCCGACTCCGCGGTTGTTTCGGATCTCGTACAGCGCCACGATCATCCGCGGGATTTGAATGCGGGCCGACCGCACCGCGGTTGTGTGCTTATTCTCGATCGCCAGGCAGGCAGCAGGCATGTTCTTGGGCTTGTTGGCGCGAGCGGGGTAGGTGCTCGACAGATGGCCCTCGACGATCGTGTACACCGCTTCACAAAGCTTCCCCCCGTTGAGCTCGGCGGGCTCCCACCGATGCTCGGCGTAGTTCGTGACGACCTCCGCGTAGGCATCGAGCAGATCCTGCGCCAGCGTCGGAGGAAGCGCCGCGAACGCAGTCTTCGGGTCAATCGACATCAGAGTCCGCGAGCATCGACTCGACGGCCTTGATGCCGGCGGTCGTGAGTTTGTAGGTCTTGCGAGCCTGACGGCTCTTCCCGGTCTTGCCGGTCTGCATCACGAGCACCGGCTTCTGTCCCTCGGCCGATCCCAAAGCGTCGGTGATGTTCGGGATGCCCTGGCCCATGTTCTTAAGCGCAGCGTTCAGAGTGAATGACTGGAAGGTTCCGCCGCCCTGGACGACCTGGAACCAGTACGCAGCGAGCAGGGCTTTCTGTGTGTTGGTCTTCGCTACACCGGACTCAAATAGCTCGTCGATCGAGTTGTACGTCCGTCCGGGCACTTCCGTAGGAGCTGACACCGCAGTATTCTCGAAGACATCAGTCGAAGCGGCATCGAACTTGATGTCGCGAACCGCGAATCGGTCGGCCGCCCAACGCAGTACGCGGGCCTGCTCATCGGAATCAAGGGGTGAAAGGGCGGCAGAAATAGCGCCCATCGCGGCTATTTCCAGATCGACGTTTGAAGTGCTCATGGTGCCCTCCCAGGATTTAGATTGAGGGAACAGTAGCACGCATCTTTCCTGTTTAGCAATCGGTAAAGCAATACTTTTTTTCGCCAGTCTCTCGCTAGCGTGTGGCCGGCTTTCCGGAGTTCCCATCTAACGCCGTATTTACGGTGATCCCGACTGAGACAGTCATGGTGTGGATCCGAGCAACCAGCGCATGTTCATCGATCCAACGCGCATCAAGCCGATCGATATAACCTCTATCACGCACAAAACCGCGATTTCTGGTGGCCTGAGCGGCTGCCAGCCGCTTGATCTTCTTGCGATCCTCGCCCAATAACATGCGCCCGTCTTTTGATGTAGGAGATTCAATGCTCTGAGATCCACATCAGGACAAGGCGAAAGAGGTGAACAAGCAGATCCCTCCGACCTCACACGGCACGCATGACAAAGATGCGGAACCAACGGCTCTCCTGACGCGGATAAGCCGTGGAGCGGTTTTGGGCTGACGGGCCTTGCACCAGCGTCTGCGATCAACCTGCGGCCGACTCTCCACAGGCGCGTGTTTGGCGTGGCAGCGCGTTTGCCATCATGGGAGTGATTGCGAACGTGGCGTTCGCCTACGTCTTCTTCTCGTCGGATCTCGCCGCAGTCGGCTGGCTCACCCTCGCGATATCCTCCGGCCATGGCCTCGGTTTGCTCACTCGGAAGCCGCGCTTCTACGGCTCAGTGCTGACCGACACGGCGTCTTGGATGACCGATCGGCACCTATCGAAGCTGCGCGCACGTCGTGCGGTCGCGGTCGGAGTGACGACCGCAGGACAGAACGAACCGGCGGGGTCTCCCTCGCAGGCGGATTGATCCAGCGGCGCTACCAATGAGCTCCGGGGCCTCTGTTGGACCCTCAGACCGTGCCAGCTCCCAGCGAAGCGACGATCGCATGCCCGAGCTGTTCAACTCGAGTGATCAACTCTTCCGGTCCTCCGCTCACATCCACTGCATGCGCCACGACTACAGTCCCCGTGGCCGCGATCTCGTATCGCCGCGGCTCCACATCTCCTGACACGTACAGCAGATGCACCTCGGGCACCTGCGCTGCGATCGCGTATGCCAGCCCTTGGTACACGTCGGCGTTCGGGGGAGAGCCATGACTCTCACCCCACACCTTGTACTTCGTGTCCGCCACAGCCACGACGCGACCTCCACGTGAGATGACGATGTCCGGCCGCATTCGCACTTTTCCGCAGGTGTCCAACCGCCAGTCCGACACCTGCAGATCGACCTCGAACCCTTCGGGCTTCAGCGTCGCCCGGAGCACCGACCCGACGAAGTCCTCGTACACCTTCGCGACGTTGAGCAAGAACGCCGAACCGGAGCTCGCGCCCTCCGCGTGTGCCCACGATGTCGCTTCGAGGATCCATTGCGCGAGGCGCAGCGCCGGCTGGTAATGAGCGTTCAATCGGGTCTCCGCCGGCAAGGTCAGCCGACTGCCAGTCCGCAGATCCGAGACGTCGGAGAACATCCCCAGCAAAGGGCCCAGCTCGTCGACGACGCGACGGGGTAGTTGTTCGAGCCGCGCCAGCGCGCGCAGCGCCGCCTTGACGATCCGGTTCTCCGCGACGTCCTCGGTGTAGTCGTCATAGGTCAGCTCGACCGGGACCGGAATGCCAGGCCGCGCCTTGAGCTGGCGCGCCACATCCCATCGGCCGCGAATAACTGTGCCTGTCTCCTCGACGGACACATACCCCTTCAGCAGCCCTCGTCCCGTCGCTGCCTCGACCGCTCGGATCAGCGCTGAAGCCAGCGTAGAGGGCAGATCTTGATCAGCCTCGAACGCGAACGTCGCGTGCCTCACGTCAGCCTGCACGCCGGAAGACGACGCCATGAAAATCAGGCTCCGCAACGGAGTCTTCGGCCGAATGATCAGTCGAAGTCCGTCGATCCCGACGACTCCCACACGAGCGACGTCGGTGATGCGCCAGATTCCCGCGTTGCCTGTCGGAGATACGCGACAGAACTTCAGCTCTTGCAGACGCGCTGCCTGTGGCGTGGACAGCGCGACGAAGGACTCGCCCTTCTCCGCGATCTCCTCAACGCGGATGCCGAACGTCGTCGAACTCATGTCCCCGACGCTGTCGCCTCGGCGTCAGACGCTCCGAGGCCGTCGAGCAATGTCTTCAGCCCATATTTCGCGTGCACGTCGACACCGGTTCCGACGTGACGCTCCTCGAGCAAAGGCAGGATGCTTTCCTCCCACACCGCCAAGAGATCGTCCTCGCCGAGGTCGTCGGTTCGCAGCAGATGACTCGGGCCTACGCGGTCTTCGCGATCGCGAATGCTCGAGTTGAGGCGCTCGAAAAGCTCAGCCACCGGCAGGGTCTGCGGGTGGTGTGCAGCCCAGCGAACGAGGATGTCTTTCACCGGTGCGACATCCGGGTGCAGCTCGAAGAACGAGAAGCGGCGGCGCATGGCCGAGTCGAGAAGTGCGATCGAGCGGTCTGCGGTGTTCATCGTCCCGATGATGAGCACATTCGCCGGGAGGGTGAACGACTTGCCGCCGTCATCGCCCGAACCCGCATACAGCACGTCGATGGCGTCATCGCGGTACTCGAGCAGGTAGTAGAGCTCGCCAAAGACCTTGCTGATGTTCGCGCGGTTGATCTCGTCGATCATCAGCACGTGCGGCACATCCGGGTTCTTGCGAGCCTCGTCCGCGATCTCGCGAAGGGGGCCTCGCGTCAGCGAGAACGACAGCTGGCCCGCGGCATCCGTCACCGGCCGATATCCGGCGAAGAAGTCCTCGTAGGTATAGGACGGGTGGAACTGGATGCGCTTCACGACGCTGCCCGGCTTGCCGAGCTGGTCCGCGAGGGCCCGGGCGACGTAGGTCTTGCCGGTGCCAGGAGGGCCATACAGAATCACCTGCCCGCGGCGGTGGAGAGCCTTTGCCACCTTGCCGAGCCACACGGAGTCGAGGTGAGTTTGGTCGGCGAGTGCGTCGAGATCGAGCTCGGGCGGAACAAAACCTCGGGGGTCCGGGAGGTCCGGAGATGGCGGATGTACAGGCCCAGGCAAAGGGTCTGGCGTGGGTTCAGGATCCGGATCGGTCCTCCTCCATCGCGCCTCTAGGTCACCGTAGAAGTTGATCGGCTTGCCTTCTTTGACTTGAAGGGCGATGACGATCGACTGGAGGTCGGCGTCGGGATCGTCCGAGAACTCACCGCCGATCTCCCCGATGAAGGTCTGACGGATGCGCTGGCGATGGTCGGTCGACACGATCGGGCCAAAGAACCCCGGATGCACCAGGTAGAGCAGCGCGTATCGCTGGGTGGGAAAGCCAGTTTCCGTCCCCATAACAAGCTCGCGCCACTTCAGAGGGTCGTCAAGGGCTTCTTGCTGGGCCTCTTCGGAGAGTGCGCTCCACGAGAGGAGCAGATCCAGAATGATCGTGATCGCGTTGTTGACGTGCGTCTGCATACCCTGTCCGGGGTTGAATGCTCCACCGCCGAAGGCTTCGTCGAAAACCCTCGGAATCTCGACGGGATGGGACATGCTGTCCAGCAGTGATTGCACGCGCTCGCGCTTCTTCGCGTGTCCGATGATCCAGCCGATCGGAAGCAGCTGCAACGCGATCACCTCGGCCATGAGCAAACGTTGGTCGTCAGTGGCGTCCGCGAACTGCAGCGTGAGGTTGCCCGTGAAGCCCTTGCCCTCGGCTTTCTCCGCTGTAGCCCACAGTTCGTGCACCTCGCGAATGTTCGTCGGTGTCCATACTTCCCGGCCCGGAGCGAACGCTGATAGCCCTTTACGGAACCCCTCCTGGACGATCACATCCGCTGCTGCGAGGAGCTTCCGCTGGGCAGAGTCGGTGCTGACCCACCGCTCGGACAGAGAGCGAACAGTTTCGTCACGCAGACGAGTGCGTTCTTCGGTGCTCAAGCGTGCGGCGGCAGCAAAAAGCTCGGTGCCCGGATGCTGCGCGAGCGCCTCCAGGCCCTGAGCAGTGATCGACCATTCTCCGGTTCCGGAAGGGTTCTTGATCAGCCATCCGGCACCAACGAAGTCCGAACTCGCGAACCGCCAGTTCGTCTGACCTCGTGGCAGATTCTTCGTGTTCAACTCGGATTCGTAGGGAGTGAGGGGCACTGCGGCGAGTGCACTGTCCCAAATCCGCGTGATCGGAACATAGCCGCCGCTCGCGCCCTCACGCGCGAGGAACTCCATCGCTGCTCGAATGCGTTCGGCAGTCTTGAGGTCTCTCTCCATTGCGCCCTCCCAAGCCAATAGGTCGTCGTTCACTTGCTCCGTCTGCGACCTGTGTCGCCGCCGGCGTAAATCACGAAGAATTCCTCGCGAGAGTTAGAGTCCCGCGAGCAGTTTGCCCTTGGCGGCGGAAAACTCGTCGTCCGACAGGATGCCCTCTTGGTGTAACACCGAGAGCTCACGGAGTCGGTCCGAGAGCGTCGGTGCAGCAGGCGGCGCGGCGGCCACGGCGATCGCTTCGACTGCAACCTGCGGTTCCGGCTCTGCTGAGATCCCGAGCACGGAGTTCCCCGCGTCGACCAAGGCCAGGGCGACCGTGTTGTGTTCTTTCTGACTGACGTTGTACACGCCGTTGTGCTTTTGGTTGGTCAATGTGTGGATGGCGCGGTCTGTCGCGATCACCAGGCTCGACTTCCGAGCGGAGTTCGCAGCGAGCTGGGCCACTCCCGATGCCGCCATGCCGATGGCGGTGCCCTTCGTCAGGAGCTTGCCGCCCTTCATGATGCCGGACATCGCCTGCATCACCGCGCCTTCAATCGGAGAGCCAGCGGCCGAGGAGTCCGGTTTGTCCGTCTCCGGTGATGCGAACGAGATCGACCGGAGTCGTTCGAACGGCGTCGCCTTCGTGATCTCGGTGGCGCGGCTGTTCCCTTCGCGGCCTTCCGCTACGCGAACGTAACCGCCCTCGTAGATCTCAACCGTCGAGATGCCGAACACTCCGCTGGTGACCAAGGCGCCCGCGGCCCGAGCGCGCTCACTGTGGTCCCGTGCTTCTTCTTCCTTCGTCGCCTTTCGATCCGCCGCCGCCTTCTTGACGACAGAACCCAGCTTCGAGATCACGTTTGCGGACGCCGCGGGTTCACTCGTCGCGACCACGACGGCGACCGCGGAAGAGGGCGGTGGTGTCGCGGGCGCAGGCGGCGCAGGAGTCCGGACATGCGCTGTCCACGCCGCTCCATCCCAATACCGCTCGCTGCCACTGCCGTCCGGGTACCAACCCGCTGGTGCTTGCTCGCTCACGCGTTCATATTCGCATGAACGGCGCCGGACGGCCGAGAGCGGAACTGTAGGGTCACAGCCCGAGAAGCTTGCGCTTGGCCGCCGTGAACTCCTCCTCGTCGAGGATCCCCTGGGCGCGCAGCCCTGCGAGGCGCTCGAGCTCGGAGTTCAGATCGCCGGCGGCAGATACGGCCGGTGCTTGGGATGCCGCTGGGGCGAAGGCCGGTGCGACCGTCTGCACGGCACCCGAGTACTCGATCGACGAACGCGACGTGTTCTCTCGCAGGTGCTGCGCGTGCCGGGCTTCGTCGGCAACGCGGTTGATGGCGACCACGCCCTCCCGGAAGTTCGGGATGTCCTGCATGACGACCTTCTCGTCACCCGAGGGGCGACGCGCCAGCAGTGTGATGTTCCCCACGCCGCGAGCCTTCTGCGCCATGGTCTGCGACGAGTCGACGTCGTGGATCTCGCGGGCTCTGATCTGCTGGCCCTTCGACGAGAGCGTGCCCGTCTCGAACACTAGGTACTCGGCGGTGAGTTTGTAGCGTCCTGCGCCGAGGCCGGTGAGCGGCTTCCCGACGGCCGTCCAGATGGCGTCTTCATCATTGGCCAGATCGTGCTTGGCGGTCAGTCGCTGGGCTTGATTCTTCGCCCAGTCGGCGACAGCTCCGCCCCGTGCTTCGACCACGGCGGGCGCCTGGCCGGGCTGTGCGTCGAGGTAGTGCTCGGTCCAGGTCGTTCCGTCCCACCACCGTTGGCGACCAGAACCGTCGTCGTACCAGCCAGCTGCGACCTCTGCCATCTGCTTTCCTTCCCGCGCGGAGTCCTGAGCATGAGTATCCCAGTACGTGGCCTCCCGAGTTGCACATTTCGCAACGGCTCGTCATCCAATCGTGACGTTATAGGGACCATGCGACCGCATGGAATCGCTAATGTCAGATCGAGCCCAACTGGGGGCATCTCAGCAGCATGGAGCAGATGTGAGCAACGTCCCCGCCGGGTGGTATCCGAGCCCCGAAGACCCGACGCAGAATCGCTACTGGGACGGGGTGCAATGGACACAGCACAGTGCACCGGCCGCCGCGCCTGCCCCGGCACCCTCGGCACCTGTCTCGCCGCCGGCTCCGAGTGGTCCCGCTTTCTCTGCACCGGCTCCTGGTTCCGCTCCTTCGCCGGGCCCCGCTCCCGCAGATGCGACCATTCCGGTGCTTCCGCCGCCTCCCGTGCCGACTGCGGCGCCCACTGCCGCATCGATTGCGAGCCCGAAGAAGAAGTGGCTGATCGGCGGTGCGATTGCGGCCGGCGTGATCGTCGTCGGGTCCGTCGGCGCAGCAATCGGAGCTGGTGGTGACCGAGATGAGGCGCCGCAGGCCAGCACCGCGCCCGTGGTCGTCGAAACGGAAGAGCCTGCCGTGGCAGAGCCGACGCCGACCCCCACGCCGACTGCTGCGGTCGAAGCTGAGGTCGTTGATGCAGTGGCATTCCGCGCTCAGGCCGGCTCGCACCTCGACGACATGAATAAGGACCTCGACGACATCATCGTCACGGTGCAGGAGAACGGATTCTGGCGCCTGCTGAGCAACAGCGGCGAGCTCGCCTTCAACTTCGGTCAGCTCGAGGCGCTGGACGTTCCCGCGAACGTCGCCGTCACCTGGCCTGAGTCCCTGGTGGCGCTCGACACGACACTCGACGCGCTGAGCGACGCGGTCTCGACGCAGGACGGCCCGACCATCCTCGCCGCGGTAGAGGTCGTTCGAGCGCAGGTCGAGGCGACGCGCGGCGTGGCCAACTCGGCGCAGTAAGCGTGGTGCGACCCGATATCGCATCGGGTCGCACCACCGAAGCAGTACCCCGCGAGCAGCGACGCTCGCGGAACACCACGACCACGTTCGGCTGCCGCTGGGGGAGCTGACGGGCGGCAACGCCATCAGAAGGGGAAGCAAGATGACCGATCAGAATCCGGCGCCGGGGTGGTACCCCGCGCCGCACGCGAATAACGAACAGCGCTACTGGGACGGCATCCAGTGGCTTGAGCCGCAGCCGCCCGCTCCTCCGGCGCCTGCCGATGCAGCGACGGTGGTGTTCCCTGCGACCCCGTCGACATCGGATGCGCCCACTCAGGTGTTCCCTGGAACCGGGTCGCCCGCAGATGCGCAGACAGTCGCGTTCCCTGCCGGACCGCCCTCAGCCGCCGACCTGGTCGACACGGCAGCCCCTGGGTACCCGAGCATGCCGCCCAGCCCCACGGGTGCCTCCGCTGGGTTCGACGCGCCCCCGCCTGCCGGGTTTGCTGCAGCTCCGTCAGCTCCCGCGCGCAAGTCGAAGAAGAAGGGGTGGATCATCGGCGGTTCGATCGCCGCTGGAGTCATCGTGATCAGCAGTGTGGCCAGTGCGATGGGCGGCGGCGGCAAGACCGAGGTCGCAGACGAGAAGCCCGCAGCGTCGACCGTCACCGTAGAGGAAGAGCCGGTCGAAGAGCCGGTGGTGATGGTTGCGGTTCCGGACGTCACCGGGCAGACCGCGACCGAGGCGCTCGTCACGCTCACGGCCGCGGGGCTGAATCCCCCGGTGCTCACAGCTCTCGCGGATCCTCTCGCGAAGGTGCTGTCGACGAGCCCCGCTGCGGGCACGGAGGTCGAAGAGGGAACCGAGATCACCCTCACCCTCGAAGAGAAGCCTGTCTTCACACTCGGGCAGCAGAACGCCATCAACTCGGCGAAGAGCTACCTCAGCTATAGCGGTTTCTCGCGAACAGGACTGATCGGCCAGCTCGAGTACGAGGGCTTCAGCACCGAGGACGCGACGTTCGCCGTGGACAACGCGGGTGCAGATTGGAATGCTGAGGCGGCCGAGACCGCGCAGCAGTACCTCGACTACTCGTCGTTCTCGCGGCAGGGGCTGTACGACCAGATGGCGTACGAAGGCTTCCTGCCCGCCGAGATCGAGTTCGGTCTCGCGGCCGTCGGATACTGAGCACGTAGCGGCAAAGAGGCAGGCTCCGCCTTCGGGTGGGGCCTGCCTCTTACGTGAGCCGGAACACGACTTCGCTAGGGTGAAACACACACCATGACCTGAGGGGGATCACGATGTCTTCTGCTGCAACCACCACTTTCCACTCGAACGCCGACGCCACGACCACGGCGGCTGCCGTGCAGAAAGTGCTCGCCGACAACAAGGCCAAGATCCTGGGCCAGGCGCCCGACGGCACCACGATCGACTTCCAGACCAAGAAGACGCTGTTCAACTGGGAGCTCCTCGGACGCGCGATCACGACGCCCGCGGCATCCGGCTCTGACGTGCACCTGTCGCTCGACGTGCACCACAACCGTCCGCCGGCACTCATGGACGGCGTGAAGAACAAGAAGGCCCTCGAGAAGCTTGCGGGGCAGATTCAAGCAGCCATCGGCTGACGGGTCGAAGGCGTTTCGTCTCGCTTCGCTCGCTCAACGACCGAGGTGCTACTCGAACCCGCCGGTCAGCCGTCCCCGCATCCGCTGACTGCTCTCGTTCATCCCGATGATCTCGACGCTCTTCCCGAGCCCCGTGTACTTCGTCTCGATCGCGTCCAGCGCGGCGACGGTCGATGCATCCCAGATGTGCGATCCCGACAGGTCGACAACGACGGAGTCGGGGTCGGAAGAGTACGAGAACAACGTCGTCAGGTCGTTGCTCGAGGCGAAGAACAGCTCCCCGTTCACGACATACGTGACCGAATCCCCGGAAACAGAAACAGTCCGGGACACCGACACGAAGTGCGCCACCCTCCGCACGAACAGCACCGACGCGACCAGCACCCCACCGACAACGCCGATCGCGAGGTTGTGCGTCAGCAAGACCAAGACGACGGTAGAAACCATCACGAACGTCTCGCTCTTCGGCATCCGCTTGAGGGTCGACGGCTTGACGCTGTGCCAGTCGAAGGCTCCGATCGCGACCATGATCATCACCGCGACGAGGGCCGCCATGGGGATCGTGCTGACGAAGTCGCCGAAGACGACGACCAGCAGGAACAGGAAGATGCCTGCACAGAACGTCGAGATGCGGGTGCGGGCTCCTGAGGCCTTGACGCCGATCATGGTCTGGCCGATGACGGCGCATCCGCCCATGCCCCCGAAGGTCCCCGAGAGGATGTTCGCCACGCCCTGAGCCCACGACTCCCGCGTCTTGTTCGAGTGGGTGTCGGTGATCTCGTCGACGAGCTTCGCGGTGAGCAGCGACTCCATGAGTCCGACCAGAGCGACTCCGAGCGCGAACGGCGCAATGATCGTGAACGTCTCCCACGTCAGCGGCACGTTCGGGATGAACAGCTCCGGCAGGCTCTTGGGCAGCTCGCCCTGATCGCCGACCGTCGGCACGGTGATCGCGAACGCCAGCACCACAGCTGTCACGATGACCACCGACACGAGCGGCGCCGGCACGACCTTGGTGATCTTCGGCATTACGATCATCACGACGATTCCCAGCGCGACCAGCGGATAGACCATCCACGGCGCATCGATCAGCTGCGGGAACTGCGAGCTGAACACGAAGATCGCCAGCGCGTTCACGAACCCGACCATGACACTGCGCGGAATGAAACGCATCAGCTTCGCGACGCCCAGCACCCCGAGGAGCACCTGGAAGATGCCGGCGAGGATCACGGTCGCGATGAAGTAGTCCATCCCATACGTCGGCGCGACCGGTGCGATCACGAGCGCGACGGCTCCGGTCGCCGCGGTCACCATCGCCGGACGCCCACCGAGGAACGCGATCGACACCGCCATGATGAACGACGAGAACAGCCCCACCTTCGGGTCGACCCCCGCGATCACCGAGAACGCGATCGCCTCGGGAATCAGCGCGAGCCCCACGACCAGACCCGCGAGCACCTCGCGCGTCAGCATCCGCGGACTCTTCAGTGCTTGAAGGACGGTGGGATTCGCCCGATAGCGGGCACGATCGTCGACCGTGGTTGCAGACATGGGGATGCTCCAGAGAAGGTGCCCGGGGATGGGGCAGAACAGTTAAGGGTACGGCGGATGCTGCAGGGGCGAGTTCGTGTCGCTCGTGCGCGGCAGCGGGGAAGCCATTCGGACGTGTTCCGGGCGCTCGTCCTTCCGGCTCAGCCGCCGATGCGCGCTCAGGGCTCCGGGGCGTACGCAGAGAACCCGCCGACGACGCGAAACCTCAGCCCGAGCTCTGCCTGGATCGCCTCGACGAGAGCGTTCCCTTCCTCTATCCACCGGCGCCCTATCTCGGGGTGAGGCCAGTGGATCGTCTTCTGAGGGTTGAGCGTGAACTTCCACTCGTCGTTCCACGCGCGGATACGTGCCTGAAGTTCTCTCGACAGACGAGGAGAGAATATGCCCACCACCCGTTGCGAGCTTGCCCATTCCGGCATGATGACGAGCTCTACGGGGGCCTCGTCGGGAACAGGTGTCGACAGCATCCACCTAGTCCATTGGGCTGCGCCCGGATCGTCAAGCGCTCGCGTTCGGATGGACACGACAGCGCTGTGCGGGTGCCGGTCCGGATCCGCACGCCGACGTCGAGCGCTGTGAACACGAGCGGGAGCGATATGCGCAGCCATTTTCGATAAAGAGAGGCAGTAAACGCATCAAGTGGCATCGAATGATGTGCACTCTGCTCCCAGATTTTGCGCGCACCCCGTCTCGGGCGGATACTCATCCCATCCGCGCCGACCGTCTCGGCCGGGGAATCGACATGCACAGCACCCCTGCTCTCGCCCCTGAAACGACCATCGCCATCGTCGGCGCCGGCCGTCTCGGCGGCGTACTCGCACGGGCCCTGCGGGCAGCGGGCTTCGTCGTCATCGGACCCCTGCGCCGCGAAGACCGAGCTCCGGATGCCGACATCGCACTGCTCTGCGTTCCCGATTCCGCCATCCCCGCCGTGGCGTTCGCGGTTCGACCGCACGCGCGGCTCGTCGCGCATGTCTCGGGTGCGACGCCTCTCGCCGACGTCGACTTCAGCCTCCACCCGCTGCAGACCTTCACCGGAACCGAGACTCCCGAGGTCTTCCGCGGAATCGGCGTCGCCATCGACGGCCGCACACCCGAGGCACTCGAGGTGGCCGAGCAACTCACGCGGGCGCTGGGCGCGAACCCGTTCCGCGTCGACGACGCCCACCGCGCGGAGTATCACGCCGCCGCATCCTTCGCCTCGAACTTCGTGCTCACCGTGCTCGACGCGGCCGAACACCTCGCGAAGGACGCCGGCGTCGACCGCGCGCACCTCGCACCGCTCGTGCGGCAGACGGTCGACAACTGGGCGGCCTCCGGTGCTGTGGCCGCTCTCACCGGGCCGATCGCGCGCGGCGACGAAGCGACCGTGGCGCGGCAGCGCGCAGCATCCGTCGACTACCAAGACCTCTTCGACGCGCTCGCCACCGCCACCCGTGCGGTCGCCGGGCGCGCGCCACATGCAACCACCCCTGACGCGACTGCCGACACGACCGCCGATCACGCCGCCACCCCCGAGGAGCCCGAGGCATGAGAATCCTCGGCACGATCGCCGAGGTGCGAGCCGCGGTCCGCGACGCCAAGGCAGCGGGCCGGTCCGTCGGACTCGTGCCGACCATGGGCGCCTTCCACGAGGGGCACCTCTCGCTCATGCGTGCCGCACGCGAGCAGAACGACCTCGTCGTCGTCTCGCTCTTCGTCAACCCGACCCAGTTCGCCGCGAACGAAGACCTCAGCAGCTATCCGCGCGACGAGGCCCGCGACGCTGCGCTCGCCGAGTCCGCGGGCATCGACATCCTGTTCGCACCCGAGCCCGCCGAGATCTATCCCGACGGCTTCGCCACGAACATCCACGTCGCGGGCATCACCGAGGTGCTCGACGGCGCGAGCCGCGGACCCCACCACTTCGACGGCGTCGCCACCGTCGTCACCAAGCTGTTCGGCATCGTGCAGCCCGACGTCGCCTACTTCGGACAGAAGGATGCGCAGCAGGTGCTCGTCGTCCGCCGCGTCGTGCGCGACCTGAACCTCGACGTGCGCATCGAGGCCTGCCCGATCGTCCGCGAGCCCGACGGCCTCGCCATGAGTTCGCGCAACGTCTACCTCGACGCGGATGCTCGCGCCCAGGCGACCGCGCTCAACCGCGCCCTCGACGCCGCCGACGCGGCGCACCGATCGGGGGAGAGCATCCTGTCTGGAGCTCAGGCTGTTCTAGACGAGGCGGGAATCGCTGTCGAGTACCTGGAACTTCGGGATGCCGAGACCCTGCAACCAGTCACGGTCGTCGACCGTGACGCGCTGCTGCTCGTCGCCGCCCGCGTCGGCGCCGCCCGACTGATCGACAACCACCTGCTGAGAGGGGTCGCCCGATGAGCGCCCACGCCGCACCGACCAAACGCCTGACCCTGGGTGGTCTGGCCGCGAAGAAGCAGTCCGGCGAGCCCATCGTCATGGTCACCGCGTATGACTATCCGAGCGCGCAGATCGTCGAGGAGGCCGGGGTCGACATGGTGCTCGTCGGCGACTCGGCCGCGATGACCGTGCTCGGCTACGACAGCACCGTGCCCGTCACGATCGACGAGATGCTCATGCTCACGAAGGCCGTGCGCCGTGGACTCGAGAAGCCGCTGCTCGTCGGCGACCTGCCCTTCGGCTCGTATGAGGCGTCGGACGAACTCGCCCTCGCGACCGCCCAGCGCTTCATCAAGGAGGCCGGCGTCGACCTCATCAAGATCGAGCGCGGCGGCACGACGGTCGACCGTGCCCGCGCGCTGGTGAATGCCGGCATCCCCGTAGTCGGACACGTCGGACTCACCCCGCAGACCGCGACCTCCCTCGGCGGATACCGCGCCCAGGGACGCACCGCCGATGCCGCGCTCGCCGTGATCGAAGACGCCCTCGCGCTGCAGGATGCCGGAGTCTCGGTGCTCGTCATCGAAGCCGTGCCGTCGGAGGTCACCGCGGCCCTCGCGCCCCTGCTGCGCATTCCGTTGATCGGCATCGGCGCGGGAGCGGATGCCGACGGCCAGGTGCTCGTCTTCCACGACCTGCTCGTCTTCCACGACCTGCTCGGCATCTACGCCGGCGGCGTCGCCAAGTTCGTCAAGCGCTATGCCGATGTGCGGGGAGTGTCGGTCGCCGGAGTGCAGGCGTATGCCGACGAGGTACGCGACGGCGTGTACCCCGCGCCCGAGCACGGATACGGGATGCCCGAGGCTGAGGCCGCGCGACTGCGGGAGCTGCTCGCGGGGCGGTAGGTCGCGACGGCGTCCGGCATCCCGCGGGAGCGCCTACTCCGCCCGGCGCACCCGCAGCACCAGCGCGACGAGCGCGAGCACGATGACCGCGACCCCGTATCCGACGCACACGACTCCGAGCCCGAACACCCCGACCAGCGTTCCGGCGACCACTGCGGGCACTCCGAACGCGAGGTAGGCGAGCAGGTAGATCACGGCGAACGTGTCGGCGCGGTCGGTCGCGGGGATGCGCGGTGCGAGCGAGCCGACGACCCCCGAGAAGGCGGTGCCGAATCCCATGCCGGTGATGGCGGTCGCGGCGAGATAGAAGGGGAGCGACTCGGCTGAGAGGGCCCAGAGCGAGAGAGCGGTTCCCGTCGCGAGCGCCGCGGTGCCGAAGATCACCGACGTGCGCGGCGTGCGGTTGCGGAACGCGAACGCGGTGATCGCGCCGACTCCCGCGAGCATCGCGACCGCGAGCCCTTGCCAGACGTGCGCCTCGCCGCCGAGCTCGGTGCGCACGATGTTCGCGCCGAGTGAGAGGAAGAGTCCACCGGTCGCCCATCCGGCGATGATCGCGGGCGCGCCTCGCCAGAAGTCCGAGCGGATGCCGGCCGGCACCGACAGGCGGAAGCTCAGCGACGCGAGTGCTCCCGGTCGCAGCGGTGCGGTCTCGGGCGCGAGGAAGAAGAGCGCGGCGAGCACGATGTAGACGACGGTCAGCGGTGCGAACACGTCGAGCAGCGGCTCGCCGGTCAGATCGAGAGCGATGCCCGAGATCAGCGCGCCGAGAGCGAGGCCGATGCCGGGGCTGAGGGCGTTCCACAGGGCGGCGACCCTCGACCGTCCGCCGGGAGCGAGGTCGAGCGCTGCGGCCGAGAGTGCAGCGATGAGCACACCACTCGCCGCACCCTGCAGGATGCGCGCGAGCATGAGCGTCGCGACGGTGTCTGCATGCCAGAAGAGCAGCATGCTCACGGCGAGTAGGAGGAGTCCGCCGATCGCGACAGGGCGTCGCCCGACATGGTCGGAGAGCGACCCCGCGGTGAGCAGCGCAAGCAGCAGGGCGATCGCGTACACGGCGAACACGGCGCTGATCACGATCGCGTCGAACCCGATCTCGGCCGCGAGCACCGGATAGAACGGCGACGGCGCGCTCGCACCCATCATCATCGCGATCTGCGTGACGATCGCCAGCGCGAAGCCGAAGCGCGGGCGGCGGATCGGCTTCGCCGTCGACGCGGTGGTTGCGATCGGCGAAGTGGTGGTCATCTGTGCTCCCGCGGGTCTGGGGTCGAGTCCGAGGTCTCGAACGAGTTAGGTTCGAGAATCATCGAACTATCGGAGCGTACTCGCCTTCCCGCGATTGTTCAACTATTCTCGAACCATGCCAGGCGACCTCCCGCATCCGGATCGTTCCGAGATCCAGCTCACCGACGTGCTCTTCGCGCTCAGTGACCCCGAGCGCCTGGCCATCGCTCGACAGCTCGCCGACGGCCCGCTCGACATGGCCGCGTGCCACGCGACCGACCCGAACCTCCCCAAGTCGACCAAGTCGCACTTCATGAAGGTGCTGCGCGAAGCGGGCGTCATCCGCAACGAGCCCAACGGACGGCGACGGATGCTGACGCTGCGCCGTGACGATCTCGACTCGCTCTTCCCGGGGCTGCTGGACTCGGTGCTGCGCGCCTAGGACGCGAAGGGGCGCACGGGGTCGGAGTGCCGGATTCTCGGGGCGAGCTCGCCACAGGGGAGGAGGACCGCCTCTCGGGAGGAGAGATTCTCGAAAAACCTCCTCCCCAGGCGCAGTTCTCCTCCCGGGGCTGTGGGCTGTGCGCGGGGTGAAGGCGGGGCGTGCGGGTGTGAGGGCCGACTCTCGCGAGACGACTCTCCCGGGAGGGGATGCCCCGGCGACGGGACGCGCCCGAAGCTCAGCGGAAGTACGACGCCCCGTTGAGGTCGAGCACCGTGCCCGACGCCCATGCGGCAGCGGGCGAGGTGAGGTAGGCGACGGCATCCGCCACCTCTTCGGGAGTGCCCACGCGACCGAACGGACTCTGCCCGCGGATGCTGTCGCCCTGCTCGCCATCGAGCTTCGCCGACTGGCGCTCGGTCGAAACCATCCCGGGTGCGACCGACGTGACCGAGATCCCGTGAGGGGCGAGAACCAGGGCCATTGACTGGCCGAACGCCTGCAGCCCCGCCTTCGTCGCGGCGTACGCGGGGTGATCGGCCTCGCCGCGGAATGCACCGCGTGAGCCGACGTTGACGATCGCTCCGCCCGCGCCGCGCTCGATCATGTGCTGCGCCACGAGCATCGTCACGTTCGACGCTCCGAGCAGGTTCACCGAGACCATCGCAGACCACGCGGCCTGCCACTCGGCGTACGACGTCGAGTCGACGCGATGCTCATTCGCCGCACTCGGCGCGACCGCCGCGTTGTTCACCAGGATCTCGAGCGAGCCCAGCGCGGCGATGGCCTCCTCGACCACGCGCTGCGCCTCAGCCGGATCATCCAGGTCGCCGCCCACGAGAGCATGCCCCGAACCGTCGAGCGAGGCGAGTGTCGCCTCGGCAGCGGCGCGATCCCGGCCGTAGTGCACGACGACCCGATCGCCTCTGCGCGCGAACGCCTGGGCGACAGCGCGGCCGATTCCGCGCGAACTGCCCGTGATCAGTGCATTCGCCATCTCAGGACGCGACCTGCGCTCGTCCGATCGTGCGCACCGGCGGCTCGATCTCCGCCCACACCGAATCGAGCGAGAGGTGCAGCACGCCCGCGATCGCCGCGATCGTCGAGAACGCGGGAGTCGCCACGCGACCCGACTCGATCTTGCGCAGGGTCTCGGGCGAGACTCCGGCGTCGAGAGCGACGCTCAGCATCGACCGCTCGCCACGCGCTCGCCGCAGCAGCGCGCCGAGACGCTCGCCTCGTTCGACCTCGGCGGGGGTCAACGGCATCCGAACCATCATGTGCCCATTCTAATACCGGGATAGTATTACCGGGATAGTTATTGGAACCACAGCGACCCGGATGCGGAGAGCACCATGATCGAGATCCTCACGAGCGACGAACTGGCCAGGGCGAGGGATGCCGGCGCGCTCGTCGGCAGCATCCTGCGGTCGCTGAAAGAGCGCACGAGGGTCGGCGTGAACCTGCTCGACCTCGACCGCTGGACCAAGCAGATGATCGAGGATGCCGGTGCCGAGTCCTGCTACGTCGACTACGCCCCGTCGTTCGGCCGCGGACCCTTCGGCCACTACGTCTGCACCGCTGTGAACGACGCGGTGCTGCACGGGATGCCGCACGACTACGCCCTCGCCGACGGTGACCTGCTCACGCTCGACCTCGCCGTCACACTGCGGGGGATCTCGGCCGATGCCGCCATCAGCTTCGTGGTGGGAACCACCCGGGCATCCGCCGACCTCGCGCTGATCGACGTGACCGAGCGCGCGCTCGCCGCGGCCATCGCCGTCGCCCGTCCCGGTGCCCGCATCGGCGACCTCTCGCACGCGATCGGCACGGTGCTCAGCAACGCGGGATACCCGATCAACCTCGAGTTCGGCGGCCACGGCATCGGCTCGACCATGCACCAGGATCCGCACGTCGCGAACGACGGACGCCCCGGTCGTGGCTACAAGCTGCGCCCCGGCCTGCTGCTCGCTCTCGAGCCATGGGTGATGGCCGATACGGACGAGCTGATCACCGACGCCGACGGCTGGACTCTGCGCAGCGCCACCGGCTGCCGCACCGCCCACACCGAGCACACGATCGCGATCACGGAAGACGGAGCGGAGATCCTCACGCTCCCGCGCTGACGACGAGTCGGCACACGCTCACGTCGTGCGCGACGCACCCCTCGAACCACCACGCACCCGACGCACCGCGCGTCCGGCCAGGTCCTTCAACCGTCCGCCGGGCCACTGCCGCCGCAGTTCGACCGCGCCGCCATGCCCTGCGACCGGAGTGCAGGTGCGACCGGCGAGCAGCGGTGAATGTCCGGCGGCGGCGAGCGTCGCGGCATCCGCCGTGAGGGGAACGTCGAAGGTCCACCCGGCCCGCCGCACAGTCACGAACAGCCTCGCGCCGCGCGACTCGTCGTCGGGCCCGAAGACCTTCAGTGGATCGATCGCGAGAGCGACCGCGCCGAGATTCCGAGGCTTCACGCGCGCTACGCGGCGCTCGACCCCCGCAGCCTTGTCGCGCAGCACCAGTTCGACCCGGTCGTTCTGCAGCTCGCGGCCGGCTTCGAGCAGGCCGGTGGGCAGGCCGTCCATCGCCACGGGGAGCGAGGTCAGCACGCCGGTGCCGGGCTCGACGACGAGAGCATCCTGCCCATCGCGGGTGATCGACACGGCGACCGTCAGATACAGCCCGCCACCCCGTGACCACCGCGCCGACGTCACGACGGCGCGGCAGGTCGTCTCGACCTCGAACCGCGCGAACGTCACGAGATCCGCACGGCGGTCGGCCCGCAGCAGCGCGGCCCTGATCCGATTCGGAAATGACAGGCCTCCGTCGACGCCCGGTCCGAACCGACGCTGCGCGAGCGGCCCGACCACATCGAGCAGCCGCTCGCGGTACTCGTCGGGGTACGCGAGGAACTTCTTGCCCGTCAGCCGCTTCAGGATCTTGCCGCGGAACCAGTGCCGCAGCAGCCGATCGCGCAGTCGCCCGGGTTCCGTGTACCGCTCGACCAGGTCGAGCACGGCCTCGAGATGCGGGAAGTACGACTCCGGATCGATCCGCGACGAGCTCGCACTGCCCGCGTGCTTCACCCACGCGTAGCAGGGCTGGCTCGCGAGGATCGAGATCGTCGACGCCTCGAAGTATGCGCGCATGACGAACAGATGATCCTCGAGGCGCACCTTGCCCTCGGGGAAGCGGATGCGATTGTCGCGCAGGAACGACGTGCGGAACATCTTGTGCGGCGTGAGCATCTCGAGCAGCGGATCCTCGCCGAGCCGCGCCTGGGGCACATCGCGACGGAAGATCCGGCTCGGCAGTCGGCGCCCGATCCCGACCTCCTTGCCGACCACGACGTCGGAGCCGTGCTGGTCGGCGTAGTCGCATAGCGCCTCGAGCGCACCGGGGTAGAGCCAGTCATCCTGATCGACGAACTGGATGTACGTGCCTCGCGCCTCGTCGATCCCGTGGTTGCGGGGCGTGCCCGGCCACCCGGAATGCGGCAGGAACGCCACATGCATGTAATCCCGATCGCGGGCGACCTCGACCAGCCGTGCCGCGGTCGCCTTGCCCGATCCGTCGTCGCACAGCAGCACCTCGAAGCGTGAGTGATCGAGCGTCTGCGCGTCGAGTGAGGCGATGAGTTCGTCGAATGCCGCACCCGGCTTGAACACGGGAACGACCACGCTCACTCGGATCGAGGTGGACGCGGGCTGAACGGCAGGGGAATTCGACATCGACGGCAGTCAAACACCGAGAGCTATGGGGCGCACGGGGCTTGCGCTCAGGCGCGAATGCGTGCAGGAGAGTCAGCGGCTCCGTCCGTGCGCCTCCGCGCGAGAACGCAGAAAATCCCGGACATCCTGATCGTCGGCGAGTGCGATCGCCCTCGCGTACGCATCCCTCGCATCCCGGCCTGCCTCCGCGAGCAACTCCGCTCTCGCCGCCCAGTAGGGCTGGAATCCCTCGGCATCCGGCGGAAGCGCGTCGAGTCCCGACTCGGGCCCCTCGATGCGCGCCGTCACCACGGCGGCCGCCACCCGGGCTCCGAGAGTCGGTGCGACCGCGAGCAGCGCGGAGTACAGCATCCGCAGCGCCTCCCAGTCGGTGCGGCCCGTTCGGCGACGGTCGCAATGCACCGCCTGGATCGCCGCCTCCAGCTGGAACCTCCCCGGCGCGTCCGCAGGCTGCGCTCGCCGCAGATACGCCTCGCCCTCGGCGATCAGTGCGGCATCCCACGACCCGGGATCCTGCTCGTCCAGCGGCACGAACTCCCGCGATCGCCGCGCCAACGTCAGCGTCGCGAGAGCCGCGAGACCCCACGCCTCGGGCTCGTCCTCGAGCAGCCCGGCGAGGGTCGCGGCGAGATACTGCGCCTCGCCCGCGAGCGAATCGCTGTCTCCTCTCCACGTCAGCGCGGCGCACCCGTACACGGCTTCGAGCACAGCGGGCAGCCGCTCGGGCATCGCTCCCCGCTCGGGAATCGCGAACGGGATGCGGGCGTCCTTGATGCGCCTCTTCGCCCGCACCAGTCGCTGCGCCATCGCTGCGGGCGGCACCGCGAACGCGCGGGCGATGTCGGCCGAGTCGAAGCCGAGCACGGCCTGCAGCATCAGCGGAGCGCGCACCGCCGGGTCGATAGCCGGATGCGCGCACGAACAGCAGCTCGAGCCGCTTGTCGCCGATCGCCAGCGGATCGTGCTCGGCGAACGGATCGTCGCGTGCGCTCTCCTCGTCGAGAGGAGCGGATGCTCTCGCCGCAGCCGACTTCCACACGTCGCGCAGTCTGTTCCTGGCCACGGTCAACAGCCACCCTTCCGGGTTGTCGGGCACCCCGGCATCCGGCCAGCGTCGTAATGCCTCTTCGAACGCTCCCGACAGGGAGTCCTCCGCGAGCGCGAGGTCACCCGAGCGGGCAGCGAGCAGCGCGACGAGCCGGCCATAGGAGGTCCGCGCCGCGCTCTCGGCGGCGGCCCGGACCTCCTCGGGGATCATCGGTTCGGCATCCAGACGCCGTCGACGGTGAAGACGGCGCCGGGCCGGACCTCGACCGTGCCCCAGAATGCCGGAGGCGCCTGTCGGGCGAACCCGATCGCCGCGTCGAGATCGGCGACGTCGATCACGACCGTCCCGCCGAGATGCTCCTTGGTGTCGGCGAACGGGCCGTCCTGCACCTGCAGCTCTCCGTCGCGCACCCGCACCGTGGTGCTGACGGTTGACGGCTGCAGGACCTCGGCGGAGATCAGCACCCCGGCCGACTGCAGGGTGGCGGCATAGCTCGCGAACGCGGCCTGCCCCTGTTCGAGGGCCTCGGCCCCCAGAGTCTCGGCGTCGAGCTCTTCGTAGTGCAACAGCAGTGTGTAGCGCATGGTCTCTTCCTCGCTGTTCGACGGTCAGCGTACAGAGGGATGACGATCGAGCGATCGGCCGATCGACACATCCGCCGAAGAAATCTCCCACCCGGTTTCGAATCGCGCACTTGGCCGATAAAAGCCGTGAAATCGAGCCAAGTGAGCGATTCGAACGAAAACTCCCACCCACCACTCAGCCTTAACGATATATCGTTGACTATCGCTCACCACTTCCGGGAGGTCACCATGAACAACGCATTCCCCTTCGGCACCGGCGCAGGCAACGGCGCAGGCAACACCGACAACCCGCTGGGCGGCATCTTCGGATCCGGCGGCTTCGGCGGAGCCAGCGGACCGGCCGGCACCCTCTTCGACGCACTCGACCAGCTGCGCAAGTCGTTCGAGCAGCGCCCCAGCGGCGGCACCCGCATGGCCAAGGGCGACGTTCGCGCCGCGGTGCTCTCGCTCCTCGCCGAGAAGCCGATGCACGGCTACCAGATCATCAACGAGATCGCCGAGCGCAGTGGCGGCTCGTGGAAGCCGAGCGCAGGCTCGGTCTACCCGACGCTGCAGCTGCTCGCCGACGAGGGCCTGATCGAGGCCGAAGAGCAGAACGGTCGCAAGACGTACTCGCTCACCGAGGCCGGTCGTGCGGTCGCGACCGAGACCACCGAGGCACCGGCACCCTGGGAGTCGAGCTCGACGAAGGACGGTCACCGCAACGATCCCCGCTTCACGGCTCTGCCCAAGGCGGGCGTCGACCTCGCAGCGGCAGCCGCGCAGGTGGGCCGCAGCGGATCGCCTGAGCAGGTGCAGGCGGCGATCGAGATCCTCGATGACGCCCGCCGTAGGCTGTACTCGATCCTCGCTCAGGACTGATCGCACACGACCCAGGGACGACACATGACGGATGCTGCGGCGCAGGGCGCCCATCGTGCCCGGTACCGCCGCATCCTCTCCTTCGCGGCGCGTGAATTCCTCAAGATCTGGTGGTTCGAGCTCGTCCTGCCGAAGTTCGGTCTGAGTTCCGTCTCGGAGCGCACCCGTGCGCCGCGCATGCAGCGCTTCGCGAAGCGCTTCCACGTGCTCGCCGTCGAGCTCGGCGGCCTCATGATCAAGGTCGGCCAGTTCATGTCGTCGCGCCTCGACGTGCTGCCGCCCGAGATCACCAAAGAGCTCGAGGGACTGCAGGACGAGGTCCCGTCCGTGCCGTTCTCCGGCATCCGCGCTGCCGCCGAGGCCGAGCTCGGCATGCCGCTGGAACAGGCCTACGCCTGGTTCGACGAGACGCCGGTGGCCGCGGCATCCCTGGGGCAGGCGCATCGCGCCCGTCTCGCAGCCCAGGATGCCGTCGACACCGGACTCGGCAACGTGGTCGTCAAGGTGCAGCGCCCCGGCATCGACGAGATCGTCGCGGTCGACCTCGCCGCGCTCCGCCGCGTGGCCCGGTGGCTGACGCGCGTGCGGCTGGTCGCCGACCGCGTCGACGCCCCCGGTCTCGTCGAGGAGTTCGCGCAGACGAGCCTCGAGGAGATCGACTACCTGCACGAGGCGGCCAGCGCCGAGCGGTTCCGCGAGAACTTCGCCGAGGATGCGCGCGTCAGCGCCCCCGAGATCGTCTGGGAGCGTTCGACCCGCCGCGTGCTCACGCTGTCGGACGTCACTGCCATCAAGATCAACGACACGGATGCTCTGCGCGCAGCGGACATCGATCCGTCGGAGGTCGCCGACGTGTTCGCCGAGGTCATGTTCGACCAGGTGTTCACGCACAGCTTCGTGCACGCCGACCCGCACCCCGGCAACATCTTCGTGACGCCGGAGCCGGCAACCACCGGCCGCAACTTCCGGCTCACCTTCATCGACTTCGGGATGATGGCCGAGGTTCCGGCGAGCCTTCGCGACGGACTGCGCACGCTGCTCATCGCGGTCGCCGGCCGCGACAGCAAGGGTCTCGTGGCCGCTGCGCAGGAGGTCGGCGTGCTGCTGCCGTCGGCCGACACCGCCGAGCTCGAACGCGCTCTGCGGGCGCTCTTCGCCCGCTTCGGCGGCATGGGCTTCGCCGAGCTGAGCAAGGTCGACCCGAAGGAGTTCACGGACTTCGCCGACGAGTTCGGCGACATGGTGCGCTCGCTCCCCCTGCAGCTTCCCGAGAACATGCTGCTGCTGATCCGCGCGGTCTCGCTGACCTCGGGCATGTGCTCGAGCCTCGACCCCACCTTCAACGTGTGGGATGCCGCCGAGCCCTACGCCGGGCGGCTGCTGCGCGACGAGTCGGGCAACCTCATGCAGGACATGGCGCAGCAGGCCATGGAGACCGCCGCCGTCACCTACCGCCTTCCCAAGCGGATCGACGCGATCATCACCCGCGTCGACGACGGCAACGTCTCTTTCGACACCTCGCGCCTCGAGCGTCGCCTCGACCGGCTCGAGGGCATCGCGCGCCGCATCGGATCCGGGGTGCTGTTCGCCGCGATGCTCGTCGGCGGAGCGCTGCTCGTGCCCTCGATCCCGCCGCTGGGCATCACCCTCCTCTGCGTCTCGGCCCTGCCCCTGTTGCACGCGGTCTTCGGCGGGCGTCGCTCGCGCTGACGTTTGCGGGCACGAGCTGACGCGCCCGGAGAACCCAGAGCATCCGGCATCCGCCCGGCGTGTGCGGCCCCGCCGCTCGCGCTGACGCTACCCCGGCGCTCGCGCTGAGGCGCCCGGACTGCTCGCGCTGACGGTTGCGGGCACGCGCTGACACGCCCTGAAAACCCAGAGCATCCGGCATCCGCCCGGCGTGTGCGGCCCCGCCGCGCCGCGGATCGACCGAGTGATCTGGGTTTTCCCGTCCCGGCCGCAGAATGCCGGCATGGGAGAATGGGTTCCCATGGACACTCCGGACGATAAGACGCCCCCGAGGAACGACGCTCCGAAGACCACGACCGCCGCGATCAGGCAGGCCGCGAAGGCCACCGAGACCGCCCAGAAGATCGTCCGGGACATCGCTGCCGTGCCGCCTCGTGGCGTGCATCCGGCGCTCGTGCCCGGGGTCTCGGTCGAAGAGACCGGCCGCACCTACCGCACCGATCCGCTGGTGTTCGGCCTCGCCGTCGCGCTGACCGTCGCGTTCATCGCGTGGGGCGTGTTCGCGGGTGACAACCTCTCGGGCACGACCTCGACCGTGCTCGCCTGGGTCGTGGAGTACTTCGGCTTCTTCTTCACGACGATCGCCACCGTCATCCTCGTCTTCATGCTGTTCGTCGGCTTCAGTCGCTACGGACGCATCCCCCTCGGCCGCGACGACGAAGAGCCCGAGTTCTCGATGTTCTCGTGGATCTCGATGCTGTTCGCGGCAGGAATGGGCATCGGTCTCGTCTTCTGGGGCGCTGCCGAGCCGCTCACCTTCTTCGAGAACCCGCCGCCCGGCACCGTCGAGGCCAACACTCTCGACGCGATGCACACCGCGCAGGCACAGGTGCTCTACCACTGGGGTCCGCAGGCCTGGGCGTTCTACGCGCTCGTCGGTGGCGCGATCGCCTACGGTGCCTTCCGTCGCGGTCGCACCCCGCTGATCTCGTCGATCTTCGCCCCGCTGCTCGGAGAGGGCCGCACGACCGGACCCCTCGGCCGCACGATCGACATCTTCTCGATCATCGTCACGCTGTTCGGCACCGCCGCCTCTCTCGGCCTCGGCGCCCTGCAGATCGGCCACGGCGTCGAGATCGTCGCGGGAATCGGAGAGCTCGGCAACGGCATCCTCATCGCCGCGATCGCCGTGCTCACCGCGTGCTTCATCGCATCCGCCGTGTCGGGCGTCTCGAAGGGCATCCGCGCGCTGTCGAACATCAATGCGGTCGTCGCGCTGCTGCTCGCCTTCTTCGTCTTCTTCGTGGGTCCGACGCTGCTGATCCTCAACGTCATCCCCTCGGTCGCCGTGCAGTTCCTCGGCGACCTGCCCGAGATGGTCGCCCGATCGGCCTCGCAGGGCGACGAGGCGCAGATGTTCCTCTCGAGCTGGACGATCTTCTACTGGGCATGGTGGATCTCGTGGTCGCCGTTCGTCGGCATGTTCATCGCCAAGATCTCGCGCGGCCGCACGCTCCGCCAGTTCGTGTCGGTCGTCATCGTCGTGCCCGCGGTCATCTCGCTCATCTGGTTCGCGATCTTCGGGACCACGGCGATCCAGCAGCAGATGAACGGCGCGAACCTCACGGTCGATCCCCCCGAGGAAGTGCTCTTCGGCGTGCTTGAAAACCTGCCGTTCCCGCTGATCACCAGCATCGTGCTGATCCTGTTGATCGCGATCTTCTTCATCACCGGGGCGGATTCCGCATCCCTCGTGATGGGCACGCTGTCGCAGCAGGGGCGCCCCGAGCCTTCGCGCTGGGTCGCCGTGGTCTGGGGTGTGCTGGTCGGAGTGATCGCCGCCGTGCTGCTCGTCACCGGCGAGGAGGGCAGCGGGCTCAAATCGCTGCAGAACGTCACGATCATCGCCGCACTGCCGTTCGCGGTGATCATGGCGTTCATGATGGTCGCGTTCATGAAGGACCTCCGGCGCGATCCGCTGATCCTGCGCGACCGGTATGCCCGCATGGCCGTGCGCCACAGTGTCATGGCGGGGCTCGAGGAGTACGGCGACGACTTCGCCCTCGTGCCGGTGGAGTACGACCACTCCGAGGACGACCTCGCCTGGATCGACGAAGCCGACGTCGACGACAGCCTCGCCGAGGTCTACGCGACCGCGACCGAGGCGATCGACATCATCCCGGATGCCGGGGCGATCGCGGCTGCGGATGCGGATGCGGATGCCGGGGCGGATCCCGGTGCGGATCCCGGCGCCGACCCTGCGGGACTCGCCGAGCGCCCTTCTTGACGCCGGGTGCATAAGTGGCCCCGCACGGGTTTCGGCCCGGTGCGGGGTCAATAGAGCATCCGAATCACCCGTTTGCGGTGCGAAAGTGACCCTGCAGGCCGCGGACGATGCGAAAGTGACCCCGCCTGCCTGCCTGGTCCGCGGGTACTCAGGCCGCGACGCGGCTCAGGAGACGGCGGCCGCCTCGGGCGCGCCCGGCGCATCCGCACCAGGCGCGCCCGTCTCGACCGGAACGGCTGCCGCGTCGGTGATCCGGGCGGCCATGCCCGCGAAGATGAACCCGTGGAACGGCAGCACGCCGAGCCAGTACAGGCGGCCGGCGAGTCCGCGGGGGAAGAACACGGCGCGCTGCTCGTAGCGCGACCCTTCGCCGTCCGGCAGCGCCCGCAGCTCGAGCCACGCCTCGCCCGGCACCTTCATCTCGGCGCGCAGGCGCAGCAATCCGCCGCTCGCGGGGGAGGAATCGGTCGCCCGCCCCGGCTCCTCGACGGCCTCGACGCGCCAGAAGTCGATCGCGTCGCCGACCCGGGCCTCGACCTTGCTGCGACGCCCGCGGCGCAGGCCGACGCCGCCGACGAGGCGGTCCATCCACCCGCGCACCGCCCACAGGAACTTCGACGAATACCAGCCGTTCGACCCGCCGATGCCGATGATCACGCGCCAGAGCCCGTCGACCGGCGCGGCCGTCTTCAGCTTGCGGGTGTCGGTGAAGACGGTGCGTCCGGCCCAGTCGGGGTCGCTCGGCAGCGGATCGCTCGGGGCGCCCGAGACCTCGGCATCCTGCCAGCTCGTCTCGATCGTGTCGGCGTCGAGCCGGCCCAGCGCCATCGACACCGCGGTGCGGTACGGCGTCAGCCCGCCATCGGGCTTTGGGATCAGGTCATCGACCGCATGGTCCTTCACGATGCACTCGTTCTGCAGCGAGGCGACGAGCGGACGCGCGATCGACCGCGGAACCGGCGTCACGAGGTTCACCCAGTGCGATGCCAGGCCGGGGGTCAGCACGGGCAGAGCCGCGATCGCCCGCTGACGCAGACCCGCCTCGAGTGCGTAGCCGTTCATCATCTGCCCGTACCGCAGCACGTCGGGGCCGCCGATGTCGACCGCGCGGTTCACATCGGCATCCACTCGCGCGGCGCCCAGCAGGTAGTGCAGCACGTCGCGCACGGCGATCGGCTGGATGCGGTTGCGCACCCACTTCGGCGCCGGCATGTACGGCAGTACATCGGTGAGGTGGCGGATCATCTCGAACGACGCCGATCCCGAGCCGATCACGACCCCGGCCTGCAGCACCAGCGACGGCACGCCGGATTCGAGGAAGATCTCGCCGACCCGCACGCGCGAGCGCAGGTGCGGCGACAGCTTCGCATCCTCGGGATGCAGGCCGCCCAGGTAGACGATGCGACGCACGCCGGCCTTTGCCGCGGCCTCCGCCACCGTGGTGGCCGCGCGCTCGTCGCTCTCTTCGAAGCCCTTGCCCGCGGTCATCGAGTGGATCAGGTAGTACACGACATCGACGTCGCGCATGGCTTCGGCCACGGCATCCGCGTCATCCGCCGAGCCCTCGACGATCTCGCACTCCGGGCCCCAGGGGAAGGATGCCGCGCGCGCGGCGTCTCTGGCGAGCGTGCGCACCCGGTATCCGGCGTTCAGCAGGCGCGGGGTGAGGCGGCCGCCGATGTATCCGGTGGCTCCGAGGACGAGCGCGCGGGGCGCCGATCCATCCTCGCGGGGGAGGGCGCGCAGGGCCTCTTCGTGCCCGGTGGGCTGGGTGAGCTCGGTCATGTCTTGAGCGTAAGCGGAATGCCTGAATATTTCGCTAGGGTGACAATTCACTAGTTCACCTAGTAATCTTTATGCGGAGGAAGGTGAGACGCCATGACGACAGCAGCAGAAGCCCCCACGCGTCGCGATCTGCGGGCGCGCCGGATCGTGAGCCCCGAGGCCGCGTCCGTCACCCTCACCCCGCTGTCCGCCCGCGAGGCCGTGGGCAGGCGCACCGGCATCGACCGCGTCGCCGCTCCCTCGTCGCGCGCGTCGTTCTCGCAGGCTTCCTCGTCGCGCGCTCCGCTCTGGCAGGCCGCAGGCATCGTCGGGCTCATCGCCCTGATCGCCGCCGCCACGCTGCCGCTGATCGCCCAGATCCTCTCGCTCCCGCTGTGAGCGCAAAGACTGTGAGTTCAGAGCCGCATTCCTAGACCGACTGAAGACCACCGCTGATGAGAGAAAGGATCCCCCATGGGACTCGATGACAAGATCAAGAACGCCGCTCAGGACCTCGCCGGCAAGGCGAAGGAGGCCGCCGGCAAGGTGACCGACAACGAGAAGCTCGAGGCAGAGGGCCGCGCCGACCAGGCGAAGGCCAACGTCAAGAAGGCCGGCGAGAACGTCAAGGACGCGTTCAACAGCTGACACCATCGACACAGTGCGGGGAGGTGGCGAAAGCCACCTCCCCGCCGTTTGTGCGGCCCGTCATACGAAGCGGATGCTGCAAGAGAAGGAAGATGGCACGATGTCCGATCCAGTGAAGACCGAGAATCCGACCCTGTGGCAGCGACTGATCCGTCGCCTGCGACCCGCCAAGGCAGACGAACTGCGGCGCCTCACCGTCGAGGACGTCACGGTGGTCGACCGTCCGATGCTCCGTCGCGCCGTCGCGGGCACCGTGGTCGGCAACCTCATGGAGTGGTACGACATCGGCGTCTACGGCTACCTCGCCGTGATCATCGGGCGCGCATTCCTGCCCGACGCGTCGGCCGGCGCGCAGTCGCTCTTCTCGCTCGGCGTCTTCGCCGTGACTTTCGTCGCGCGTCCGCTCGGCGGCATCGTGCTCGGCCAGCTCGGCGACCGCATGGGTCGCCAGCGCGTGCTCGCGTTCACGCTCATCATGATGGCTGCGGCGACCTTCCTCATCGGCGTGCTGCCCGACTTCTCGGTGATCGGCGTCTGGGCGCCCATCCTGCTGATCGTCCTCAAGCTCGCACAGGGTTTCTCGACCGGTGGCGAGTATGCCGGTGCCACGACGTTCATCACCGAGTACGCACCTGACAAGCGCCGTGGCTTCTACGCCTCGCTGCTCGACCTCGGCTCGTACATGGGCTTCGCGATCGGCGCCGCCTTCGTGTCGATCCTGCAGCTCACGCTCTCGGCAGACGTCATGCAGGGCTTCGCGTGGCGCATCCCGTTCCTCGTCGCCCTGCCGCTCGGACTGATCGCGATCTACTTCCGACTCAAGATCGAAGACACCCCCGCCTTCCAGGAGGCTCAGGATGCCGCCCAGCGCGCGGCCGACGACGCGAAGGAAGCCGTCGATGCCCCGAAGGGCGTCATCGCGCTGATCCGCGCGTACTGGCGCGAGCTGCTCACAGCCTTCGTTCTCGTGGCCGCCGCGAACACGGTCGGCTACGCCCTCACCTCCTACATGCCGACGTACCTGACCGGAACCCTCGGCTACGACGAGGTGCACGGCACGCTGCTCACGCTCCCGGTGCTCGTGGCGATGGCGCTCAGCATCCCGCTCACCGGCAAGCTCTCCGACCGCATCGGTCGCAAGAGGGTGCTGTTCATCGGCTCGATCTCGGCGATCGTGCTGGCCGTGCCGTCGTTCCTGTTCATGATGCACGGCGAGATCTGGTCGACCCTGCTCGGCCTCGTGCTGCTCGCGTTCCCGGTGACGTTCTACGTCGCGAACCTCGCGTCGTCGCTGCCGGCGCTCTTCCCGACCTCGTCGCGCTACGGCGGCATGGGCATCTCGTACAACCTCGCGGTCGCGCTGTTCGCGGGTACGGCTCCGGTGGTGATGGAGGCGCTCGTGCAGATGACCGGGTCGTCGCTCGCGCCGGCGTTCTATGTGATCGGCACCTCGATCGCCGGCTTCATCGCCGTGGTCGTGCTCAAGGAGTCGGCGCGCAGGCCGCTGCCCGGTGCGATGCCGAGCGTGCAGACCCACGAAGAGGCCGTCGAGCTCGTCGAGACGCAGGAGGAGAACCCCGACCTCGATCTCGACGAGCTCTTCCCCGAGCGCCTCGAGAATGCGGAGTACGTGGCCGAGCTGGCCGCGCAGGCCGAGCAGGAGGCTGTGGCCGCGCAGGACGCGCAACACGCGCAGGCGGATGAGCAGACCGAGAGTCAGGTCTAGAAGGCCTGATCGACCCGTCGGGTGGCCGGCCGATTCGCGGCCGGCCCTCGGCGGTCACTCGCCGGTCACTCCCCGGGGGACTCCGACTCTTCGTGCGAGCGGATGACGTCGCGCAGCTCCTGATCGAGATCGGATGCCTCTTCGATCGCCGAGGTCATTCCCGCGAGGAAGTGCGTGACGATCCCGCGCTCCTTGTCGCTCATCTCGTCGACGAGCGACAGCATCCGTCGGTGCATCGCCCCGAGGGTCTCGCGTACCTCGTCGTCGCTGCTGACGGTCGGCACGACGACGCCCGCACGGCGGTCGGTCGGGTGCGGCTCGCGCTTCGCGTGGCCGCCTTTCTCGAGCCGGTCGATCAGAGTGGTCGTCGAGGCGGTCGAGATGTCGAGCATGCGGGCGATGTCGATCGGGCGCACGATGCGTCCGGCCCGCTGCTCACGCAGCAGGAAGCGCAGGGCCACCAGATCTGTCTCGTTCATGCCCATCGATGCGCGGGTGCGTGCGCGCATCGCGGTCTCGGCCGCGCGGTAGCGGCGCAGCATGTTCAGCACGTCGACCGTGCTGGCGGTGCTCGATTCGGGGTACCAGTAGCCGGATCGGCCGAAGTCCTCAGAGCGCTCCATCACGCCACCTCGCCGTCGTCGCTCAGAGCGTCTTGCCGCTCGCGCTCATCGGCCTCGCGCGAGAGCATCTCGATCGCGCCGGATTCGACCTCGGCGGGAACGATCTGCAGGATGCCGCCGGTGATGGCGTCGTGCTCGGCGGTGACGATCTGGTCGAGTCGCCAGTCGGGAACGGACGGGAAGCGTTCCCGCAGGCGATCGAGCATGTCGGAGTACATGATGTACCCCGCATCCCCGAGGGTGAATCGCTCGACCATGACTGTCCTTCCCACAGACATCCATCTTCGCATCCGAAGAGAGTCCCAGGTCGCATTGGATTTCACTAGCCAACCTGGTTACCTTTCCATCGAGTATCATGGGAGCGTCAGGGGGTGACACATGGCAACCGGAACCGAGCTGCAGACGACTGCGACCGAACTCGTCGCGCGGGTCGATGAGCTTCGTCGCGCCGAGGCGCAGCTGGGGCGTCGATTGGCCGCCATGCGTGCTCCGAACGACACCGATCGTGAAGCCATGCGGTTCATCACCGATGCTCCCTCAGACGCACCGGCCACGCCGGGCAGCCTCGCCGCCCACCTGAACGTGAGCACGGCAGCGATCACGAGCCTCTTGCGCCGACTGCAGGAGCGTGGGCAGATCGTCATCGCCCCGCATCCGGCCGATGCCCGCTCGAAGGTTCTACGCCCGTCGCTGCGGGATCTCCACTCTCCCGCCGATGAACTCACGCAGCGCATCGAGTCACTCGCGAGCGAATTCACGCCGGACCAGACCGAGGCCGTGACGCGCTTCCTGCGCCGGCTCGCCGAAGAGATCAGCGACCTGCCCTGAGTTCCGACTGGGATTTAGCTAGGTAACCTAGTAATCTATCTATCAAGCGAAGTCTGGCTTGAGGAGAGACCATGGGTTATCTGACGTACGGCAACACCGCGGCACCGATCGAGGTCGACGATGAACTGCTCACGCACCTGCGCCTCGTGATCGTCACGAAGCTCCGGCGGAACGAGGCGTTCCCGCTCACGCTCCCCCTGGGCGACGGCGTGGCCGAGACTCTCTGGCTGCACGCCTCGATCCCGCTGCGATTCGCGATCGAGGACGAGGCGCCGATCGATCGGCCGCTCGTGGTCGCGATGATGAACGCCGCGAGCTCGTCCGGTGGACTCGACGTCACGCGCGAGGAGTTCGCCCGATCTGCCGGCGGTTCTCGCAGGCTGCACGCGATGAGTGCGTGACCCATGTCCACTCGGATAAGGAAAGCGGCGAAGGCCGCCACCAGCATGCGGGCGCGCTCGGCATCCCGACCCCGGGGCCTCTGGGTCGAGGTCGATCCCGGCTTCCACGTCGGCAATGATCGACGCCAGTTCCTCGGCTCGATCGCCGGAACGCCTCTCGAGGGCTTCCGCGCCTTCGGACCGCAGTCGGACTTCCTCGGACTGTTCGACGACCTCGACGTGGCGAAGGCGGCCGTGGTCGCGGCCGCGTCGAGCGCGGTGGCCGCTCCGGAGGCGGAGCGCCAGTTGAGCTGAGCCCCATCGGCTGAGGCTCGGCGGCTGAGTCGCATCAGCTCAGGCTCGGCGGCTGAGTCCCTTCGGCTCAGGCTCGTCGCGATTGTCCGAAGCCCCCGATCGGCGTGTACGGTCGTTGCTATGACTTCGATCGAATCGATTCGACGGCCGGTGCCGGATCGGGCCTCCCGACGTGCGCGCATCGCCGTCTCGGCGCTGTTCCTGACGAACGGCGCGCTGTTCGCCAACATCCTTCCGCGCTACCCCGAGATCAAAGCTGCCCTCGGTCTCGACAACGTCGGATACGGCCTCGCGATCGCCGCCTTCCCTGCCGGAGCGATCGCCGCCGGACTTCTCGCCGCGGTGCTGATCCGTCGGTTCGGCTCCGCGCGCATCGCCGTGTTCGGCACGATCGCCACCGGGCTCGGTCTGCTCGCCGCCGCGGTCGCGCCCTCCGGCATCCTCTTCGCCGTCGCCCTGCTGCTCGGCGGTGCCTCCGATGCCATCACCGACGTCGCGCAGAACGCGCACGGTCTTCGCGTGCAGCGACGCTATGGGCGCTCGATCATCAACTCGTTCCACGCCATCTGGTCGATCGGCGCGGTGCTCGGCGGTGGGATGGCGGCGGCTGCGATCGCGCTGCAGCTGCCGCTCGGCGTGCACCTCGGCATCTCGACCGCGGTGTTCGCGGCTGTGGCGTTCACGGCACTCTGGTTCTGCCTGCCCGGACGTGACGAAGAGGCGGATGCCGAGGCCACGGCCGAACCCGTCGAGCTGCAGACCGCGGTGCGCCGGGGTGTGAGCCCGCGCACCGTGATGGTGGTCATCGCCCTCACTCTCATCGCTATGGCGGGCGCGATCGCCGAGGATGCCGGCAACTCGTGGGCCACGCTGTACCTCAGCGAGTCGCTCGGCGCCGCGGCCGCGATCGCCCCTCTCGGATTCATCGCCCTGGTCGGCGCGCAGTTCATCGGACGGATGCTCGGCGACGGCATGACCGACCGGTTCGGCCAGCGTGCGGTCGCGAGGGTCGGCGGTCTGATCGCCGCGGGTGGCATGACCCTCGCGCTGATCTTCCCGAGCGTCCCCGGAACGATCGCGGGCTTCGCGGCCGTCGGCTTCGGCATCGCGACGCTCATCCCCGCCGCGATGCACGCCGCCGACGAGCTGCCGGGGCTGAAGCCGGGCGTGGGTCTCACGGTCGTGTCGTGGCTGCTGCGGCTCGGCTTCCTGCTCTCGCCGCCCTTCGTCGGATTCATCGCCGACAACGAGAGCCTGCGAGCGGGGCTGATCGTGGCGCCGGCCGCGGCGCTCGTCGCAGTGCTGCTCGCCGGGGTGCTCGAGAAGCGCAAGGTTCGGGAGTAAGGGGTTCGGGGGGCCGGGGCGCGGACGCAAGTGCAACTCGGGGATTGCGCCACGCTCGAACAAGTGCAATGCTGTAGTTGCACTAATCCACGCCACGCAACCGAGACGAAGGAGTCATCATGGCCAGCAGGACAGAAGGAGCATCCGTCATCGACGCGGCCGGCTTCACCGTCCGACGCTCGATCCGCATCGCCGCACCGGCCGAGAAGGTCTGGCGGGCCGTCGCGGAGCCTGCGCACGTGTCTCGGTGGTTCGGCCGTACCGAGCTCGAGGGCAGAGGTGTGGGCGCGACCGGCACGATGACCTTCGGGCCGGACGACGTCATCCCCCTGCGTGTCGAGCAGATCGACGAGCCGCGGCTGATCTCGTATCGCTGGAGCAACGACGATGCCCTGGGTCATCGCCCGGCGGAGCTCGACGAAGACACCTCGACCGTGTTCACCTTCACGCTCGAGCCTGTCGACGGCGGCACGCTGCTGACTGTCATCGAGACCGGGTTCGACCGCACGTCGGATGCCGCCGTGAACATGGAGGAGCACCGCACCGGCTGGGATCTCGAGCTCGACAAGCTCGTGGCGCTGGTCGAGGCGGAGGCGTGACCGCCGCGACGCTGCTGCCGATGTTCGCAGCGCTCGCCGACGAGACGCGCTGGAGCATCCTGACCGCGCTCGGTGAGGAGGATGCTTCAGCATCCGCTCTCGCCGGGCGCCTGCCGGTCTCGCGTCAGGCGATCGCCAAGCATCTCGCCGTGCTGCAGGAGGTCGGACTCGTCGAATCCGTGCGGGTCGGTCGCGAAGTGCGCTTCCGCGCGATCGGCGCCGAGCTCGAGGCGACGGCGAGGAAGCTCGATGCGATCTGCCGCAGATGGGACCGTCGTCTGGCGGCGATCAAGGAGATCGCGGAAGGCCTCTAGAGTGGTGCGGAGGGGCGCCTGCGCGCCCGTTCCGCGGGTTTTCGCAGTATACGTATTCAATACTGAAACTTTCCGGGAATATAGGCTTCCCTTAGTCCGCTGCATACGTATACCATCAGCGTCATGGGACACATCAAGCATCGAGCACTGCCGGTACTCGCCCTCGCAGCCGTGGGCATGATCGCTCTCTCCAGCTGCGGCGCGGGGAGCCGTACAGACAATGAGAACGCGACAACGGTGTCGTGCGACTACACCGCTCCCGAGGGCAAGACCACGGTCAACGTCCTCGCGTACAACTCCTCCGCCATCGACCCCTTCACCGACACCATGGTCAAGAGCTGTTCGACCGATGATGTGACGCTGAAGCACGACCCGATCGACTTCGGTGGGCAGGTGACCAAGACCACGGCGACTCTCGCCGGCGACACAGGCACCTACGACATCATCGAGACCTATGGATTCGTCATCCCCGGCTTCGGCGAAGAAGAGAAGCTCGTCCCGCTGAACGACCTGTGGGACAAGTACGGCGACGACTACGGTCTCGGCGAGATCAGCGAGTCGATGGTCGAGGGCATGTCCTACGACGGCGACATCTACGCGATCCCGATGCAGGCGCAGATGTTCGTGATGGCCTACCGCACCGACATCTTCGAAGATCTCGGCCTCGAGGTCCCGACCACCTTCGACGAGATGATCGCCGCGGCTGAGGCGATCAAGGCCGAGGGCCTCATGGACTACCCGATCGCGCTGCCCTGGCTCGCCACGGCCGACGTGACCACGGGCTTCGAAGGTGCGATGAACTCCCTCGGTGCCGACTTCGTCACCGCAGACGGAGAGGTCACGCTCGACGGGCCTGAGGCCAAGCAGGCCATCGAGGCGATGCTCGCACTCAAGCCCTACATGGACCCGCAGGTCACGACCTTCGACCAGCCCAAGGTGCAGCAGCAGATGTTCAACGGCACGGCCGCCATGTCGATCATGTTCTCCGGTCGCATGTTCGACCTGACCCTGCCCGCGAACTCCAAGCTGTCCGACTCGTTCGGCTTCGCCGGCGCGCCGAAGGTCTCGGACGACGCCCAGTACTCGTACAACCGGCTGTCGATCGACGGCTGGTCGATCCCCTTCAACACCAAGCTCGACCACGACATGCTCTTCCAGATGATGGCCTCCGCCGTCAGCGAAGACGCATCGACGGCATCCGTCCCGGCCGCGTACCCGGCCCGTGAGGGCATGGTGACTGACGAGAACTCCCCGTACGGCGCCGCTGCCAACGATTCGATCGCGAGCGCCATGCCTCCGATCGTGTCGCCGGTCATCGCCGACATCACGAACGAGATCAGGCCGATCCTGGTCTCGATCCTGAACGGCCAGGTCTCGGTCGACGAGGGGCTCGCGCAGATGCAGGCCGCCGGCGAGAAGATCGCCGGCTGATCACGGACCGACCGTCCATGACTGTGGCCTGAGCGCGAGTTCAGGCCACAGTCCGTCCAAGGGAGGACGCATATGAAGGCACGCGAATTCTGGTTGCTCTTCGCTCCGAGCCTGCTGGTGATGGGTGCACTCCTCGTGCTCCCGCTGGTGCGTACGGTGCAGTGGAGCTTCGAGCAGGTCCGATACGGCACACCGGGCACCTTCATCGGGTTGGAGAACTTCACCGACGCGCTGACGGACCCTCGCTTCCACAAGGCGGTGATGTTCACCGTCGCGGTCACGGTCGTCACCACGGCGATCCTGCTCGTGTTCGGCTACATCATCGCCACCGGCATCAACCGAATCACGACGTCACGTCCGCTCGTGCTCGGCATCATGCTCGTCTCGTACGTGCTGCCGAACCTCGTCGGGGCCGTCGCCTTCTCGTGGCTCTTCGACGACAACTTCGGTGGGGTCGTGAACCGCCTGATCGGCTTCTTCGGCGGATCGCAGGTGCTCTGGTTCACCGACCAGGTGCCGAACGCGATCCTCGTGATCGCCAACACCGTCTGGCACATGCTGCCGTTCGCGATGCTGATCATCCTCGCCGGGCTCCAGGGCGTGCCGAACGAGCTGAAGGAAGCCGCGAAGATCGACGGCGCCAACGGCTTCCAGACGCACCTGAACGTGATCATCCCGACCATCCGCGGGGTGCTCGGCTTCGTCACTCTGATCACGATCATGGACGTGCTGCGCATGTTCGACAACCTGATCCCGCTGTCGCCGCAGGCGCAGAACATCGGGAACGAGTCGATCATGCTCTACGTCTACTCGGTCGCATTCGCCGACGGCGCCGAGAACCTCGGGCTCGGCAGCGCGATCAACGTGCTCACCATCCTCCTGATCCTCATCATGCTGATCCCGTTCATCCGGGGCATCTTCAAGGAAGCGAAGGCCGAACGATGAGTCTCACCTCCGCAGAACTCTCGACGAGGGCCATCGTCACCACGGGCGTGCCGAAGCGTCGTCGCCGCGGACCCCACCGTCCGCCGGTGATCACGGGGCTCCTGCTCGCCATCTTGTGCATCGTGATGCTGAGCCCGTTCATCTGGATGACGCTCTCGGTTACCAAGCCCACCGACGTCGCGTTCTCCAACCCGCCGGTGCTGTGGGACTACCAGCCGACTCTGCAGGCGTTCGTCGATCTCTGGCAGACCACCTACTTCGCCGACTACCTCGTGAACACGGTGGTCGTGGCCGTCGTCTCGACGGTGATCGCGCTGGCGATCGGCATCCCGGCGGCATACGCACTGTCGCGGTTCCCGAGCTACGTCTCGGCGCTGCTGCTCGTGCTCGCGCTGATCTTCCGTGCGCTGCCCCGATTCGCGGTCGTGCTGCCGATGTACGACATCAGCCGGGCGCTCGGCATCTACGACACCACGTTCGCACTCGCGATCGCCCTCGTCGCGATCAATCAGCCGTTCACGATCTGGCTGCTGCGCAACTTCTTCGCCGAGATCCCCAAAGAGCTCGACGAGGCGGCGATGATCGACGGCTGCACCAGGATCGGGATGCTGCGCAGGGTCATGATCCCGCTGATGGGGCCTGGCATCCTCACCGCCGGCATCTTCGTCTTCCTGTTCGCGTTCCAGGAGTACCTCACGGCGCTCGTGCTCACCGACACCTCGTCGAAGACCGTGCCCGTGTTCATCGCCACCCAGCTCGGGCAGACCCTGCCGATGCTGCAACAGGCGGGAGCCGCATCGATGCTGCTCACGATCCCGGTGTTCGTGATCGCGTTCATAGCGCAGAAGTATCTCGTCGCGGGGCTCAGCGACGGCGCCGTGAAGGGCTGACATGTCTGTCGCGGTGCCGCCGCTCGTGCTGCTCGCAGGAATGAACTGCACGGCCGACCTGTGGGCGGATGCGGGGCTCGGCGCAGATGCGGGGCTCGGCGCGGATGGGGCGAGAGGGGCGATTCAGCCGGTGCTGGATCGCCCCTCGATCGCAGAGCAGGTCGAGGTGCTGCTCGACGGGTTGCCCGACACATTCGTGCTCGTCGGTCACTCGCTGGGCGGCATCGTCGGCATGGCGCTCGCGCTCGCGGCGCCGCAGCGCGTCGCGGGCCTCTGCCTGGTCTCGACCAACGCCAAAGCGCCCATCGATGCGCAGCGCTCCGGATGGGGCGACTGGCTGTCGCAGCTCGACGAGGGGGCGGAGCCGCGAGCGCTGCAGCAGAGCATCCTCTGTCCTCTTCTCGGGGAGGCCCTCGTGCGCGACCGGCCCGATCTGGTGCAGCGGACGCTGCGCATGGGGGAGGACACCGGCGTGGAGCGGCTGAGGGCGCAGTTGCGGATGCAGCTCACACGCACGGACCTGCTCGCCCGCCTGGCCGAGCTGCCGATGCCGACGCTCGTGGTGTCGGGGCTGGATGACGTCATCTGTCCGCCGCACTTCCACACCGAGATCGTGTCGGCGATGCCCGACGCACGGCTCGTCACTCTGGATGCCGGGCACCTGCTGCCCCTCGAGCGGCCCCGGGAGTTCGGGCGTCTCGTGCGGTCGTGGATGTCGCAGCAGCGACTGGCCGGCGCCGTCGCCTGATCGGGGCTGTTGACGGGGCCGCGACTCTTAGGCTCGGGGCTACCCGGGCGCACGTCCGGGAGGAGAACTGTCTCTGGGGAGGAGAGAATCCGTAGATCTCTCCTCCCCGGGCGCAGTTCTCCTCCCGACGGGATGTGAGGGATGCAGCGGGAGGGCCTCCGCGGGTCAGCGCTCGGGTGTCGCCAGGCCGCGCAGATGCGCCATGAGCGACGACGCGAGGTTGTAGACGACGAGGTCGGCTCCGTCTGTGAAGGCCGCGCTCGCTGCATCGCGCGTGCCGACGATGTCCATCCGCAGCGAACCGGCCCGCGCCAGAGCGGAATGCACCGCGGCGATCGCCTCCGGCACCGGCTGGTCGTCGGGGCCGGAACTGGCGGCGAGGTCGGCCGGGCCGACCATGATGCCGTCGAGCCGCGGGGTCGCGACGATCTCGTCGACGTTCGCGACTCCGCCCGGAGACTCGATCATGCCGAGCACAAGCGTGTTCTCGAGCCACCAGTCACGGTGCTCTGCGGGGTCGACGAGCCCGAATCGCCCCGCCCGGCTGTATGTCGCGAAACCGCGCGACCCGACGGGCGGGTACATCGCCGCCTCGACCAGTGCCGCAGCATCCGCCGCGGTGTCGAGGTGAGGGGCGAGGATGCCCTCCGCGCCCTGGTCGAGCACACGAAGGATCTGACCGCGATCGCCCTCACCCACCCGGACGATCACGGGCACGCCGTGCGCCTGGGCGAGCGCGATGTGCTGGCGCAGGGCGACGACGTCGGCGGGCCCGTGCTCGCAGTCGATCAGGATGAAGTCGAACTCAGCGACCGCGAGCATCTCGACGAGCTCTTCCGAAGGCATCCGGAGGAGAGCGCCGATCAGCTTCTCGCCCGCGAGCGCGCGGGCACGCAAGGAGGACATCACGCCACCATCCCCGCCGAGAGGTCGACGTCGGCTCCGCACATGCCGGGCATCGCCAGCATCGCGATCACCGCGGCACCGACCTCCTGCTCCGTCACCATGCGACCGAGCGCCGCGCGAGAGACGAACGCCTGCTCGGCGTCGTCGATGCTGGTGCCCGATCTCTCGGCCTCGAGCCGGAAGTTGCGCTCCATCCGTGGGCCCTGCACCGGCCCCGGTGACAGGGAGTTCACCCGCACTCCGGCCGGCCCGACCTCGAACGCGAGCGTCGAGGTGAGCCCGATCACGGCCATCTTCGACGCGCAGTAGGGGGTGCGATGCGCGAGCGGACGCTTGCCCGAAACGGATGCGACGTTGATCACGTCGCCGTCGCCGCGTTCGACCATGCCGGGCAGCAGCGCCTTGCACAGCAGGAACGTGCCCCGCACGTTCACGGCGAACACTTCGTCCCAGTCGGCGACGTCGATGTCGGTGAGAGCCGCGACAGGGCCGGGGATGCCGGCGTTGTTCACCAGGATCGACACCTCGGTGCCGACGAGCTGCTCGCGCAGCGCATCGACGGATGCCGGGTCGGCCACGTCGCACGTGAGAGCGCGAGCACGCGAGCCGAGGTCGGCGACGGCGCGGTCGAGCTTCTCGGCATCCCTCCCGACGACGACCACCTGCGCGCCGGCGGCGTGCAGCGCCCGGGCGATGGCCGCCCCGAGTCCGCTGCCGCCGCCGGTGACCACCGCAGTGCGACCGGTGAGGTCGGTCATCGTGCCTCCGCGCCGACCGCCGCGTGACTCTCGTCGATCCAGGCGAACTCGGTGCCGGCGTGCCGCCAGGCGCGAGCGTCTCCCGAGCGGGCGTGCCCCTCGAACAGCTCGACCCGCGCCGCGCGACCACAGACGGCGCCGAGCTCGGCCGACGACTCGGTGTTCTGGATCTCCTGGTACGTCACGGTGCGCAGGTACTTGCCCACCCAGAGTCCGCCCGTGTACCGCGCTGCACCCAGCGTCGGCAGCACGTGGTTGGTGCCGATCACCTTGTCGCCGTAGGAGACGCAGGTGTTCTCGCCGAGGAAGAGCGCACCGTAGTCGTGCATGCGCGTCAGAGCCTCGCGCGGGTTCTGCGTGAAGATCTGCACGTGCTCGAAGGCGAAGTCGTCGGCGATCCGGTAGGCCTCGTCGAGGTCGTCGGCGACGATCACCTGACCCCAGTCGCGCCAGGCCGGCCCTGCGTAGTCGCGCGTGGGCATGCCGGGCAAGATCTTCTCGATCCAGTCCATGACCTCCTCGGCCAGCGCCTGCGACGTGGTCACGAGCACCGCGGGGGAGTCAGGGCCGTGCTCGGCCTGCGACAGCAGGTCGACGGCGGTGAAGAACGGATCGGCGTGCTCGTCGGCGACGATGAGGATCTCGGTGGGGCCGGCGAACAGGTCGATGCCGACCTCTCCGAACAGCTGGCGCTTGGCCTCGGCGACGTAGGCGTTTCCGGGGCCGGCGATCATGTTGACGGGCTCGATCGAGTCGGTGCCCACAGCCATCGCGGCCACGGCCTGCACTCCGCCGAGGATGTAGATCTCGTCGGCGCCGGCCATCTTCATCGCGGCCACGGTCGCGGCGGGGATCTCGCCGCGGATGGGCGGGGTGCACGCGACGACGCGAGGTACGCCCGCGACCTTGGCGGTGATGATCGTCATGTGGGCCGACGCCGTGAGCGGGTACTTGCCACCGGGGATGTAGGCGCCGGCGGCCTGCACAGGCACGTGCTTCTGGCCGAGGAAGACGCCTGGCAGCGTCTCGACCTCGATGTCGACGAGCGAATCCCGCTGTGCCTGGGCGAAGCGGCGCACCTGGTTCTGCACGAACTCGATGTCGGTGATCACCTGCGGGTCGAGAGTGGCGATGATCTCCGTGATCTCGTCGTCCGACAGCCGGTACGAGTCCCGGCTCCAGTTGTCGAACTGCTCGGCGTATCGGCGAACGGCGGCGTCGCCGTTCGCCCTGATGTCGCCGATGATCCCCCTCACGCGCTCGGCGACGTCCTGCTGAGCGGTGTCCGCGAACGTCTTCGTCGGCGCGGTCTTCAGATGCAGGGGCATGGCCCTTCCTTTCATTGCATACGTATGTGCTGATTATGACCGCGTATGCATTCCGGCGTCAAGGGCGGTAGAATCCATCGAGTCGAGGGGGAGGCGTCACATGGTCGTCACGAGTCGTGATGTGGCCCGGCTTGCGGGGGTGTCGCAGCCGACGGTGTCTCGCGCACTGCGCGACGATGCGCGAGTGTCGGAGGCGACGAAGCTCCGGGTGCGCGAGGCCGCCCAGCTGCTGGGCTATGTGCCGAGTGAAGCGGGTCGAGCACTGTCGTCCGGCCGCACCAGGCGCATCGGGCTGCTGCTCACCGACCTCGACAACCAGTTCTATTCGCACATCATCGCCCCGGTGCACCGCGAGCTCGAGGCGCTCGGGTATCAGCTGATGCTGCACACCGAATCGGCCGACAACGACACGATCGTCGAGCGTCTGCTCGCGAACGGCCTCGACGGCGTCATCCTCGCGACGACCACGGTCGAATCCGTCGCGCCCCTGCGCCTCAAGGACCGCGGGCTGCCGTTCGTCTACTTCAACCGCACCGGCTCGTTCGTCGAGGCGGATGCCACGGTGGTCGATCCGGCTCCCGGCTATCGCGAGGCCGTGCGGAGAGCGGTCGATCTGGGCCACACCAGGGTCGGCGCCGTGCTCGGGCCGAGCAACACCAGCACGGCGCAGAGCCGTGAGACCGCCCTGCGCGAGGCGCTCGCGGCCGCGGGTGTGGCGCTCGACGAGGGTGATGTCCGCCGCGTCCCCTACGGTGCCGCCGAGGGAGAGGCCGCCGCGGCCGAGATCCTCGCGGCGACCGACCGCCCGACGCTGCTCTTCTGCGGCAACGACGTGGTGGCCTACGGAGCCCTGAACGCCGCGCATCGTGCCGGCCTCCGAGTGCCCGACGACCTCTCGATCGTGGGCTTCGACGACCTTCCCGAGGCCGCCTGGCCGATCATCGATCTCGCCACGATCGGCTATGACATCGCCGGCATGGCGCGCACCGCCGCGGATCTGATCGTGCGCCGTATCGAGGATCCTGCAGCGGACCTCGAGAACGCACGGTTCGAATCGGCCTTCGTGCCTCGGCGCACTCTCGCGGCCGCGCACGCCTCCTGACTCGCTACGACGAGGAATGATCACCGTGTGCGCTGGATCGTCTCTTGCGTCGATTTGTGCATACGCATACACTGACGAAGACGGAGCCAGCGATCACCGATGAACCGCAGCTTCGCATCCTGAAGGAGTGAAAAGCGTGTCTCTCGACCCGGTTGCCTATCTGCCGTACCAAGACCCCGACGACTTCATCCGTGAGGTCACTGATCTGATCTGGGTCGATCGGTCGATCAGCTTCATCCGCGAAAACTACGAACCAGACTCGATCGTGCACGGCGCCTACGGCACCTCGACCACGCGACAGGAGGTCATCGAGGGAACGCTCATGCGCATCTCGGCGACGCCCGATCGCACCGGTCAGGCCGAAGACGTGATCTGGGAGGCGCGCGGAGACGATGCGTTTCTCAGCTCGCACCTGGTGCTGTCGGGGCACCTGCAGACCTCGTCTCACAGCCGCACCATCGCGAACTGCCTGTATCGCAAGGGCCGCATGGTCGAGGAGTGGGTCGTGCGCGACTCGCTCGCCGGCGCGCTCGAGCGGGGTGACGACCTCGACGAACTGGCCCGTGCCCAGGCGTTCCGTGGCTACTCGGGGTCGTGGCTCGAGGCGGCACCCGCCGACCCGATCGCGAAGGGCGACTCGGGCGTGCGGCCCGACGACTACCGCTCCGAGGTCGAGACCGTGATCGACATGATCCAGACGGTGTGGAACGAGCGCGACCTGCAGAAGGTCGAGAAGTTCTTCCACCGCGACCTCGTGCTGCTCACGGTCGGCAACCGCGTCGTCATCCGCCCCGAGGGATACCGCCGCGCGCTGCTGCGGTTCCTCGAGTCGTTCCCTGCGGGGCAGTTCGAGATCCGCGACATCCAGACCAACTACGACGTGCGCTATGCAGGCCTGCGCGTCGCGGTCACCTGGAAGTTCGTCGGCGACTACAACGGCGTCCCCAACTACGGCAGCCTCACCGGCATGCCGATCGACCTGATCGGCATCTCGCAGTTCACGTTCCACCAGGGAGCCCTCGTCAAGGAGGTGCGCCTGTGGGACGACATCGCCCTGCGCGCTCAGATCGCGGGCGTCCGCGGAGACGAGCCCGCGGCATTCAGCAACATCTACTGATCAGCGACTGATCGACAGGGAGAAGAAGAAATGAGCAACGCCATCGTCGACCAGGTCGACGTCATCGTCCCCGCGGACGAGATCGAACGCCGCACCATCCGTCGCACCGACTGGGTGCCGTGCAACTCGGCATTCATCGATTGCCGTACCCCCGGTTCCGACCGCAAGGAGAACTACTCCTTCATCGGTGCCGGCGTCTCGCAGAACGCGAGCCAGTACGTGAACCTCGAGGTGAACCACGGGTTCAACACCGGTGCAGCCGGAATGCCGAACGGCATCTCGAACAACCTGCACCTGCACTTCACCGCAGAGGTCTTCATCAACCTCGGCGGCGAGTTCCGTCTCCGCTGGGGGGTCGACGGCACGCAGGGCGAGTACATCAGCCACGACGGCGACATCGTCACGATCCCCACCTGGATCTTCCGCGGGTTCACGAACGAAGGGCCGGATGACGGCATCCTCTACACGGTGCTCGGTCGCGACGACAACGGCGGCATCATCTGGGGTCCGTCGGTGCTGCGCGAAGCCGAGTCTTACGGGCTGCACCTCACGGCCGACAACAAGCTCATCGACACGGTCGCGGGCGACGTGCTGCCCGATGACGTGCCGCTGATCACGCCGATGAAGCAGCACTACATCGACGAGCTCACGACCTACACGGTCGAGGACATGCGCTCGCGGGTCATTCAGCCGGGTGACCGCAAGTACTCGTCGGCGGCGCTGCTCTGCGCAGCGGTCGACGGCGGTCGGGTCGAGCTGGCCACCGCCATCGGGTACGGCATGAGCGAGAACCGCCGTCAGGTGCCGAACGTCACCGAACCCCACTCGTTCAACCTCGCGTGGGTGCGTGCCGAGGCGGGGCAGGGCGTGCTCCGCCACCGCCACGACAAGACGCAGGCTCTGTTGTTCAAGACCGGCCGCTGGGAGGTCACGCTCAACGGCGATCCCTCGACCGCGGTCACGCTCGGCGCGGGCGACACCTTCTCGGTTCCCGAGGGCAGCTGGCGCTCGTACGTCTGCGTCGAGGGAGACGAGACCGGAACCGGCACGGTGCTCGTGATCAACGGCGGCGACGACCGCGTCTACCTCGAGTGGGCACCCGAGGTCGTCGAGGCGGCAGCCGCCGCCGACTGGACCATCGACCCCAACGGCTACCTGGCCCCGCTCGGAGTGATGGTCACCGCCACCGAAGATGACTGAGAATGCAGGGGCGCGAGGGGCTTCCGGCTCCTCGCGCCCCGGCGTCTCCGCTTCGGGCGAGGGAGTAGCGGATGCCGGAGCAGTGGATGCCGTGGGGCTGCGAGTCGCGGCGGTGTCGCCCGAGATCGTCATCGGCGATCTGGAGGGCAATCTCGACCGCATCCGCTCGGCGATCTCGGCGGCCGCCCGGCGTGAGGCGCAACTGATCGTGCTGCCGGAGCTCGCCACGAGCGGCTACGTGTTCACCGATCAGGATGAAGCGCGAGGTGCGGCGATGAGCGCCGACGACCCGCGGTGGTCGGTGGTCCAGCAGGTGATCCCCGAGGATGCCGTCGTCGTGGTGGGGTACGCCGAGAGCGACGGCGACCGGCTCTTCAACACCGCCGCGGTGCTCACCCGCAACGGGCGCTTGGCCGACTATCGCAAGTCGCACCTGTGGGGTGCCGAGAAGTCGGTCTTCGAGAGCGGGGCGGAAGCCGGGATGGTGGTCGATGCCCCGTTCGGTCGCCTCGGCGTGGCGCTCTGCTACGACAACGAGTTCCCCGAAGTTCCTCGTCGCCTGGCGCTCGCCGGCGCCGACGTGCTCGCACTGCCCGTCAACTGGCCGCTCGTTCCTCGCCCCGAGGGAGAACACGCTCCCGAACTGATCCAGGCGATGGCATCGGCGCGATCGTCGAGGCTGCCGGTCGTGATCGCCGATCGCTGGGGGTCCGAGCGTGGGGTCGACTGGACCGACGGCACGGCGATCATCGACGAGCAAGGCTGGATCGTCGCCTTCCGAGCTGTGATGGGGGCGACAGCCCTGCTGTCGCTCGACGCCGCGCGCAACAAGTCGCTGCCTCCGCACAACGACCTGTTCGCCGACCGCCGGGCCGACCTGTACTGAGTGGAATCCGGCGTCAGCCGAGCGCCGTGCGCCCCTCGTGCTCGGGCAGGCGTTCGCGCAGCATCCGCTCTGCCAGTTCCGCGAGCTTCTGCGTCGCGGGTGAGAGCAGCACGCCCTCGCGCTGCACGAGGGCGATCGTGTCGTGCATCGGCTCGGCGAAGGGGAACGTGCGGATGCCGGCGGGGAAGGCCTCGGACTCCGCGATCGAGCGCGACACGATCGTGTCGGCGGTGCCCGCCGCGACCAGGCTGAGCGCGGTTTCGACGTGCTCGACCTCGACCGCGGGGTCGATCGTCAGGCCCCGGAGCCGTGCGCGCTCGAGAAGCTGTCGCCTGGTCGGGTCATCCCACCCGGCGAAGGCGTCGTAGAGCACGAGTTTGGCGTCGGCGACCTCGTCGATCGTGACGGCGCCCGCGCCTGGTGCCCGCGTGGCCGACGCATAGAGCACCTCGTCGCGGAAGAGCGGGCGCACCTCGAGACCGTCTTCATCGACCGGCAGCACGAGCAGGCCGGCCTCGAGCTCCCCGGCGGCGATCGAACGAGCCACGTGCGCGGAGTTGATGCCGACCAGTCGCAGTCGCACGTTCGGATGCCGGTGGTGGAAGGTCTCGGCGAGATCCGCGAGCGCGTAGTACGCCGCATTGCGCAGCACGCCGAAGGTGCAGGTGCCGCGATCGAGTGAGGCCAGGGCCTGGATCGTGTCGATGCCGTTCTGCACCGCGCTCACCGCCTGAGCCGCGTGCGGTCGCAGTTCGAGCGCCGCGGCCGTCGGCACGAGCCGTCTGCTGCCGCGGGCGAACAGCGCGACGCCGATTTCGCGCTCGAGCCGGGCGACCAGCTCGGAGACGGATGCCTGCGTCATGCCGAGGGTCTTCGCGGCCGCCGTGAACGAGCCGTCGTCGAGAGCGGCGAGAAAGGCCGTGAGCTGGGTGATGGTCACACCCAATGGTAAACCCGATGGCTTGCGCAGGATCATCAGGGTTGTCTCGTGGATCGGTCGGATCTAGCCTTCCTGCATGCGTTACTCCTCAGCAGTCCTCGCCCGCTACGACGGCGACTTCCACCACCTCAAGTCCCCGCTCATCGATGCACCCGCCGCGCAGCGGGATCCGGCCGTCATTGAGACCGTGACGAACATGCTCGCCGACATCCGCGAGCGAGGCCTCGATGCCGTGCTCGACTATGCGCGCAAGCTCGACAACTACCAGGGCACCGACATCGAGCTCACCGCCGAGCAGATCGCGACGAGCGGTGATCGCCTCGACCCCGACCTGCGCGCCGCGATCGAGCTGGGCGCCGAGCGCACGCAGGCGTTCGCCCGCGCCTCGCGCGAGCATCTGACGGACTTCGAGACCGAGTTCGTGCCCGGGATCGTGACCGGAGCGAAGTGCATCCCCGTCTCGCGCGTCGGCGCCTACCTGCCCGCCGGGCGCTTCCCGCTCACGGCCAGCGCCTTCATGACGGTCGGCGTGGCGAAGGCCGCCGGAGTGCCGACCGTGATCGCCTGCACGCCTCCGCAGCCCGACGGCGGAGCGAACGACGCCGTCGTCTACGCCGCGCACCTGTCGGGTGTCGACCGCGTGTTCGTGATCGGCGGAGTGCAGGCGCTCGCCGCGATGGCCTACGGGCTGCTCGGCGACCTGCCCGTCGACATGCTCGTCGGTGCCGGCAACGCGTTCGTGGCCGAGGCCAAGCGCCAGCTGTTCGGCACGGTCGCGATCGACCTGCTGGCCGGTCCCAGCGAGGTCGCCGTCATCTCGGACGAGACGGCCGACCCCGTGCTCGTCGCCGCTGACCTTCTGGGGCAGGCGGAGCACGGGCCGAACTCGCCCGCGGCGCTCATCACGACATCCGAAGAGCACGGTCATGCCGTGATCGCCGAGATCGAACGGCAGCTCGAGACCCTGGCGACCGTCGACATCGCGGGTGCCGCGTGGCGCGACTACGGCGTGGTCACGGTGGCGAAGGACCGCGAGACCGCTGCGGCGCTCATGGACGATCTCGCCCCCGAGCACCTCGAACTGCTCACGGCCGACGACGACTGGTACCACGAGAATCTGCGCAACTACGGCTCGATCTTCCTCGGGCCGTGGAGCACCGTCGCCTACTCCGACAAGGGCATGGCGGGCACCAATCACGTGCTGCCGACGGCCGGGGGCGCCAAGCACAGCGCCGGGCTCTCGGTGTCGCGCTTCCTCAAGCCGCTCACCTATCAGCGCATCAGCCGCGAGGCCACGCCCGAGTTGGCCAACGCGGTGCAGGTGATCTCCGACTCCGAGGGCATGGCCGCGCACAGCGCGACGGCCACGCTGCGGTTGGACCGCCTCGCCTGACGGGCGTGGCCACTGGGCCTGTTCCGGTGCCGACGGGTAGGTCGGTGCCGGATGCAGGAGTGAAAGCCGGTGCCGACGGGTAGGTCGGTGCCGGGTGCAGGAGAGAAGCGCGGATGCGGGACGAGATCGGTGATCTCGCCCCGCATCCGCGCTTTCGTCCTGCACGTGTGCTGCGCGCGGTCGGGCGTGCGCAGCGAACGAGCCTCAGAGAGCGGTGTAGCCGCCGTCGACGAGGTGGTAGCTGCCGGTGATGAAGCTCGCGGCGTCGCTGGCGAGGAAGGCGATGAGGTTTGCGACCTCGTCGGCCTGGCCGAGGCGTCCGATCGGGTGCTTGCTGATCAGGAAGTCCTTGGCCTCGTCACCCATGGTGGCCAGCAGCGGGGTGTCGATGAATCCGGGGCCGACCGAGTTCACGCGCACGCCCTGAGCGGAGTACTCGAGGGCGGCCGACTTGGTCATGCCGACGACCGCATGCTTGGCGGCGACGTAGGCGGGGGAGCCGGCGAAGCCGACGCTGCCGAGGATCGACGCGATGTTGACGACCGAGCCGCCGCCGTTCGCGAGGATCGAGGGGATCTGCGCCTTCATGTTGCGGAAGACGGCGTTGAGGTTGATCGAGATGACCTTGTCCCAGGCCTCGTCGTCGTACTCGGCGGTGGGAGCGGATGCTCCGCCGATGCCGGCGTTGTTGACGCCGATGCGCAGCGGGGCGAGCGTGTTCGCGAGCTCGATCGAGCTGGCGATCCAGGCGGTGTCGGTCGCATCTCCGACGGATGCCTCGGCGGTGCCGCCGGCGGCGCGGATCTCGTCGACGACCGCGTTCGCGTGCTCCGCGTTCAGGTCGTTGACGACCACGGATGCGCCGTTCCGGGCGAGCAGCAGAGCGGTCGAGCGTCCGATTCCGCTGCCTGCTCCCGTCACGATCGCCGAGCGGTTCGAGACGTCGTACTGAGCCACGAGTGACTCCTCTTCCGGACGATCGCGGTGCCGGGAGATCTTCTCGGACGGTCCGTCCTAGGGTTCCAGCCTACGCCCGGAAGAGGGGGGATGGATGCGCGTGAATGGATTTTCTCGGCTCCTCTGCTCTATCGCGAATCGGCGCCGAAAGTGAGATCCAGGGCTTCGGAGAGGTCGGCGACCAGGTCGTCGGCATCCTCGAGGCCCACAGAGAGACGCAGGTGTCCGAACTCTCGGAACGGTGCCGGGTACGTGGCGACACGGCCGCCCTCGGTGCCGGTGTGCACGATGAGCGAGTCGTCGTGACCGAGTGAGAACCCCGAGGTGATCAGTCGAAGGTTCGCGACGAACCGGTTCTGCACGTCGGGGGAGCCCGTCACGGCGAACGACATCATTCCACCGAAGCCGCGCCCGCCGAACTGCCGCACGGCGAGAGCGTGATCCGGATGCGATTCGAGGCCGGGATAGTAGATGTACTCCACCCGGGGGTCGGCCTCGAGCATCTGCGCGATCTGCAGCGCCGACGAGAAGTGCTGGCGCAGGCGCAGGGGCAGGGTGACGGTGCCGCGCTGGATCTGCCAGGCGTTGAAGGGCGAGATGATGCCGCCGACGTCGACCATGGCATCGGCCTTGATCGCCTGGATGAGATCGCGCCGCCCCGAGACCGAGCCGCCCATGGCGTCGCCGTGCCCGTTGAGGTACTTGGTGAGGGAGTGCACCACCAGGTCGGCGCCGTCGTGGATCGGTCGGTAGAACGGCGGCGGCGAGAAGGTCGAGTCGACCATGAGGATGGCGCCTGTGGCGTGGGCGATCTCGGCGACCGCGCTCACGTCGGCGACCTTGGTGGTCGGGTTCGCGATGGCCTCGATGCACACGAGGCGCGTCTCGGGGCGCATGGCCGCCCGCACCGCGTCGAGGTCGCTGATATCGACGAAGGTCGCCTCGAGGCCGTAGCGCTGGGGCAGCAGCTCGGTCCACAGCCGCCAGGTGGCCTCGTAGACAACATCGCTCACGACCACATGATCACCGGCGCGCACATGGGTGAAGAACACCGCGTGCAGGGCCGCGACTCCGGAGGCGAGTGCGACCGCCTCTTCGGCGCCGTCGAGGGCGGCGAGCTTCTGCTCGAGTGCCGCCTGATTGACCCCGGTGTTGCGGGTGTACAGCCCGGGTGCGGTGGCCGACCAGCTGATCTCGCTCGGGTCGTCGGGCAGCTGGAACGAGTTCGCCATCACGAGAGGCGTGCGCAGCGCCAACGTCGAATCGAGTTGATTGCCTGCATGCACGGCCAGGCTGAGGTCGGACAGCGTGTGCAGATCCTTGCGGTCGGGTCGAGCGCCCATCGTGACTCCTTCGTTCCGCACCGTCTTCCAGTGCCGTCTTTCACTCTAAGGTGCATAATAGACACACGCAATTGCTAATCGTGCATGAGCTTGCACTGTCTCAGGAGGTCTCGATGGAGCGGCTTCATCTCGATCAGATCGATCGTCAGATACTTGCGGCGCTCACCGAGGATGCCCGCATCCCTCTGGTCACCCTTGCAGCCCAGGTGCATCTGTCGCGCAACGCCGTCAAGCAGCGCATCGAGCGGATGGAGCGTCAGGGCGTCATCGGCGGCTACAGCGTCGTTCCCGGACGTGCCGGCGGCTCGCCCGTCTCGGCCATCGTGCTGGTCTACCGCAGCGATCGGATGCGCGGGGGCGGCGTCGTCTCGGAGATCGCCCAGATTCCCGAAGTGCGTCGGTGCGATGTGCTCTCGGGTGACTTCGACCTGCTGGTGACGCTGGAAGCGGAGTCGATGGATCGCATCGGCGAGATCTGGGAGATGCTCGCAGCGCTCCCGGGAGTCGCGAACACCGTCACAGCGGTGTCGCTGACCCGGGTGGTCGACCGGGCGTGACCTCGCAGAGGGGCAGGGCATCCCCCGCGGACCCCTCCCCCTCCGCGAGGAGATCTCAGGTGGTGATGCAGGTGACCTTCGGCTGGGTCATCTCCTCGTACGCGAAGCGCACGCCTTCGCGCCCCATGCTCCCGTACTTCGATCCGCCGAACGGCATGCTGTCGATGCGGTAGTCGGAGGAGTCGTTGATCATCACGCCCCCGGCATCGAGTGCTTCGGCGACGCGCAGCGCGCGGGTGATGTCGGAGGTGAACGCCGCGGCGTGCAGGGCGTAGTCGATGCTGTTCGCCTCGGCCACGGCCTCGTCTTCGGTGTCGAACGCAGCCAAGACGACGATGGGCGCGAACGCCTCCTCGCTCCAGGCCTCGCAACGGGGCGAGACGTTCTCGAGAGCGGTCGGCCAGTACACCGAGCCCTCCCGCCGGTGCCCGGCGAGCACGCGCGCCCCCGCCCGCACGGCGTCGTCGACCACGCGCTCGGCATGCGTCGCCGCAGCGACCGAGATCATCGGACCCACGTCGGTCGCCTGGTTGACGGGGTCTCCCGCGCGAAGCATCGAGGTGCGAGCCGCGAATCGGTCGCGGAACTCGGCGTACACGGAGCGCTCGATGAGGATGCGCTGCGCGCCGACGCAGTTCTGCCCCGCAGCCCAGAATGCGCCGGACACGCAGGCCTCGACGGCGGCCGGGATGTCGGCATCCGCGAACACCAGCACGGGGGCGTTGCCGCCCAACTCCATCGCCAGCCTCTTGAGACCCGCGGTGCGGGCGATCGCCTCACCGGTGGCGAATCCTCCGGTGAACGACACCATGCGGATGTCGCGCACGGCGACGAGCGCCTGCGCCACGTGCCGGTCGCCGTGGACGACCGTGATGATCTCGTCGGGGAGTCCTGCCTCCAGCAGCACGTCGACGAGGAACCGCGCGGTCAGCGGGGTGAACTGCGACGGCTTGAGGATCACGGCGTTGCCACCGGCGATCGCCGGGCCGATCTTATGGGCGACGAGGTTGAGGGCGTCGTTGTAGGGCGTGATCGCGAGGATCACGCCGAGCGGCTCTCGTGTGTACCAGCCGCGCCGATTCGCGGAGCCCTCGTAGGCGTCGAAGGGAATGACCTCGCCGTCGAAGGCGCGAGCGGTCTCGGCCGAGAGGGAGATCGTGGTCACGGCTCGCTGCACTTCTTTGCGCGCCTGAGTGATCGTCTTCCCCGCTTCGCGGACGATGAGGGTCGCTGCCTCTTCGGCGCGGCCCTCGAGGATCCGCGCTGCGCGATCCAGGATCCGGTGCCGCGCAAATCTCGACAGGTCGCCCGAGAGAGTGGCGCCGAGCCGCGCGCGCGACATGATCTCGTCGACATCGTCGACCGAGTGCTGGGAGAGGCGGGCAATCACCTCGCCGTTGTACGGGTCGAGCACCTCGAGAAGCGACGCCTGCGTCACGGGAGCCTCCATGGCGGGCGCGCTCATCACGCCGCTCCGACGAGTGACGCCTGCTGCGCATCGATCGCGATGATGTCGGACAGCAGCGCGTAGGCCGTCTCGAGGCGTCCGGCGCCGGGGCCGGACATCGTGACGGTGCCGAGCATGTCGGTCGTGAACGCGATCGCGTTGGTCGCTCCGGAGATGCCTGCGAGAGGGTGGTCGGCGGCCAGCGAGAGGGGCTGGACGGATGCCGTCACGGCGCCCGACTCGTCGCGGGTGATCGTGCCGAGGAGCTTCCAGTGCTCGCCCGCCGCCGCTGCCGCGATCACATCGCTCGCGGTGATCCCGCTGATGCCGACGCGAGAGACGTCGGCCGTGGTGATCTCGGCGCCGAGCAGCTCATTGGCGAGGATCACGACCTTCAGCTGCACGTCGGATCCTTCGATGTCGGCGGTGGGGTCGGCCTCGGCGTAACCCAACGCCTGAGCCTCGGCCACGGCATCGCCGAGCGACTTGCCCGACTCCATCTGGCCGAGCACGAAGTTGCTCGTGCCGTTGAGGATTCCCTGGATGCGGCTGATGCGGAGTCCCTTGAGCGTCTGCTGTGCCAGCCGCAGCACGGGAGTGCCGCTCATCACAGAACCCTCGTACTCGAAGCGGGCGCCGTTCTGCTCTGCGAGCCGGTTGAGTTCGGCGCTCGCGAGTGCGACGGGCCCCTTGTTCGTGGTCGTGACGCTCTTGCCGCTCTCGAGGGCGGCGCGGACGTGCGAGATCGCAGGTTCGCCGTCGATCGGGTTCGTGTAGGTCGCCTCGACGATGATGCCCGCCGTCGTGGTGCGGATGACGTGGTCGTTGCGAGGATCGACGTCTCCACCCGGCATCCCGGCGAACGAGTCCTCGCCGGTCATCGCGAGCACGGCTCCGAGGTCGATGCCGTCCTCCTGCATGAGGGAGCCGAACCGCAGATCCGTGATCGCCACGACTCTCAGGGTGAAGCCGAGATCGTCGGCGAGGTCGGAGCCTCGGTCGTGGATGATCTCGGCGAGGGCGCGGTTGACGCCTCCGAAGCCGATGAGGGCGAGGTCGTGGTGAGTCACCGGGGTTCTCCTTCTCTACGTGGACTGTCGCCGGCGTCGCCGCGCTGACATGTGTCCATCCTCAGCGCGCGTGGTGTCTGTGCGCGCCTGTCAGAACGGCAGCGGGAGTGGGCGGAATGGCAGCTTCTCGCCCGGAATGTCGGTGGTGGCGGATGCGGGGGCCAATCCGCAGGAGTGCTCTTGCGCACCGGATATCTCAGGAGATAGTGTCCCCGCAGATCACCAAAGAAAATGCGTCATTGGCACATAGATGTGAATATGATGCACATACAACCCGATTGAGAGTTCCGATGACGCCTCTTCCCGGCGAGAAGCCCCTCCCCAACGTCCTGCCGAGTACGACGGCCACCCAGGTGCCGCTGCGTCGGCTGCAGCGCACCATGGATGCCCGTCACCTGATCATGATCGCGCTCGGCGGGGTGATCGGCTCGGGGCTGTTCCTCAGCTCCGGCTACACGATCTCGCAGGCCGGACCCCTCGGCGCGATCATCGCGTATCTGATCGGCGCTTTCGTCGTCTACCTCGTCATGGCATGCCTGGGTGAACTCGCGGTCGCGTACCCGGTCTCGGGTGCCTTCCACATCTACGCGTCGCGGTCGATCGGCCCGGCGACCGGCTTCACCACGGCCTGGCTGTACTGGCTCTGCTGGGTGGTGGCGCTCGGATCCGAGTTCACGGCATCCGGCATCCTCATGCAGCGTTGGTTCCCCGGGGTTCCGGTGTGGCTGTGGTGCCTGATCTTCGCCGCGGTGCTGTTCCTGCTCAACGCGATCTCGGCTCGCGTGTTCGGCGAGGCGGAGTTCTGGTTCTCGCTCGTCAAGGTCATCGCGATCGTCGGCCTGATCGTGCTCGGCGGCGCGGCGATCTTCGGATTCACACCGCTGTCTCCAGAGCATCCGCCGGCACTGCTCTTCAGCAACTTCGAGACTCCCGGCGGCCTCTTCCCGAACGGATTCAGCGGTGTGATCGTCACCGCCCTCGCCGTCTTCTACGCGTTCAGCGGCTCGGAGCTGATCGGTGTCGCCGCCGGCGAGACGAAGGACCCCGCCAAGAACATCCCCCGTGCCCTGCGCTCGACGGTGCTGCGCCTCGTGGTGCTCTTCGTCGGGGCGATCGCCGTCATCGCCGCGATCCTGCCGTACGACCAGGCCAGCGTCACCAGCAGCCCGTTCGTCGACGTCTTCCAGTACGTCGGCGTCCCCTACGCCGCCGACATCATGAACTTCGTGATCATCACGGCGCTTCTCTCGGCCGGCAACAGCGGACTCTTCTCCTGCGCGCGGATGCTGTTCTCGCTCGCCGAGGAGGGTCACGCCCCGAAGGCGTTCACCCGCCTCACCCGGCGGGGTGTGCCGCTCATCGCGCTCAGCGTCAGCATCCTCATCGGTCTCGTCTCGCTGCTGACGAGCGTGATCGCGGCCGGAACGGTCTACCTGGTGCTCGTGTCGATCGCCGGATTCGCGGTCGTCGCGGTGTGGATGTCGATCGTCGCCTCGCAGTTCTTCCATCGCCGCGCCTTCGTGCGCGAAGGAGGACGCGTGCAGGATCTGGCCTACCGCACGCCGCTCTACCCCGCGCTGCCGATCGTCGCATTCTCTCTGCTGCTCATCTCGATCATCGCGATCGCGTTCGACCCGAACCAGGTGGCCGCGCTCTACTTCGGCATCCCCTTCGTCGGTGCCTGCTACCTGTACTTCTGGTGGCGTCACGGTCGCCAGGGCGTACGTGATGTCGTGCAGGATCACGAGGCCGAGTCCGTCGAGGCATGACGGCTCCGTCGTCCGCGGCGGGGTGGGTGGAGATCGACCGGAACGCGATCACGCACAACATCCGCACGATCCGCGCAGAGCTCGGCGAGGAGGTCGGGTTCTGCGCGGTCGTGAAGGCCGACGCCTACGGGCACGGGATCGACATCGTCGCACCGCTGCTCGTCGCCGAGGGGATCGCGATCGTCGGGGTGGCCTCGAACGACGACGCCGCCGCCGTTCGTGCGGCGGGGTTCGTCGGGCGACTGATGCGCGTGCGCCCCGCCGGGCGGGAGGAGATCGACGACGGCATCCGCTTCGGCCTGGAGGAATGGGTCGGCGGAGTCGAGCACGCGGGAATCGTGGGAGTGACCGCGGCGGCGCGGGGGGTCAGGATTCGCGTGCATCTCTCGCTCAACTCGACCGGGCTCGGTCGCGACGGCATCGACCTCGGTGAAGCCGGGGGCCTGGATGCCGTGACCGCCGTTCTCGCAGACCCGCACCTGGAGGTCGTCGGCCTGTGCTCCCACTTCCCCTGCGAAGACGCTGCCGATGTGGCCGAGGGCGCATCGCGCTTCGACGAGGAGACTCGTGTGCTGCTCGCCGGAACGCATGCGTGTGATCGGATCGCGCGGCATTGCGCGACCACGTTCGCGGCACTCACGGTGCCCGAGTCTCGGTTCGACCTCGTGCGCATCGGCGCGGGGCTGTATGGCGACTCCGACACGGTCGGCGGCGCGCTGCGTCCTGCCATGCGGGTCGTGTCGAGGATCGCGGCGATCAATGCCTATCCGCGTGGCAGCACTGTGGGATACGAGCGCTGGCACCGTCTCGACCACGATGCGCGTCTGGCCGTGATCCCTCTGGGATATGCCGACGGAATCCATCGCAGCCTCAGCGGCACCGGCGAGGTGCTCGTGCGGGGGAGACGTGCACCGATCGTCGATCGGATCGCCATGAACAGCTTCCTCGTCGATGTCTCGAGCATCCCGCGTGCAGCGCCGGGAGACGAGGTGGTGCTGTTCGGCCGGCAAGGCGACGAGGTGATCGCCCCGGCCGATGTCGAGCGGTCGCACGGTCACATCGCTGCCGATCTCTACGTCGCCTGGGGGCGGCTCCTGCCGCGTCGTCCGGTCGCGGCCGCCGGATAGGATTGCCGTGATCTCGACCCGCACGAAGGAGCAACGATGGCAGCCTCATCCTCGCTCGTGCAGGGTCTCAAGCTTCTCGATGCCTCGGTCTCCCAGGAGCGCCGCGCTCGTCCCGGACTCAATGCCTCCCGTCTGGCGGAGGCCACCGAGATCGAGCGCAGCCGGGTGTCGCGGCTCACGCAGGAGCTGCGCGCACGGGAGCTCCTCAGTCGCGACGACGACGCGCTGTTCTCGGCGGGGCCGGAGTTCTTCCGCACCGCTGCCGTTCTCAACGCACCCTGGTTGCGGGCCTCGCGAGCCGCGCTGCGGGCGCTCGCCTCGCAGCGCGGTGTCAACGCCCTGATCACGATCGCCGATGGCGCGCGCGGTGTATTGCTGCGCTGCGAGAGGTCCGCCGATGGGTTCGATCGCTCCATCCGTGAGGGGCTCGTCACACCGATCTGGTGCACCGGTGCGGGCCGGGCGTTGCTCTGGGATCACACGCTCGAGCAGCTCGAGGCGCTGCTCGAGGACGTGCAGTTCGTCGGGGTCGGTGGACCGACAGCCGCTCGTTCGACGCGCGATGTGTGGGCGCTGCTCGAACGGGACCGCGAGGATTCGCTCGTCGCCGCCGCGGAGGAATACGACGAGGGCATCGACGAGTTCGCCCTCCCCATCCGCAGCAGGGGTGAGGTCATCGCCTCCCTGGCTGTGCGTGGCAGGCACCGCCCCCAGGGGATCACCCGCGACACGCGGGCCCTGCTCACGCACTTCGCCGGCGAGCTCAGCGCCGCAGCCGGCGCCGATCAGCCCTCACGCGATAACGGCTGACGGGGCGCCGAGTTCTCGGGAGAGCTCGGCGGCAGCCCGGGCACATGCTTCGCCGCACGTCGCCGTGCGCTCCGCCATCACGTCGCGCGTCCCGATCACCTGGACCGCGGCGACGACCTCGCCGCGGTGGTCCCACACGGGAGCGGCGACCGAGTAGAGACCTGGCTCAGCCTCCTGGTCGACGATCGCGAACCCTCGGCGCCGATCGTCGTCGAGCCGTGAGAGGAAGTCGTCGATCGACGTAGGGGTGTTCGGCCCCTGAGGCGAGAAGTCGGTGGCGCGGAACACCGCGCGGATCTCATCGGCGGAGGCGTCCCACAGCGTGGCACGGCCGGCGTCGCTGCAATAGGCAGGGTAGGCGCGTCCGATCCACGACCCGATCATGCGCGAGTCGGCGGGAAGGCTTTCGAGCATGGTGAGCGTCGTGTCTCCCTGCAGCACGCTGAGGAAGGCGGCTTCGCCGAGGCGCGACGACAGGTCTTCGAGCACCACCAGGCCGTGCGTGCGCAGGCGCTGTGCGCTCAGCTCCTGGGCGGCGGCGTACCATCCCCACGCGAGGGTGAATGAACGGTCCGCCGCTCTGGTGACGAGGCCCGAGCGCTCCAGGCTCGCCAGCGTGCGCGACACCTGTGAGCGCTCACGACCGAGGGAATCCGCGATCACGCTGACCGTGGCCGGTCGGAGGTCGCGGGTGAGCGTCGCCACGGAGGAGAGCACATCGAGTCCTCGGCCCATGCTGCTCGACGAGGGAGGTCTCGGCGTGGCTGGTGGCATGGAACGAGGTTACCGCTGTGCGTCAGCCCACAGAGCGGATCGAGGCCCGCTCGATGACCGGCATGGGGATCAATACGGAGTCGAGCGGGCGCTCGCCGAGCAGCATCTCGACGGCCGTGCGACCCATGACGTCGTAGGGGAGCCGTGCAGTCGTCAGGCCCGGTCGCTGGAAGCTGGCGAGCTCCTCATCGTCGAACGATGCGACCGAGATGTCGTCGGGAACCCGCAGCCCGCGCTCCGCGATCGCCTGGTATGTGCCGAACGCCACACCGTCGTTGCCGGCCAGGATCGCTGTGAGGTCGGGGTGCGCGTCGAGCATCTGCAGCGTCCGTGTGTATCCGATGTCGGGGTTCCACTCGGGGACGTCGATGATGAGCGGGTCGACCCCCGCCTCGGCGAACGCTGCGCGGATGCCGTCGAATCGCGAGCCGATGGTCACCGAGTGCAGGGGAGAGGAGACAGCGTGCGGGTTGTTGCCGATCACTCCGACGTGGCGGTGGCCGGCCTCGGTGAGCAGGCGTGCCATCGCATGGCCGGCGGTGCGCTCGTCGGGGAGGACCGACGGGTGCCCGGTCGTCGACGTGCCGTTGACGATCACGACAGGCACGTCGGCGGGTGTCTCGGGCACCTCGATCATGCGGGCGCCGAGAAGCCCGATCAGGATGCCGTCGACCCGGCGGTCGATCATCGCCTCGATCTCATCCGAGATCTTCGCGTCGTCGCCCTCGGTCTCGGCGATGAGGACGGTGTGGCCGTGCTCCTTCGCCGCCGACAGCAGGCCGCGGATCATCTCGGATGCGTAGCGGGTCACCGTGATCTGGTCTGAGATGAACCCGAGGGTCTTGGTCTTGCCGAGGCGCAGGCTCTGTGCTGCCGGGTTCGGGCGATAGCCGAGCTCCTCTGCGGCGGCGCGGACCCGGCGGGCGGCGTCGACGGACAGTCGTGAGCCCGGCCGGTCGTTCAGGATCATGCTGACGGCGGTCTTCGACATCCCCGAGAGCGCGGCGACATCGGCGAGCGTCGGCCTGCGATCGACGTTCTTCGGCACCGGCGTCCTCCTGTCGTGACATCTCCAGCTTAGGCAGTGCAGGCAGTGCCGCGGAACCACTCAGGTTGAATTGATTTAGCAGAATGCTTGCACCCCTCAAGCCGCGATGCTAATCTCGGCGTGCTGAATCAATTCAGCACCTCCGTGCGGATACTGCTTCCCGCGTGCGGAGTCACTCACTCAGGAGAGAACATCGTGGTTGATCTCACTCGCAGGGCTCTGTTCGGCGCGATCGGACTGGGCATAGTCGGCACCGTCGTCTCGTGGCCGAGGCTGACCGGATCCGACATCCCGGGACGCGGCAAGGACACTCTGACGGTCGCCCTCTTCGGCACCGCGCAGGATGCGGTGGCGCGCCAGGCGCTGGTCGATGGATTCCAGCGTCAGCACCCCGGCATCGAAGTGCGCATCGTCGCCATCCAGGGACAGGACTGGAGCGAGTACTTCGCGAAGATCCTCACGATGATCGCGGCAGGTACGCCGCCGGATGTCGTCACGGTCGCGACCGAGGGCTCGCAGTTGTTCGCCTCGCGCCTCGCGCACCCGCTCGACGATTTCGTGCGCAGAGACGCGGCGGAGATGCAGGAGTACTTCGACGACGTGAATCCGACGCTCATCGAGGCGTTCATGTACCAGGGCAGCCTCTTCCAGATGCCCGACAACTTCAACGCGGCGAACGTCTTCTACAGCACCCAGGCCATGGAGCGCGCAGGGCTCGAACGCCCCGCCGACAACTGGACTCTGGAGGAGTTCCTCAACACGGCCCGCTCGATGAAGAAGAGCGCCCCCGAGCAGTTCCTCCCCTACTTCTGGAACAACCGGCTCTGGGGTGGCGTCGTGCCGTGGCTCTACGTCAACAACACGAGCTTCCTGCGCGAAGAGAAGGCAGGCGGAGGGGACTGGTTCTGGGATCGCTTCTATCCCGACCAGCCAGCCCGCAGCGGAGGATACGTGTGGAAGCAGGCCGATGCGCTGAATGAGCACGCCGTCGAGAGCTTCTCGGTGCTCGAGCGCATGGTCTCGGAGGGTCTTGCGGCGAACCCTGCGCAGGGAGGCGGGAACGAGCTGGTCTCCCTGTTCTCCACCGGCGCGGTCGGGATGACGCCCGCGGGCGGATTCTGGGTTCGCGGTCTCGAAGAAGCAGGCGTCGCGAATGACGCCTATGACGTCACCTACTTTCCACGGATGTCGGGGCAGCGGCATCAGTTCGGCGCAGGCGGCTACGCGATCATGGAGACCTCTCCGCGCAAGGACGAGGCCTGGGAGTGGCTCAAGTACTGCGTCTCGGTCGAGGGCATGAAGATCGCCCATCCGCGACCCGACTCGTCTCTGCCTCGCCGCTCGCTCAACGCCGAGCTGTACGGAGCGGGGGTGGGCCCCGCCCACTGGGAGGTCTTCTACGACACCCTCGACAAGTTCCCCGACACCGGCCCGATGCCGGCACCTCCGCAGCAGGCCGCCGTCGAGTCGGCGCTGCTCAAGAACGTGGTGTCGACCATCACCAACGGCCCATCCGGTGTGCGCCGGGGCCTGGAGACGATGCAGCGAGATCTCGAGATCGCGCTGGGAGGACGATGATGTCGGAGAGCACTCGAACCCTCACGGTCCCGCCGGGAGCACGCGGCGAGACCGGCACCGTCGCCCGCTCGGGCCGGTCCATCATCTGGGTGTTCCTGGCACCCACCGTGATCGGCCTCGGGCTGTTCAACCTCGTGCCGATCGTCGGGTCATTCGTCCTGGCCTTCTTCCGCTGGGACATCATCTCCGATCCGGTGTTCGTCGGAGTCGACAACTTCGTCGACCTGGCGATGAACCCGACGGTGCGCGTGTCGTTCCTGAACACCATCGGCTTCGTCATCGTGGCGGTCATCCTGCAGCTCACGGTCGCGCTGCTGCTCGCGATCCTCGTCCAATCGAAGATGCCGACGTGGCTGCGCACCTTCTTCCGGTCGTCGCTGTTCTTCCCGCTGATCCTGTCGGCAGCATCTGTCTCCCTGATCATGGCGTATCTGTTCAACCAGGAATTCGGGCTCGTGAACCAGACGCTCAACCTGATCGGCATCGCCGATGTCGGGTGGCTGACGACCGGGTTCGGCGCGAAGGTCGTGGTGCTGCTCGTCTACCTGTGGCAGAACTTCGGCTTCACGTTCCTGCTCTTCATCGGCGGGCTCGCGGCGATCCCGAGCGAGGTCTATGAGGCATCCTCGCTCGACGGCGCGGCGGGGTGGACGCAGTTCCGTATGATCACCCTGCCCCTCGTGAGCCCGACCCTGCTGGTCGCATCGGTCATGGCCATCATCAACGCATTGCAGATCTTCGATCAGCCGTGGGTGCTCACCCGCGGCGGACCCGGCGATGAGACCCGAACCGCCGTGATGGTGATCTACGAGTCCGCCTTCCGGGAGCTCGACTTCGGTGGCGCCTCCGCCATCGGAATCGTGCTGACGCTTCTCATCATGCTCGTCACGGCCATCCAGTTCCGGCTGAGCCGCCGATTCGTCTTCTACGGGTGAGGCCATCATGACTACGACAATCATCACGAAGCGCTCGTGGGCCCACAGCCTCGGCACAACCGGCAAATTCGTCATCCTCGGGCTGGCCGCCTTCCTCACTCTCGGGCCGGTCGTCTGGACGCTCGTCACGGCACTCTCGCCCACCGACAGCGTCACCCAAGAGGTCACCGTCGGCTTCGGAGCGTTCGCCGACGTCTTCATCAAGATCCCGCTCTGGCTCTATGCCTGGAACAGCGCGCTCGTGGTGGTGCTCGTCGCCGCGGGGCAGATGCTCTCGGCGGCGATGGCAGGTTACGTCTTCGCCAAGTTCGAGTTCCGCAGCAAGAAGATTCTCTTCGCGCTGATCCTCGCGACCATGATGGTTCCATTGCAGGTCACGATCGTGCCCGTGTTCATGCTGGTGAGGGGGATGGGGCTCGCCGACACGCTTCTGGCGCTCATCGTGCCCGCCCTGCCCACCGCCTTCGGCACGTTCCTGATGCGGCAGTACTTCATGGGGATCCCGACCGAACTGGGCGAAGCCGCGCAGCTCGACGGCGCAGGGCCCTGGCGCACGTTCTTCGGCGTCTACCTGCCGCTGGCGACGCCGGCGCTCGCGATCGTCGGCATCCTCGCCTTCAACTACCACTGGAACGAGTTCTTCCGACCGCTCATCATGACCATCAGCGACCAGAACTTCACCCTGCCACTGGGACTCGTGACGCTGCAGGGCAACCTCGGCACCGGCAGCATCTCGACGGTGCTCGCCGGCGTGATCCTCTCGATGATCCCCGCGCTCCTGGTGTTCTTCTTCGGGCAGAAGCCGCTGCGCGAAGGACTCACAGCGGGCGTCGGCAAGTGACGCACGCCCCCATCAAGGAGAAAGACGACTGCCCGGTGACCCCCACTGACCTTCCCCCGGTCCGCACCACGAGCCCGCGCATGCACTTCGCCCCGCGCAACAACTGGATGAACGATCCGAACGGTCTCGTCTTCCATGACGGCCTGTACCACCTGTACTTCCAGTACAACCCGCAGGGCATCGAACACGCCAACCTCAGCTGGGGTCATGCGACGAGCACCGATCTGCTGCGATGGACCGAGCACCACCCGGCGATCCTCTGCGATGACGACGCGCAGATCTATTCGGGCTCCGTCGTGGTCGATCACGGCAATACGTCCGGCTTCGGCACCGACCAAGATCCGGCGCTGGTGGCGCTCTACACGGCCGCGGCGCCGGGGCATCAGGCGCAGGCGCTCGCGTACAGCACCGACGGCGGGTACGCCTGGACGAAGTACTCGGGCAACCCCGTGCTCGACCGCGGCACGAGCGACTTCCGCGACCCGAAGGTGTTCCGCTACGACGACGGAGGAGACGGGTACTGGGTGATGGTCGCGGTCGAGGCACAGGACCGCCAGGTGCTGTTCCACCGCTCCGACGATCTCAAGACCTGGACCTACCTGTCGTCCTACGGTCCGGCGGGGCCGGTCGGCGGTGTGTGGGAGTGCCCCGACATGTTCCCGCTAGCGGTCGACGGCGATGACGACGACGTGCGCTGGGTGCTGCTGATCAGCCTCAACCCCGGCGGGATCGCGGGCGGTTCGGGGACGCACTACGTCGTGGGCGACTTCGACGGCACGACGTTCCGCGCCTCCGTTCCCCACCCCACTCCGACGCGTGCGCTGCTCAGAGACGGCAGCCAGTCCCGCGACGAGCTGGAACGCTATGGCTGGATCGACTTCGGACCCGACTGCTATGCCGGGGTCACGTTCGACGGTCTCTCGCGAAACGAGCGGACGCTCATCGCCTGGATGGACAATTGGAAGTATGCCGGTCGCATCCCGACCGATGATTCCGATGAACACCGCAGTGCGATGACTCTTCCTCGCCGGCTCTCGCTCACTCGCGATGCGGAGGGGGTCGAGCGACTGCGGCAGCAGTCGGCGGTCGGACTCGAGCTCGGTGAGAGCATCGACCTCGGCAGTGTGACCGGTGGCGTCGCGCTCGCCGAAGGGGTCGCCGGTGCCGCGCGGGTCCGCTTCACCGCGACCTTCGGCGGTGCACAGAGCGTCGAACTCCACATCGACTCGGCATCGGATGACGGCGGGGTCGTGATCCGTCAGGACCGTGAGAGCGGACGCATCGAGCTCGAACGTCCCGGCGCGGGAATGCCGTCAGGTTTTCATGGGTCGCCCTCGATGAGGCTCGACCGGCCGGGCGAGATCGGATGGGACATCTGGATCGACGATCTGAATGAGCGGGTGTCGTCGGTCGAGCTGTTCGCGCAGAACGGTGAGAGGGTGCTCACTGCGCTGATTCCCGTCGCCTCGCCGCGCACCTACACCGTGTCAGCCGTCGGAGGATCTCTGCAGGGGGCGCGAGCGGGTATCGCGGAGAGGGGATGCTGATTCCCCGCTGCCTCGTCGTCGGTGAGGCCCTCGTCGATGTCGTCGATGGCGTGCCCCACGCGGGCGGATCGCCCATGAACATCGCGGTCGGCCTCGCCAGGCTCGGGCTCGATACGAGACTGCTCACCCGAATCGGGGACGACGAGTTCGGCCGCCTGCTCGACGAGCACCTCGTCCGTGAGGGGGTCGCTCTGACCGCGGCGAGCCTCAGGGTCGGCGAACGCACCTCCCGGGCCACCGCCGCGATCGGCGTCGACGGCGCGGCCGTCTACGACTTCGACATCGAATGGACCCTCTCCGAGTCGGCCGCGATCGCCGAGGCAGCGGAGGCAGAAGTCATCCACGTCGGCTCGATCGGTGCGTCGCTCGAACCCGGGGCGAACGCCGTCCATGCGATGCTCCGCACGGTCTCGAGTCGCGCTCTGCGCACGTACGACCCGAACATCCGGCCTGCGCTTCTCGGACCGCGAGCCGCAGCCGTGGCGCGCGTCGAGGCGATCATGGCCGCATCCCACGTCGTGAAGCTCAGCGATGAGGATGCCGACTGGCTCTACCCCGGTCGCGCGATCGGTGAGGTGCTCGCGCACGTGCTCGACCTCGGAGCCAGGGTGGTCGTCGTCACAAGGGGTGGCGAGGGGTGCATCACCGCGATCGCCGGTGCGGAAGAACCGGTGACGAGGCGTGCGTCGCCTGCCACGGTGGTCGACACGATCGGTGCAGGCGACGCGTTCATGTCCGGTCTCGTCTATGGGATCGTCTCCGCGGGGTTGATCCCCGAGCTGACCGCCGACGTCTTCGCTCCTGACGGCGATGTCCTGAGTGCGCTCGAAGAAGCCGCCGACGCTGCGCTCGCCAGTGCGGCCGTCGCGGTGTCTAGAACCGGAGCGGCCCCGCCTCGTCTGCATGAGCTGGAGCAGCGCTCGGTGTCCTGACGTGGCACCCTCAATCTCTCTCGGCGGGCGGGGTGGCGTTCCGAGCGTCGCCGTAGACAGCGGCGGCCGCTCCGACGCGGGGTCGGAGCGGCCGCACTCTGCGCAATCGCCGTCTACGGGACGATGACCGCGCGGCCGCGGATGCTGTTCGAGGCGAGATCCGCGTATGCCTTCGGGCCGTCATCGAGCGAGTAGGTCTCGGTCTGCACGTGAATCTTGCCGGCGCGGGCGAGATCCAGCACCTCGATCAGTTCCGAACGTGACCCCCAGTACGGGATTCGCACGGCTGCGTCGTAGGCGATCGAGCCGAAGCCGAGGGACATGCTCCCTCCGCCGATGCCGACGATCGTGACGTCCGAATCGAGAGCGGCGACGCTCTGCGCCAGGGCCATCGTCGGATTCGCGCCCACGAAGTCGAACACCGCGTTCGCGCCGAGGCCGCCGGTGATCTCACGGATCTTCTCGGCGGCAGATGCATCGCTGATCAGCACGTGGTCTGCGCCGACCTCCGTGGCGAGCTCGAGCTTCGTGTCGTTGACATCGAGGGCGATCACCGTGGCGCCCGAGATCGCCTTCAGAATCTGGATGCCGACGTGGCCGAGCCCACCGGTGCCGATGACGACGGCGAAGGTGCCGGCGCCGAGCTTCGGGAGCGAGCGCTTGATCGCGTGGTACGGGGTGAGGCCGGCGTCGGTCAGTGAGACGTTCTGCACGGGGTCGAGGTCGCCGAGCGGCACGAGGTGACGGGCATCATCGACGATCATGTACTCGGCCATCGAGCCCTGGCTGCCGAGACCGGGAGGGCGGATGCCCTCGGCGGCGGCGTTGGTGCAGTAGTTCTCCATGCCCTGCGAGCAGTTGTGGCAGCGGCCGCAGCCCCACGGGCCGTAGACCGCCACGGCGTCGCCGACCTTCAGTGTCGAGTCGACGCCCTCGCCGATCTCGTGGACGATGCCCGCACCCTCATGGCCGAGCGTCAGCGGCAGCGGATAGCTCTGCTCGAGATAGTCCTTCTCGGGAAGGCCCATGACGTAGTCGTCGGAGTGGCATACACCGCCCGCCGTGACCTTGAGCAGGACCTGGCCCGGTCCCGGCTTCGGGATGGGGATGTCGACGACGACAGGGGGCTTGCCGATCTCGACGTAGCGGAGAGCTTTCATGTGCTTCTTCTTCCTGGCGCCCGAGCGGTCTGCCGCGCGGTGCGGAGGCGTGGGCGCTCGGTGCCGTCCCTCCAATTATCCGCCCGCAGGAAGAGGCGGCGTTTCGCCCCGTTGGCGATCCCGGCTACGGTGGTCGGGTGAGTTCACCCGAAGCATCCACTGTCGAGCTGCCGGCACGCCGGTAGCTCACTACCTCGACGTCGCCCCATCTGAGCGGGCGCTCTCCGCGATCTCGATCGCGTCTATGCGAGTTCCGATGTGCTGGTCCGCCTTGACCGACGCACCTCATCGAAAGACTCACCATGCCCTTTGTCATCGTCCTGCTCGCCGTCGCGGTCTTCGCGCAGGGAACATCAGAATTCATGCTCGCCGGGCTCTTGCCCGCAATTGCGAGCGACCTCGCGGTCAGCATCCCGCAGTCGGGGCTGCTGAACTCAGCCTTCGCCGTAGGGATGATCGTGGGGGCTCCGATCATGGCGATCGTTAGCCGCCGCTGGTCCCCGCGGCTCGCACTGTCGACCTTCCTCCTCGTCTTCATCGCCATGCACGTTCTGGGAGCGTCGACCGACGACTTCGGCGTGCTGCTCGTCACCCGGGTGGTTGCGGCGATCACCAATGCCGGCTTCCTCGCCGTCACTCTCTCGACGGTCTCAGCCCTCGTGCCGGCTGACCGCACCGCCCGAGCGCTCTCGGTCATTCTCGGAGGAACGACTCTGGCGCTGATAGCGGGAGTCCCCGCCGGCGCGGCTGTCGGGGCTCTGCTGGATTGGCGTGCAGCCCTCTGGGGAGTCGCCGTCATCTCGGTACCCGCCCTCGTCGCAGTGCTCCTCGCGACTCCCACGCGGTCGACTGACACCAAGCGTTCCACGACGCTCAAGGACGAGCTCGGGTCGTTGCGCCGTCCAGCGCTGCTCGTACCTCTCGGACTCGGTGCGCTGGTCAATGGTGCGACATTCTGCGCCTTCACCTACCTCGCTCCGGTCGTCACCGGGTCTGCGGGCCTGCCGGACGCAGCAGTTCCCGCCGCGCTGGCGATATTCGGTGTCGGATCCTTTGCTGGAGTGTGGGTGGCTGGACGGTACGGCGACCGCCACGCGACCCGCATCCTCACAGTCGGCGGAGGAGCACTGCTCGTCGGCTGGGGAGCACTTGCGGCACTGTCTGCGATCCCGGCCGCACTGTTCACGTTCGCGTTCGTTCAGGGTGCGCTTTCGTTCGCGGTCGGGAGCACGCTCATCGCGTCGTCGATCCGGGCCGCAGTGACTGCCCTGACCATGTCGGGATCGTTCGCGACGGCATCGCTCAACGTCGGTGCCGCAGCCGGCCCCGTCTTCGGCGGACTTGCCTATGCGACAGCGGCCGGCGCAACCGGGCCGCTCCTGGTCAGCGCGGCATCGGTCTGTGCCGCGGCTCTGGCGTTCACAGCCACGAGGGGGCTGGTGAAACGAGATGGTCTCCGAGAGAACCGGTCGGCCGAAATGTCGGAAACGCAGCGCGATGACACCGTGTGTCACCAGTTCAATATGAGGCAAGTGTTTCGCTCACGCTGAGGATTCTTCTCCGCCCGAAGAATCCGCGCTAGGGCCGTCTGATTCGAGCCATGCGAATGCTGCCCGCCAGATCTCCTCGTCCGGTTGGAGTATCTCGAGGCTTCGCCAAATCAATGCGTAGAGCTGGTCGACCCATGCCTTGGCGAGCGGCACGTTCGCGCCGGCGCTGAGGGACATGCTCGGGATGAGATGGCCACGATGCAGGACGTTTTGACACCGCTCCATGGCATGGTTCTCGAGTGACCACCACTCTCCATGGGCCACACCGCTGGCGAGAGAGTACGCCTGGCGGTAATAGTCGAGCAGCCCCGACTCTTCCGCCATGGAGCGCAGCGAGACTCCAGCGAAGGAGTCTCGAGTGTCCACGATGCGAGAATCGAAGATGTCGTCGTTGTAACTCAGCTTCTGTAGCTGCTTCACTGCCTGGCTGAACCCCTGGTCCCGGGCGGCCTCCGGGATCTCTTCGAGTATGCGTGAGTACAGCTTGGCTTTCCCCGCACCATAGTCCTTGTATATCTGATAAATCGCGCGATCTTGCTTCGACATCCACTCGATGTGCACGCGTCCCTCGACGAGCGCGCGGGTCACATGTGAGCCGTGCTCGGCACACCATAGCTCCGGTGATCCAAGCGCAACGATGACATCGCGGCCTGCGCGCGATACCAGGCCGCCGTGCACCTCAGCCCGGGCAGGATCGCGGAGGTCTCGTGGTCCTTGGGTGACGGCTTCGATGTAGCTTGCGAGGAGATCAAGCGCCAGCTGCCGCAGGTGCTTCCCGTCGTCTGGCGGACCACTAGGCCCGAGCGATACATCCGGTTCCGGACCCCGCGGCGAGTCCGGCCGAGCGCTCTCTGGAGTTTCCTTTGAAGGAGCGTCGCGCTTTCGCATGCAGCCAGAAGTCATCGAGTTCGTTCCCCAGAACACTCGGGACCAGGTTTCACGTGCACCGGCATCATCGGGATCCTGGTCGAGCGAAGTCAGCTGCTGTTGTGCGCCCCACATCGCACGAACGACCGTGTCAGCCTGGGGAAGCTTGGCCACGTTAGTGGGGTAGTCATGGAGGATGTCGATTGTCTCTTGCGAAGTGCGGAAGGTGCCGGCCTGGACGCCGCTCCAGATGCTGAAGCACTTCAGCAAAGCTTCTCGGTGGTCGTCGAACATGCTGTCGTACACGGCTTCGCCCAGGAGGTCGATGACGTCCTGAGTGGGAGGCGCAACGCCCACGTCTACCAGCCACTCCGCCGGGCGATGCGCGTATGAGGCAAGCGCCCGTTGGACGCGTGCCGAAAGTAATCCATTGCGATGCGCGTGGTAGCAAACCGCCTTCCTCGCGTTCGCGCTATCTCTCGCAAGTTTCTCAAGCCCTGAGAGTGTGCCGTCGAGGCCACGCGCAAGGCTGAGGTCCGCCACATCTGGACGAAGCTCCGCGACCACGTCCCTTTGCCACTGAACGAACCTTCGTGCCGCTGAGTTACCCGCGTCTGCGAGAACAAGCGCGGGCCACAGCAAGTCTGGGAGTGCATCTACGACCCAGTCGGAAAGCTTGAGCGTGCCGTCCGCTACGAACGGCGCCTTGTAGGCACGTCCCTTCCGGACGTGACCACGCATCGGTCCTGTCGTCTGGTTCGGCCGAGGGATGCTCACACCGGAAAGCTACCTGCAGCTGGCGACATTCATCGTCTGCGCGCCAGATGGTCGCGTTCTTCGGCGGTTTGCAGGCATCCATCGAGCCAGCACTCCCTCCGCAGTCAGTGCCTTCGTTTCTCGCACGAACGACGATGTCGGAATCGCGATGAAATCGGACTAAATCCGATGTAAAGCGAGAGCCAAGGGTCTCGCCGCTGTATATGCGCGGTGTTGAGATCATACCGACGGGGCCGGACATTCACATTGCTTGTCCTTGCTTCGTCTGGTGTCGGACGGCTATCCCGTGACACCGATACCGGCACCGAGGGGAGGTAGGCTCGGACGGGTCGGTGAGAAGCTCTTTCGCAGAAATCGCGGCAGTTTGGCGGCCTAGCGGGACGGGACGATGGCTGGCTAAGCCGAGTCGATCATTCGGATGCCACCTGAACTTCGGCGCGGTTTACCGGATCCGCTCTCTTCCACACAGGTTCCGGCACGAGCGCGGGAGCCTCGATACCCTGGCGCTCGCTTTCCCTTTCTTTGACTCGAGGGAAGTGGCCGTGAGATGCGCTCACGAGAACGGCCAACGCGTTATGCAAACGCGATTTCGAGACTTTGCTCATCGTTTTTGAGTCGAAACGATTGGGGGCCTCGCACTCGAAAACGACGACACCAGCTTTGATGTTGCCGCGGTCCAGGCGCTGGGCGTAGATGCACCTCGTGTACATCTTCAGGCCCTCTACATCCTCGGCAGAGAAGCCTTGAGCCCTCAGGTTTCGCTTCCACGCCTCCCGGTCGTCCTCTTCGGAGTTGTCGATGAATGATCGCCGCCCCCATGCGACACCGATCGCTCCTTGGGTCAGCGGGTAGGAGCTACGTCCGCGACGCTCGAGGTTCGGATTCTCCGAGTGACGGGCCAAGAGAACGAACTCGTCGTCTTCCACCGAGTACACCGACACTCGAGTGTCGACGGAATCGCCGCAGATATAGCCGCCCAGTTCCGCAAGCAGGGTGTCCAGAGCTCCCTGGAGCGCTCGTCGATGTTCATCGACCTCCGCCACGGCGGCTTCCCGAGCCGTAACTAGGTCAGCGAGGGCCCGCTCTTTCTGCTGCTCGAGTTCGGAGTAGGTGGGTTTGAACCATTTGAAGTACCCGAATGCCCAGATGACCGCGACGAACAGGACCCCGGCGGGCCAGAGCAAAGTCGGCCACGTCGCGAGTTCAGCGAATGAGTGCATGCTCGCTACCGTGACGCAGACCGTCAACGCTGCGGAGAGAATAACCTGCGCTGGATCCCGAAGGCTACGGAGTCGCCAGTAATAGCGGGTCACCCACGACAGGTGCTGGCCAGGGACCGGAACGGGATCGCTGTCCGGGGCGTCCTTGCTCCGCGAATGCATGTCCGACTAAGCGCTCACGAGTTGCGAGCGTACACGCTGCACCTCGCGGGCCGGCTTGCCGGATGCGTCGCTGCTTGCAAGAGCGAAGGCCTTGGATAGCACGTCGTCAGCGGTCTCCTCGATGAACTCCGGGTCCATCCCCTCGAAGCGGAGCCCCACCCGGAATCCCTCGACATCGAGATCCGGTGCTACAAAGTACGCCGTGATCCCAGCCATGCCCAGATCTGCGATCGCGCGTCGAACGGCATCGTCAAGCTTTCCGACCAGAACATCGTACGGAACAGGTCGCGCACCATCGACTCGGACCATGGTCGTCAGTTCAACTGCCACATGCGCCTCCTGACGCTTCTGATGCCCGGCCCGCACATTGAGGGGCTCACGCTTCATCTCGAGATCTACGTTACCTGGCGCAACCGACGTTTGGCAGCAAAGTAACGGTTGACGTTGCCGCTCACACGGGAGCCACCTCTATACGGTTGCGGTGCCGTGAGTTCTAGCGCCACCTCTGACCTTCGATGATCCGGGCCAGAGCTTCCACGTCACCGCCACTTCTGAATCATTCCACCGGGTTGTGCTGCCCGTCGGTCACCATGGTCGACTGTGGCGTCGCCATCAGAGCGGATACCGACATCCATCCCTTGTCTTTCACGATGTCGATGATCTCGGTCAGGTGTGGCAGGAGTTTCCCCGGCGAGGAGAGGCTGAACTGCCACGACGGGAACCGCCGGGACTGCGCGATCTCGACCATGTACAAATCGCCGCGGTCAGCTGCGGCGAAGAGTGATTCCTCATCGCGGCGACACGCAGATCCAGTGGGATCGCAACGACGAGCCTCTTGCGCTTCTCACCGTTTTCACGGAAGACGACATGCTCGTCGACGAAGAGTGGCTGCAGGCGTTGCGGAGGCTGGATGCCTCGGCGTACGGGCCGGATGATGTTGCGCAGCAGGAGGCTGACGAGCTACGCCTTGAGTCGACCGAACCGGCGAGGACATTCGGATACCAGGCGGGGGCAGGCTCCAACCGCACCCGTTTGGCGCCCATGGGGTTCAGTGTGGAGGCGTGCAGGCGCGAAATCTTGCTGGCGCTGATGGACTCGCTTGACGGCGATGAGCAACGCGGTTTTCTGAGCGTTGCGGTCGGGAAGAACGGGGATGAGTTCGTCGAGATTCCTTGGACCGAGGTCCTTGACCGTGGCCTCATCGCCTATGAGCGGAACCAAGTCGAGCGACTCACCGATCCGGTGGACCGCGCGTGTGCGGACCAGATCTCCATCTTTCTGGAAGCAGGGGTGGGACGGCTGACGATCTGGTTGACTCGTCTTGTTTGGGTTTTCAGGCCGCGTAAGCGGCTTGTGTGTTGATTATCTCGAACTCTATGGGGGTGAGTCTGCCGAGGCGTCGTTGTCGCCTACGGCGGTGGTAGGTTCGCTCGATCCAGGTCACGATCTCGAGGCGGAGTTCTTGTCTCGAGTGCCACCTCTTCTTGTTGAGGACGTTCTTCTGCAGCAGCGCGAAGAACGACTCCATTGCGGCGTTGTCCGCGCATGCGCCGACGCGGCCCATCGATCCGGTGATCCCGCTCTGGCGGAGCAGCTCGACGAACTTCCGCGACCGGAACTGCGATCCGCGGTCCGCGGTCCGCGGTCCGAGTGCAGGGTCGTTCCTGTGGGCTCTCGCAGCGCGACGGCGTTGCGAAGCGCGGCGACTGCCAGCTCAGCCGTCATTCGTGAATCGAGCGAGTAGCCCACGATTCGGTTCGAGTGGACGTCTTTGATCGCGCAGAGATACAGCTTCCCTTCATCGGTCCAATGTTCGGTGATGTCGGTCAGCCACAGCTGGTCCGGCCTTGTCGCGGTGAAGTCGCGGAGCACGAGATCGTCATGCACCGGTGGTCCCGCTTTTCGGTTCAGGCCGCGCTTCTTCGAGAACACTGACCACAGCTTCTGCTCCGAGCACAGTCGCCACACGCGCCGCTCGGATGCTGCCAGGCCGGCCTCCGCTTCGATCTCGTCGGCGATGAACCGATACCCGAACGCCGGGTCGTCGCGGTGAAGATCGACGGCCGCGTTGGTGAGGTGAGCGTTGTCCCAGTCGCGTTGCGAGACGGGGTTCGCGCGCCACTGGAAGAAAGCTTGCTTGCTGAAGCCCAACACCCGGCAGGTCACCGCGACCGGAATTCGGTCAGCGGCAAGGTCACGGACCAGCGGGAACATCATTTGGGGAGTGACGCTTGCGACGGACACGCAGCCGCCCGGCGGAGGATCTCGTTCTCTTGCTCGAGCAATCGGATGCGTTTGCGGGCTTCGCGAAGCTCGGTTGCGTCGGCCTGGGGCACGCCTGGCTTGATGCCGTCTTCGACATCCGCGGTCTTGAGCCACCATTGCAGACACGACTCCGAGACACCGAAGTCCTTCGCGATCCGGCTGATCGGGGCGTCACCCCGACGCGCGACCGCGATGACGTCGTTCCGGAACTCCTTGGGGAATGCTTTCGGCACGATGACCATCCTTCCGTGAGAACCGAAATCCTCACAGCGTTGGAGTCAACCAAACCGTCAGCAGTCCCACCTTCCGGCGGATGTTTCCGGTTGACTTCCGGGATCCGAGTAGGGGGGCTTCGTCAGCGCGTCAGCGCGTCAACGCGCAGGACTTGGGGCGAGGCACGTGCGGCCGAACCTGCCGACCATCCTCGACGCGGCCCTTCCCATCCACGCCGCCGTCGCGGGGTTGACCCGAACCGGAGTAACAAACCGGGCCAAATCAAACTGAAGCACTTGGGCGTGTCAGTGTGTGCCTCTAAGGTCATAGGTCAGTGCAGTCGATGTCCAAGGAGGGCTCATGTCAGATGAGAAGGTAATCTTCGTAGCGTTCGCGATCGAGGACGAGCGTCAGCGAGACTTCCTCAAGGGCCAGACACTCTCGCCGCGTGCGCCCTACTCTTTCATCGATATGTCGGTGAAAGAGGCGTATGAGAACGACTGGGAGGAGAAGGTCCGAACCCGCATCAGGCGCTCCCATGGCGTTGTTGTGCTCGTGAGTGAAAACTCTGCTGACTCTGCGGGGCAGAAGTGGGAGATCCAGTGTGCGAAAGACGAAGGGAAGCCGATTCTCGGCATCTGGGCATACTCCTCCGACCGTTCTGAGATCAGTGGTGTCAACACAGTGCCCTGGAGTGACAAGAACATCACCGACTTCATCGACTCGCTGTAGGACGTCGTGCGAAAGGCATTGATCGTCGGCATCGATCACTACGAACACCTCAAGCCGCTGCGGGGCTGCGTGAACGATGCCCATAGCGTCTATGCAGCGCTCGAGCGAGACGCTGACGGGACGGTTAACTTCACCAACCCGCTGATGCTCACCGGCACAAGCTCCACCTCAGGGGTAGATCGCTCAGAGTTGAGGGAAGCGGTCAGGGAACTTTTTCGCGACGACGCAGAGATCGCCCTCTTCTACTTCTCCGGGCACGGCCACATCGATGAGACCGGCGGCTTCCTCTGCGCCACTGATGCAGATAGTGGTGATGATGGCCTTTCGCTGAGCGAGGTTATGACTCTCGCAAACCAGTCGCCAGCGACGAACAGAATTATCATCTTGGACAGTTGTCACAGCGGCGCAGCGGCGCAAGTCGCGGTCGGTGCCGCGCAAGCTGATATCCGAGAAGGCGTCACCATCTTGTCCGCGTCGACCGCTGAGCAGTACGCCATGGAAACCGGCGGCTCAGGCGTCTTTACTTCGTTGCTTGTCGATGCTCTGAACGGTGCCGCTTCCAACCTCGTTGGAGACATCACCCCTGGAAGCGTCTACGCGCACATCGATCAATCCCTCGGCCCCTGGCAGCAGCGGCCCGTGTTCAAAACTAACGTCAAGACTTTCGTCTCTCTCAGAAAAGCTAACCCGCCGATCGCGCTTGCAGAGCTCCAGCAGATCACTGCCATTTTCTCCGCCCCTGGTGTCCAGCTTCCCCTCGATCCGTCCTTCGAGCCATCACGAAGCGCTGAGCAGACAGCTGACCCGAGCATCCCCCCACCCGATCCGATCAACATGGCAACTTTCAGGACCCTGCAGAATTACGTCAAGGTCAATCTGGTCCAGCCGATCGGAGCGGTGCACATGTACTACGCAGCGATGGAGAGCCGATCCTGCGAGCTCACTGTCCTCGGTGAGCACTACTGGAACCTGATCAACCAGCGACTTATCTAATGGACGACCGGCTCAACTCCCCAGAAATGCTCGAGGCGCTTGCCGCCGTGGAGCATGAGCGTTGGTCGCACTGGCAGAGGTATCTGCACTCCCGGTGCACGCGGAATTCGGATGGGAGTCTCACTATCCCGGCACATGAGGTCTCGAGGTGGGAGAGGCAGATGCACACCAAGTACCTCGAGCTGACGGATGCGGAGAAGGAAAGCGACCGAGAACAGGCTGGCGAGTACCTCGATGTACTGCGTCAGTTGCTCTCCTGATCACGGCATCGCGTTACCGGTGAGCCGCTACTTCTTAGTCGGGCGCGACACTCCGGACCCGCCAGCAGGTGGTTTTCCGCTTGCAGGTCGTACGGGCCCCGATCCACTGCCTGTCACCGAACGCGGGTGTTCCCCTTCCGAGGAACGCTTGGGCCGTGCGCCCTTGGAGTCACTCGGCTCGTGGCTTTTATTATTCTGAGACATCAGTTTCCGTTTCGTCTGCGGGGTCGTGGACCCATTCAACAAGATAGTCGTCTCGCACAGCGACCCACACGCCACCGGACAAGTGGAGAGGCTCGCCGAACTCGCCGTCCTCGGACATTACGTACTGCTCTTGGATATACAGATCGCGTGGCTCGGGATAGGTGCTGAAGTAGGAGCTATCGCCGAACCGCCCACCTACCCACACTCCCTCCGCGAGCCGAACACGCACCCACCCTGCATCTGTCGTCGTAGTGACGAGGTCCCATGCCGTTGGCGTGCTTTCGTATCGTGAATCGGTAATCTTCGCCCGAAACCTCGAGGCAGCCTCATGTAGCGGACGAAGAAGACGACCGCCCCCGTACACCACCCATGACGTTATTGCTGGAAGGACGATGGCAAGTAGCACGAACAGCCACCCCGCAGCACCAACATCGCCCGCGGTTAGACCGTTCCCAGTCATCATGCGTGCAGCGACGAGGGGGCCGATCAGGGAAACGTAGACAGCATCGAACACCGCGCTGACGACGAAGGCGAGCAGGATCCGCGCGCCAACGCTCCGGTCAACGTCTCTGAATCCGCGGAACTGCGCCCGCACGGAGATGAAGATCACGCCCGGCACGATCAGAGCGAGGTAGAACAGAACGCCCAGCCCGTCGGTCGGAAGGCTCACGTTCGGTCACACCCGAGATAAGTCATGAAGCCACGTTACTTGGGTGACCACTGCCATGCAGGCGACGCCGGGAGACACCCGGACACTTGATCTTGGTGGTGGGTAGGGGTGTGCGAGGGGATCGCTTGATGAAACTTTGGCGCGGGGCGTCGGCCGCTCATCGGTCTGGCCGAACGGGAGAGGCTGGTTCCGCTCAATATTCTGTTGGAGTAGGCGCCTTGTTTACTCAGTGTGCCTCACGAAGCGCGAGGAACGCTGCATAAAATGCCTCGTCTTGCAGAGCGGGAGATGTTCGGTAGTACGAGTTGGTGCCGCAGAGAGTAACCTGCTCAGACCCGACCGTGAATCGCACTTGAATACCCCGTGAGCGGGGGTGCGTGTGTGTGCCGTCGAAGTAGTTGTGGCGAGCCTCGATTGCGAGATCAGTCGCGTCGGCAAGCTGCCACAGACTCAACCCGAATGTGCCCTCGGCCTTCTTTAGCTGATTCCCAGTCACTCGGAGGATCAACTTTGGGTACACAAGCGTGAGATCACCGGTGCCGTTCTCGTCGAGTGCGCCGCTGATCGCGATCGGTTCGAGATCTTCACCAGCGGCGAGCAGAATAGTCGAGATGAGTCGACCAACGTGGTGTCGGCTTGGATTGTTTCCGTGGAAGGAATCCGTGGCCAGCTCTAGAAGCTCGTACCATCCCTTCAACTCCTTGATCGTGTAGAAGAGTTGGTCGTTCGGAGTGAGCTCGTCCGTCATAGACATCAGATTAGGGGGTCACCGGGCTGCAGCTGCCGAAATCAGCCCAGTGCGATCGGACTACTCGGCTGCTATCCACGTCGACGAAGCGTCCTGAACATTCTCCAGGGTGCAGCGCTGACTTGGCAGAAGGACAAGCAAGGTAGAACTGGTCTGCTTGCCCGCGGCGCGCAGAGATGCGGTCTGCCATCTCGACAGTTAGCTTGTAGAGCTCAAGCATGTCTGCGGAATCGACAACGGCTCGGCGCCGAACAAGCGTCACGCGTTCTTACCCTCGCCCATCATCTGGGTGATAGCGGCGCCGACGCCTGGCCAGGTCCACGCGATGACACGACCTCGAGGGAGGCCGGCGGGCAGCGTCGAGACCGAGGAGGCTTTATCCACGTAGACACCAAATACGGGAACGTTCAGCGACCGAGCCATTGCAACCTCCTTTGCCACCCCCGAGGCGGTTGCCATCGATCGGCCGACGAGCACGATCAGCATGTTAGTTCGCGCGATTTTTTCCCTGATTAGGCGTTCCCACTCGGCCTGAGGGAGCGCTGTCTTGCTCGACCAGTCCTGAACCGTGAACGGGGTGGGGGACTTCGAATCGGCTTGACCGGCGAATAAAATCTTGGACTCTGCATTGTGATCAAAGTCGAAGCTGAGGAAAGCGCGTGGGTTGGGCATCGTTGCTCCTTTGGTCGTGCCTTCATTTGTAGCAGGCAGCACCGACATCTATCCGGTTGAAGGGTCGGCCGCCGAAAGTATCGTTCGCGGGCGGATGTCTCTAGGGGGCTTGGGAAGCCCGACACACTGAGAGTCGCCCCGCCGCAACCCCTGCCGAAACCGTAGGGCACCTAGACGAGCGGTGTATAGGTTCGGCGCATGTTCTGCCAACCCCCGACAGCCCGTACTCGGGTCTAGAGTTTGCGCTTCCGGCCGTCGTGCATGAGTCGGCCTGACGAGCGAACCTTCCTCATGATCCCAGCTGGCTTCATCGCCACTCCGATCTGAGGTGCTCCCATCGCTCCGCTTTAGATCGGACTTAGTCCGGTTCATCCTCGGGTAGTCCGATGTAACGCGTGTAGTCCGATCTAAAGACGAAACTCACAGACGACCTCTTGACATCCGCCCCGCCCAGGCATAACGTACAACCAAATGGTTGCACAACGAGAACTGAGCGAAGCGGAGGTCGACCGTGTGTTCCACGCATTGGCGACGTCGACCCGGCGCGACATCCTGCGCCGGACGATCGAGCGGGAGCAGTCCGTCTCGACCCTCGCCTCCGAATACGAGATGTCGTTCGCCGCGGTGCAGAAGCACGTGGCCGTGCTCGAAGCGGCGGATCTCATCGTCAAGCGCGCCGAGGGACGCGAGCGGCTCGTCCGCGCGAACCCCGAGATGATCGCCCGCGCCAGGGCGCTCCTCGCCCGATACGAAGAGCTGTGGCGGTCGCGCATCGCCCAACTCGACGAGCTGCTGGCCGAGACGCCCGCACCCGCATCCGACACCACGACCGACACCACCGATGATTCACGAACCGAAGAAGGAGACTGACATGCCCGTCACGGATGTCACCACCGATGCCGACAACCTCACCATGACCGTCGTCGCCGATTTCGCGGCGCCGATCGAGCGGGTCTGGGCCGCCTACAGCGACCCGCGGCAGCTCGAGCGCTTCTGGGGCCCTCCCGGATGGCCGGCCACCTTCACCGCCTGGGACCACACTGTCGGCGGCAAGGCGAACTACACGATGAACGGCCCTCGCGGCGAGAAGGCGTCGGGCACGTGGGAGTTCCTGCGCATCGAGGCCCCGCACGGCTTCGAGGTGCTCGATGCGTTCGCCGACGAAGAGGGCACGCCCGACCCCGACCTGCCCTCGATGCGCATGGTCTTCTCGTTCGAGCCGACCGCCGAGGGCACGCGCATGGTCACCACGAGCTACTTCGCGTCTGCCGACGTGCTCGAGCAGGTCGTATCGATGGGGATGATCGAGGGCACGAAGCTCGCGATGAGCCAGCTCGACGCCGTCCTGCAGGATCTCCGCGACTACGCACAGGGCAAGGGCACGCAGGTCGAGCTGCTCGACGACACCCACGTGCGCATCACCCGCCTCGTCGAGGGTCCGCGCGAGTTGGTCTGGCGTGCCCACAACGAGCCCGAGCTCATGAAGCAGTGGCTGCTCGGACCCGACGGGTGGGAGATGACCGAGTGCGTTGTCGCGGCTGAGGTCGGGCAGACCTATCGCAACTCGTGGGCGCCGGTCGGCGACACCGAGGGGCAGGCGTTCGGCTTCGAGGGGGAGGCGCTGCTGATCGATGCTCCTCGCCGGTCGGTGCAGACCGAGCGGATGGTCGGGATGCCGGTCGAGACGCTGAACGACCTGAACCTCTATGAAGAGGACGGCGCGACGCTGATCACGCTCTACATCGAGTACCCCGACAAGGAGACGCGCGACATGATCCTCGCCACCGGCATGGCCGACGGCATGGAGACGTCGTACGACCGTCTCGAGCGGGAGCTGCTCACGGTCTGACGTTCACGACCGTTGCGGTGCCGGGATGCGGGGTCAACAACGCATCCCGGCAACGTTGCGGGGTCAATAGTGCATGGCATCCGCCGGTTTCCGGTGCGAAAGTGGCCACACGGGCAGCTCAGGCGTGAGGGGTCGGCTCTGCACCGCGCCCGTGGCTACGAGTCCGAAGAGCCGGCGGGCGTGCGACGCGGAGCGCGTGTCGACCAGAGCGCGAGGGCGATGAGCACCGGCTGGAAGAACAGCCGGACGAAGCGCTTGGTGTCGGTGTCGAGGCCGAACGCGTCGCGGTGCTCCAGCCACTGCGCGATGTTGCCGGGGAAGACGGCGACGAAGAACAGCGCCGCGAGCACACCGACCAGTCCTCGACGCTTGCGTGCGACGAGGAGGGCAGCACCGAGGCCGACCTCGACGACACCGGATGCGAGCACGGTCACGTCAGGATCCAGCGGCACCCAGTCCGGCACCTGCGCCTGGAACTCCTCGCGCGCGAACGTCAGATGCGAGACACCCGCGAAGACGAGGAAGGAACCGAGGAAGATCCGACCGACGGTGCGTGCGACATTCTTCTTCGACATGGTGCGAGTGTACGCGGGGTTGCCGGGGTCGAGACGCGTCAGATCAGGCGGCGGAGCGCCTCTTCGAGCGTGATGCCCTGCGCCTCGGCGCGGTCGCGCAGGCGGGCATGCTCGTCGCTCGAAAGTGCCAGCCGCACCTCGATCGGGTCGTCGATCGGGGCGTAGAGGCTGTCGAGCAGATCGGACGGCTCGGCCCACAACGGCTCGGCGATCGCCGTCGCGACGGTCTGCGATGCAGCGGGAGCATCCTCCGCGCGCGTGGCTGCAGCGGCGATCGGAGCGGATGCTGCCGCGGCTGCGCCGGCATCCGTCGCCAGCGTGAACCCGGGCCCTCGTCGCGGCTCCTGCTTCGCCTGATAGGCCTTGGCTGCCGCGTTCGCGCGCTCGTCGGCAGCTTCGTTCAGCGGGTGGCCGGCGTGGCCTTTGACCCACGAGAACTCCACGTCGCGCCCGCGGATCGCCTCGTCGATGCCCTCGAGCAGGTCGCGGTTGAGCACGGGCCCGCCGTCGGACTTGCGCCAGCCCTTGCGCTTCCACCCCGGCATCCACTTGGTCACCGAATCGATCACATATCGACTGTCGCACTCGATCATGAGCTTCTCGGAGATGCCCGCCGTCGCCAGCAGCAGCTCGAGCACGGCCCGCAGCTCACCCTGGTTGTTGGTGCCGTGCGGGGATCCGCCCGCGGCCCAGTTGTCGTCGTCGATGTACCAGGCCCAGCCGTTGGGGCCGGGATTGCCCAGGGCAGAGCCGTCTGCGGCGGCGGTGATCGTCATCCCTCAACCGTAGCCGCGACGAGCGACATCGCCCGTGCCGCAGTCGGTCGGATCGGGGTCAGTCGTCGTTCTCGGGCTCGCGGTTCTCGATCGAGAACGCCTCCGGTGCGGGCGGTGCCACGGGGAAGGCGACCGAGCTCACGGAGGCACCGGCGCCGAGACCCAGCCCGATCGACAGCGGGTCTACAGAGGGACCCTCGTCGAGCACCTCGGACTCCGAGCGTTCGAGGGGCTCCGAGGGCAGAGTCCACTGGTTCTCTTCTTCGTCGGAGCGTTGCTGGAAAAGTCCCATGAGTCCCATTCTGATCCCGCCTGACGGAGGGATCGCCGGATTCACACCGGATTGCTCGGGTTCAGGCCGACGGGGTGATGCGACGGAAAGTGAAGTACCCCGCGACGTGGCCGTGGTTGACGACGCCGGTTCCGCTGCTCAGCATGCGCGCCGAGGTCGTCGCGCCGGATTCGACGAAGGTGTAGCCGGTCTGCTCGAGGCGCCAGCCGATGCGTTCGACCTCGCTCAGGAAGTACCCGACGTGGTCATCGCTCACGAAGTCGTTCTCTGACGAGCCCCATGACGATGGCTGCCCGGTGAGGCGGCTGACCTCGGCCTGCAGGTGCAGCACCGAATCGCCTCGGTCGTATGCATCACGTGACAGCTGCAGCAGGCGCGTGGCCTCTTCGCTCGTCGGCATGGTGTTCTCCCTCGTGTCGTCGTCCCATCATCCGCGATGGCGGCCGTTCGTCGTGGGCGCCTCGCCTGCGTCGTGCGCTCTCAGTCGGATGCCGCGCGCACAGCGTCGACGAGCTGCCGCCACGGGCCGTCGAGCGCCGAGTCCGGTAGCTCCCGCTCGCGCTTCTCTGATGGGGTGCGCACGCGGATCAGCCACACGAACCGGTCGGCTCCCGTGGCGTCATCCGCGTCGGCATCCCACGGGCAGCTCTCGATCATGGCGATCCAGTCGTGGGACTCGGCCGGATCCGGTTCGACCTGCCATTGACGACGGATGCCGGCGATGCCGCCCGTGCGCACCACCGCGATGACGACCTGTGCGTCAGTCGGTGGAGGGGACTCGCTCATCTCCATAGACTCCCACGGTCGTCCACGCACGTCGAGCGGCGGCGCCCGTGGCATCGTCGATCGCGGATGCCGCGGCGACCGTCGCGTCGGCGAACTCGGTGAAGTTCGCGGTGCTCGACAGCCCGCCGGTGAGCGCCCGGTACCAGACCGTGCCCGCGGCCTCCCAGGCGTTGCCGCCGAGGTCGATCGCGAACAGAGCGAACGCGCGGTTCGGGATGCCGGAGTTGATGTGCACCCCGCCGTTGTCTTCGGTCGTGCGCACGAATCCGCTCATGTGGGCCGGCTGCGGGTCTTTGCCGAGCTCGTCGTCGTCATAGGCGGTGCCCGGCTCGATCATCGACCGCAGCGCCTTGCCCTGCACCGCATCGGTGAAGATCTCGGCACCGATGAGCCATGTTGCCTCGGCCGCGCTCTGGCCGAGGAGGTACTGCTCGGTGAGTGCGCCGAAGACGTCGGCGATCGATTCGTTCAGCGCGCCGGGCTGGCCCTGGTACTCGAGGTTCGCGGTGTACTGCACGACACCGTGGGCGAGCTCGTGCCCGATCACCGTGGTCGACGAGGTGAAGCCCACGAACACCTCGCCGTCTCCGTCGCCGAAGACCATGCGCTCGCCGTCCCAGAAGGCGTTGTCGTAGTCGACCCCGTAGTGCACCGTGGCGTCGAGCGGAGCCCCGGCGTCGTTCAGCGAATTGCGGCCGAAGGCCGAGAGCAGCATCTCGAACGTGGCCCCCAGACCGTCGAAGGCCTCGTTGACGGAGGCGTCGGCGACGGGCTCATCGTCTTCGCCGCGAACGATGGCACCGGGGAGCGTCTGCGTGTTGCCGGCATCGCTGATCGTGCGGTTCGGCGCATCGGAGAGCTGGGCGACCAGGTCGCCGTTCTCGTCGATCGAGAGGTCGAGGCGGGCCCGGAACGGCGGTCTGCCCGCCGTCAGAGTCTGCCTCGCGGCGGCAGCGGCGCGAGGGTAGCGGCCCGACTCGGCCAGGCGCGCGAGCAGGTAGGACGGGACGACTCCAGGGGTTTCGGTGTGGCTGCTCATGTTCAGACCCTACGCCGGGGGTGCGACGTTACAGCAAGGCGCGGCGCGGATCGGAGGCGTCGGAGCATGTACGTCACAGAAGGCGAAATGCGCCATAGAAGTCCGAACCCCCGGCATCCGGACTGCGCACGCGCAATCGGACTTCGCAAGTGCACGGACTGCGCTCGGGAGGCCGGATTCGCGGCATCCGAACCTCGGAAGCGCACGATGACCCGGGAGAAGCCCGGGGTCTCGCCACCCGGCCCAGGGCTCCCAGCAACGCACCCCGAGATCTCGCGTAAAATCGGCACAATGACCGACGCACCCGACGCCACCTCCGACCTGGGTGCCGGCATCGACCCCGAAGACCTGGCGACCACGCTGCGGGTGCTCTCGGAACTGCACCAGATCGACAACGAGCACCCCGACTTCGTGGCTGTGCGCCATGCGACCGCGGCGATGTTCAAGGCCGTCAAGCGCGTGCGCCGCAAGGAGATCCGCGACGCGATCGCCGAGGCCGACAAGGCCGTCGTCGCCCGCACCGCCACGGGCGCCCCCGACCGCATCGATGACGAGACCCGCGGCCACGACCTGGCGACCAGCGTCGTCGACGCCCCGATCGCGGGCGAGCTGCTCAAGCCCCGCAACTGCTACATCTGCAAGCAGCCGTACACGGTCGTCGACGCGTTCTACCACCAGCTCTGCCCCGACTGCGCACGCTTCAGCCACGGCAAGCGCAACGCCCGCACCGACCTCACCGGCAAGCGTGCGCTGCTCACCGGCGGTCGCGCCAAGATCGGCATGCACATCGCGCTGCGGCTGCTGCGCGACGGCGCCCACACGACGATCACGACCCGCTTCCCGCGCGACGCGGTGCGTCGGTTCTCGGCTCTCCCCGACTCGGCCGACTGGCTGCACCGCCTGCGCGTGGTCGGCATCGACCTGCGTGATCCGGCACAGGTCATCGGCCTCGCCGACTCGGTCGCAGCGCAGGGCCCGCTCGACATCCTGATCAACAATGCCGCGCAGACGGTGCGTCGCTCGCCCGGTTCGTATTCACTGCTCGCGGATGCCGAGCTCCAGCCGCTTCCCGACGGGCCGCTACCCGAGATGGAGACGTTCGGGCATACCGCCGATCCGCATCCGCAGGCGCTGCAGGCGTCGGTCGATGCGCACCCGCTGCTCTCTGTCGCGGCCCTCGGCGGCACCGTCGCCGAGCAGGGCGGCCAGGCGCTGACCGCCGAAGACCTCGCCCGGCTCGCGATGGCCCCGGGGTCGTCGTCGCTCGAGAAGCACGTCGACGGCACAGCGATCGACGCCGGCGGCCTCGTGCCCGACGTGAACACCTCGAACAGCTGGGTGCAGTCGATCGATCAGGTCGATCCGCTCGAGATGCTCGAGGTTCAGCTCGCGAACACGACCGCGCCGTTCCTGCTCATCAGTCGCCTCCGTGCGTCGATGGCCGCGTCGTCGGCTCACCGCAAGTACGTCGTGAACGTCTCGGCCATGGAGGGTCAGTTCTCGCGTCGGTATAAGGGCCCCGGCCACCCGCACACCAACATGGCGAAGGCCGCGCTGAACATGCTCACGCGCACGAGTGCGGGCGAGATGCTCGAGACCGACGGCATCCTCATGACCGCCGTCGACACCGGATGGATCACCGACGAGCGTCCGCACTACACGAAGGTGCGCCTCGCCGAGGAGGGCTTCCACGCCCCGCTCGACCTCGTCGACGGCGCAGCCCGCGTGTACGACCCGATCGTGCGCGGCGAGGCGGGCGACGACATCCACGGCGTCTTCCTGAAGGACTACGAGCCCAGCCCCTGGTGAGTTCTCTCGGATGAGCATCCGGCTGACGATTCCCCGGATGGCGGGCTGAAAAGGTCGTTCCGGTCAGCCAGGCGGGAACCGGTCAGCCATGCGGGTGCGAGCCGACGACAGAACCGTGATCAGCGGGCGCGGATCTCGAGATTCTCGGATGCCCAGGTGCCGAGCTGGTCGAGGATCGGCAGCAGCCCGCGGCCGCTGTCGGTCAGGGCGTAGGAGACCGCGACGGGAGGCCCGGGGTCGACTGCGCGGGAGACGAGTCCGGCGTCGGCGAGTTCGGCGAGGCGGTCGGAGAGCACGGTGTCGCTGATGCCGGCGACCGCGCGGCGCAGCGAGACGAACGTCGACGGGCCGCCGCCGAGCGAGGAGACGATCATGCCGTTCCAGCGTTTGCCGAGCACGCTGAAGGCCAGTGTGACGGCGGCGTCGCACACATGACGCTCTTCGTCGATCTCGGCCATGCGCCCATCATACCTGTGCTACGTTAACGCGAGTCGCTAAGAAAAACAGAGCGACTACGCAAACGAAAGGCAGCCACATGTCCCTGTTCCGCCTGGATGCCAGCATCCTTCCCGCGTCGTCCGCCAGCCGCTCGCTCGCCGACCTGGTCGAGGCCGAGTGGACCGCATCCCACCCCGACTCCGCGGTCACCCGCCGTGATCTCGCAGCCGACCCCGTGCCCGCGACGGCCTGGGCGGATGCCGTGACCGGCGGCTTCGTCGATGAGGCGCAGCGCACCGACGCCCAGCGTGCCGCGCGCGCCCTCGGCACCACGTTCGCCGACGAGCTGATCGGCGCAGACGCGCTGCTCTTCGCCGTGCCGCTCTACAACTACGGGGTCTCGCAGCACTTCAAGACCTGGTTCGATCTGGCCTACACCGACCCGCGCATCGACCCGCAGGGCACGGCCCTCCGCGGCAAGCCGGCGACCCTCGTCACCGTGCTCGGCGGCAACTACGCCCCCGGCACCCCCAAGGAGGGCTGGGACCACTCCACCGGATGGCTGCGCCGCGTGCTCGAAGACGTCTGGGGCCTCGACCTGCGCATCGTCGAGCGTCCGTTCACCCTCGTGGGAGTGAACCCGGCACTGGATGCCTTTGCCGACACCGCCCGCGAGCTCAAGGAGAACGCCGAGACGGATGCCCGCACCTACGGCCGCGAGCTCGCCGCACTCCGGGGCGACCAGGTCGCCTGACCGGCCTCCGGCCATACGCAGGGTCGGATCACGGACGCAGGCCGAGAACGGGTTTCCCGGGCCTGCATCCGTGATCTGAGCATGCAGGTGTGCGGACGAGCCGACCTCGACCGGCCTCGGACGCCGCCCTCAGGCGAGGGGGCGGGGGAACGGATGCGGCAGCCACACCGTCACGTTCAACCCGCCGCCTCTGCGGGCGGTGAGCACGAGCGATCCGTCGTGCGTCTGGGCGATGCGCTGCACGATGGCGAGCCCGAGGCCCACACCGCCGTGATCCTCGCTGCGCGTGCGATCGGCGCCGCGCTGGAATGGTTCGGCGAGCGTCGCGACGACATGGGCGGGCAGCACCTCGCCGGTGTTCTCGACCACGAGCGCGACGGCTTCGGGGAGCACATGCGTGCGGACGGTCACGGTGCCATCCGCGGGCAGATTGTGCACGATCGCGTTGTGCACGAGGTTGGTGATCAGCTGCTGCAGCAACGCCGGGGACCCGAGCACGTTCGCCGTGTCGCCGCCCACATCGAGGGTCACGCCGCGGCGCTCGGCGAGGGGGAGGAGCGTCTCGGCGGACTCCTCGGCCAGCAGAGAGAGGTCGATCGGCTCGCGGGTGAAGGTGCGCCGCTCGGCGCGGCTGAGCATCAGCAGCGCCTCGGTCAGCTCGATGGCCCGCGCATTGACCTCGTGCAGTCGGGCGATCAGCGCGTCGACGTCGCGGTCGGGGTCGTTGCGGGCGACCTCGAGCATGGTCTGCGAGATCGCGAGCGGGGTGCGCAGCTCGTGCGAGGCGTTGGCCGCGAACCGCTGCTGCTCGGAGATGTGCGCCTCGAGCTGCTCCAGCATCGAGTCGAACACGTCGGCCAGGTCGCGGAACTCGTCGCGAGGGCCCTCGAGCGCGACACGGTGCGAGAGCGATCCCTGGGCTGCGAGCTGGGCCGCGCGCCCGATGCGGTCGAGGGGCGCCAGCATCCGCCCTGCGATGAGCCATCCACCGCCGAGTCCGATCGCGAGCAGCACCAGCATCATCACGATCGCGACCGGGACGAATGCGCGGATGAGGTCTGAGCGGTTCGGCACGAAGAAGTCGCTGATGATGTTCACATCGGGCACGTACCGCAGCAGATAGAAGGCTACGGCGGCGAGCAGACCGATGCCCGACACGACGACGACGCCCGCATAGCTCAACGTGAGCTTCCAGCGGGCGCTCATGCCGCGGCGCCTGGTCGGGCGGATCCGGTCAGCCATCGGCATCCGTTCCGATGCGGTATCCGACGCCCGGCACGGTGAGGATCAGCCAGGGCTCCCCGAGCCGCTTGCGCAGCGACGAGACGGTGATGCGCACGGCGTTCGTGAACGGGTCGGCGTTCTCATCCCACGCGCGCTCGAGCAGCTGCTCGGCGCTGACGACACCACCGCCCGCATCGACGAGCACTTCGAGCACCGCGAACTGCTTGCGGGTGAGGGCGACGTATCTGCCGTCGCGGTAGACCTCGCGGCGGAACGGATCGAGCCGCAGCCCGTCGATCTCGAGCACGGGCGGGCGCACGCGCTGACGGCGGCGGTCGAGGGCGCGCAGGCGCAGCACGAGCTCTCGCAGCTCGAAGGGCTTCGTCAGATAGTCGTCGGCGCCGATCTCGAAACCCGTCTCCTTGTCGTCGAGGCGGTCGGCCGCAGTGAGCATGAGGATCGGGATGCCGCTGCCCGAGGCCACGATCGAGCGGGCGACGTCGTCACCGGAGGGTCCGGGGATGTCGCGGTCGAGGACGGCCAGATCGTAGGAGTTCACGCTCAGGAGCTCGAGAGCCGTGTCGCCGTCTCCGGCGATGTCGGCGGCGATCGCCTCGAGCCGCAATCCGTCGCGCAGGGCCTCGGCGAGGTACGGCTCGTCCTCGACGATCAGCACACGCACGGCACAGCTCTCATGTGCTCAGAGCTTACGCACCCGGACATATCGGGAGCGTATGCAAAAGCGCATACGCCGTGGCAACAGGCGCCTGAATTGACTGAGGACATGAACACACGCACTGCCCTCAGACGGCGACGCCTCACTGCGATCATCGGTGTCGCACTGCTCGCCGCTGCCATCACCGGATCGGTCGTGCTGATCGGCCAGCAGTCGCTGGCGTCGGCATCCGTCGCTCCCCAGCTGTCGGCCGCCTCTCTCACCGAGTCCGACGGCGTCATCCGCGAGGAGGGCACGGTGTCGGTGTTCGACGAGGTGCCGGCCGTGACGAACCTCGACGCCGACCTGCTGGCCGCCGTGCGCGCCGCTGCTACCGCCGCTGAGCAGGACGGCGTGCGCATGCATGTGAACAGCGGATGGAGGTCGGCCGAGTACCAGCAGGTGCTGCGGCAGGATGCCGTCGCCGAATACGGCTCCGAGGAGGAGGCGGCTCGCTGGGTCGCGACCCCGGAGAACTCCGAGCACGTGTCGGGAGATGCGGTCGACCTCGGTCCGGTCGCCGCGCAGGACTGGCTCTCGCGCAACGGCGCCGAGTTCGGCCTCTGCCAGATCTACGCGAACGAGCGCTGGCACTTCGAGCTGCGCCCGGCTGCGGTCGCCAACGGCTGCCCCCTCATGTATGACGACCCGACCGCCGACCCGAGGACCCAGCGATGAGCACGACACTGACGACCCCGCGTCTCACTCTCTCGCGCATGCACGCGCCCACTCTGCACACGATCCCCGCAGCCGTCGCGGCGAACGTCGAGCACATGCGATCCGCCACCGACGCCCGCATCATGGCGGTCGTGAAGGCCGACGGCTACGGTCTCGGAGCCCTCACAGTCGCTCGCGCGGCGATCGCGGCGGGCGCCGAATGGCTGGGCGTGACGGATGCGGAGGATGCCGCCGAGCTGCGCCGTGCGGGTATCGAGGTGCCGATCCTCGCGTGGCTCAACCCCTCGGGCGTCGATGCCGCACGGGCGATCGCCGATCGCGTCGACATCGCCGTCGGATCGGTCGAGGAGCTGCGACAGCTCATCGCCGATGCCGCACCGCTGGCTGCGGGCCGCGTGCGAGTGCACCTGCATATGGACACCGGGATGTCGCGGGGCGGAGTGCCCCTGGAGGACTGGGCCGAGCTCCTGCGGGTGGCGCGCTCGGGCCGGGGGCGCATCGAGGTCGTCGGGGTCATGGGGCACCTGCCGTGCGCCGACGCCGCCGAACCCGCTCTCAACGCCCCTGCGGTGCTGCGGATGCGTCAGGCTCGGGATGCCGTGCTGCGCGCCGGGTACGGTCCGCTGCTCGTGCACCTCGCCGCGACCTCGGGCACGCTGACCGACCCTGCGACGCACTTCGACCTCGTGCGGGTCGGCGCCGGTCTCGTGGGCATCGACCCGTCCGAGACCGTGCCGTTGCGCGGGGCGGCGCGCTTGACGGCATCCGTCGTGCACAGCAGTGTCGTGGCCTCGGGCACTCCGGTGGGCTACGGCGGCGCGTTCGTGACAGAGCGCACCAGCCGTCTGAGCGTGATCGGGATCGGGTATGCCGACGGCATTCCTCGCGAGCTTCAGGCGGGGGCGAGCGTGGCGATCGACGGCATCCGCTGCCCGATCGTCGGGCGGGTGTCGATGGATCAGATCGTCGTCGATACGGGGGATCTGAGCGTGCCGCGGGGCGCGACCGCCGTCGTCTTCGGACCGGAGGGCGGGGCCGTGCCGAGCGTGCAGGAGTGGGCGCGGTGGGCGGGGAGCATCCCTCACACGATCGTCACGGGTATCGGCTCTCGCGTCGAGAGGGCGATCGCGTGAGGGTGCTGGTCATCGGAGGAGGGCAGAACTCGGAGCACGAGGTCTCACTCGCCTCTGCCGCGGCGGTCGCCGAGGCACTGGGCGTCGGGGGCTGCAAGGTGACCACGGTGACGATCTCGCGCGCGGGGAACTGGGAGGTGGCGGGCGTCTCGGAGGGTGCCACCGCCGCCGAGTCCCTCGCCCTCGCGATGCCACTGATCGCGAAAGCAGACGTCGTATTCCCCGCGGTGCATGGAGCGCTCGGGGAAGACGGTGTGCTCGCGGCTCTGTGCGCTCTGGCGGGCGTGCGAGTGGTCGGATCGGGGCCTCGGACCGGGGCAATCGGCATGGACAAGTGGGCGACGAAGCTCGTCGCCCAGGCAGCGGGGCTGCGCACAGCCCGCGGGCGCCTGATCGATGCCGCGGACTGCGGGGACGCCGAGTTCGACGGCCCCGTCGTCGTCAAGCCGGTGTCCTCGGGCTCGAGCTACGGCGTCTCGCTGGTGCGCCACGAGGATGAGCTCGGGGCAGCGCTGCAGGAGGCGGCGCGGTTCGACCGCCGCATCCTCGTCGAGGAGGTCGTGCACGGACGCGAGATCGACGTCGCGGTGATCCGGGAGGCCGGCGGGGTGCGGTGGGCGGCTCCGCCGCTGGAGATCCACGCGTCAGGTCTCTTCGACACCGCCATGAAGTACGACGGCAGCGCACGCTTCACGGTGCCGGCGCAGCTCTCGGATGCCGACGCGACCGCGCTCAGCCGGGCCGCCCTGACGATGTTCGACGCGCTCGGCTGCGCCGGCGTCGCCCGGATGGACTTCTTCCTCACGGTGGAGGGGCCGGTGCTGAACGAGGTCAACACGATGCCGGGGCTGACCGCGGCATCTCAGGTGCCGCGGATGTTCGCGGCGGCCGACGTGTCGTACGTCGACCTGGTGTCTCGCCTCGTGCGCGCCGCCGAGGTACCGGGGCGGTGACCGCACGCGTCGGCTGGCCCGATGTCGCGAAGGGTGTCTGCATCATCCTGGTGGTGCTGTGGCATGTGGTCACCAAACACGCGATCGAGGTCGAGGGGGCGGGGCCGATCACCGACGCCTGGGCGACGCTCAACGCGCAGCTGCTGCCGCTGCGGATGCCGCTGTTCTTCCTGATCTCGGGGATGTTCGCCGGGAGTGCCGTGAATGCGCCGACCGGAATCTCGTGGCGCCGCCGGGCCGGCCGCCTCGCGGCGGTCTACGTCATCTGGGTCGTGATCCAGACTTTCGTGCTCGCGTGGACGCCCGACTTCGACACGGCCAGGGCGGAGAACGGATGGCAGCTGCTCGCGCAGCTCACGATCAGCCCGACGAACCTCTGGTATCTGTTGGCGCTCGCGGTATATCTACTGATCGCGCGCGCGGTTCGTCACGCGCCGACCGCCGTGGTGCTGCCCGCCGCGTTGGTGATCGCGGCGATCGCCGCTGCGGGAGTCATCCCGGATCTGGGCAACCTGTGGCAGCTCGTGCAGAACCTTCTCTTCTTCCTCGCCGGCCTTCGGCTGAGATTGATCATCGAGCGCTTCGCCGCGGCATCCGGGAACCTCCGCGCTCTCATGCTCGGCGGGGCATATGTCGCGGCTGTCGGCGCGGTCGGGGTGCTGGGCATGCGGCAGTGGCCGGGCGTCTGGTCGCTGCTGTCGATCGTCGCGGTCGCGTTCGGCGTCGCGGCGTGCGCGCTGCTCGACCGTCATGCAGGGGTGATCGCCCGCCCGCTGCGCTGGATCGGCCAGCGGACGCTGCCGATCTACGTCGTCCATATGATCCCGCTGGCACTGATCGACGGTGCCCTCCGAGGCGTGGGCTGGGTCGCGACCCCGGCGGTCGAGGTCGTCTGGCCGATCGTGCTCACGGCCGTCGTGATCGCGATCTGCCTCGCGGTGCATGCGGGGCTCGTGCGGGTGGGCCTCGGGGTGCTGTTCGATCCGCTGCGCCCGATCGACCGGCTGTCTCGTGCCCGGACGGCTGACTGAGGCTCGCGGGGCTCAGTGAGGCCCGGATGGCTGACTGAGGCTCGCGGGGCTCAGGCCCGGGCGGCTGACCGACGCCCGGTTGGCTGACCGAGGAGGCCCGCACGATCAGCCCGCCGGGGAAGGATCAGCCGTCCGGCCGCCCTAGAGCCGGTCGACGCCCGTCACCGTGACGACAGCGGCGCCCTCCTCATCGGACGCGGCGAGGTCGACCGTGGCCGAGATGCCCCAGTCGTGGTCGCCCGCCGGGTCGTCGAGGATCTGACGCACGGTCCATTCGGTGGCACCCTCGGTGAGCAGCAGCAGCTGCGAGCTGCGGGCGTTCGCGCCGGTGAGGATCTCGTCGTGATCGGCGAAGTACCCGTCGAGCGCGTCGGACCACGCATCCGCGCCGAACCACGGATCGAGCTCGGCGAGGGCCGTGACGTCCTCGCGAGCCGCGAGCTGCACCCGGCGGAACAGCTCGTTGCGCACCAGGGTGCGGAAGGCGCGGGTGTTCGACGTCAGGCGCTTGGGGGCCGGCGGGACGATCGGCTCCTCGTCGGGATCCTGCAGGACCCCGTTCATGAGCTCCTCCCACTCGTCGAGCAGGCTCGAGTCGACCTGGCGCACGAGTTCGCCGAGCCATTCGATGAGGTCGCGCAGATCCTCGTCCTTCGCCTCTTCGGGAATCGTCTGCGAGGCCGCCCGATACGCGTCCGAGAGGTAGCGCAGCACCACACCCTCGGAGCGCGCGATCTTGTAGAACGCGACATATTCTCCGAACGACATGGCCCGCTCGTACATGTCGCGGACGACCGACTTCGGATGCAGCTCGAAGTCGCGGATCCACGGCTGGGCCGCACTGAACGTCTCGAACGCGGCGCTCAGCAGCTCGTCGAGCGGCTTCGGATAGGTGATCTCCTCGAGCAGCTCCATGCGCTCGTCGTACTCGATGCCCTCGCGCTTCATGACGGCGACCGCCTCGCCGCGCGCTTGGAACTCCTGCTGGCCGAGGATGGCGCGGGGGTCGTCGAGCGTCGATTCGACGATCGAGATCATGTCGAGGGCGTACGAACCGGTGCCCGTGCCGGCGGCAGGATCGCGGTCGAGCAGGTCGAACGCCGCGAGGGCGAACGGCGACAGCGGCTGGTTCAGGGCGAAGTTCGGCTGCAGATCGACCGTGAGGCGGATCTCCTGGCGTGTCGTCTCGGTCGCTCCGCTTCCTCGCTCCGCGACCGGGACCTGCTCCACGACGCCCGACTCGAGCAGCGTCCGGTAGATGCCGATGGCGCGCAGCGCGAGCTCGCGCTGCCTCTTGCGGGGCTCGTGGTTGTCGTAGACGAGGGCCCGCATATTGCCGAAGACATCGCCGCCGCGGCCGATCACGTTGAGCATCATGGCGCTCGTGATCTGCATGTGCGAGGTGAGCGTCTCGGGCTCGGCATCGATCAGCTTGCGGAACGACGGCTCGCCCCACGACACGAAGCCATCGGGCGCTTTCTTGCGGACGATCTTGCGTTTCTTCTTCGGATCGTCGCCGGCCTTCTTGATCGCGGCGACGTTCTCGCTCTCGTGCTCCGGCGCCTGCGCGACGACCGTGCCCGCAGTGTCGAACCCTGCTCGTCCTGCGCGTCCCGCGATCTGATGGAACTCACGGGCGCTCAGCTGCCGCATCCTCGTGCCGTCGAACTTCGTCAGGGCCGTCAGCAGCACTGTGCGGATCGGCACGTTGATGCCGACGCCGAGGGTGTCGGTGCCGCATATCACGCGCAGCAGGCCGCGCTGGGCGAGCTGTTCGACGAGGCGTCGGTACTTCGGCAGCATCCCGGCATGGTGAACGCCGATGCCCGCCCGCAGGAACCGTGAGAGAGTCTTGCCGAACGCGGTCGTGAAGCGGAATCCGCCGATCAGCGCCGCGATCTCGTCGCGCTGCTCCCGCGTGGCGACCTTGGTGCTCGACAGTGCCTGCGCCCGTTCCATCGCCGCCGCCTGCGAGAAGTGCACGACGTAGATCGGCGATTGGCCGGTGCCGAGCAGGTCGTCGATCGTCTCGTGGATCGGCGTCGTCTCATAGAAGTAGTGCAGCGGCACCGGGCGTTCGACGCCGGTGACGGATGCCGTGTCACGGCCGGTCCTGCGGGTCAGGTCGCTCGACAGCTGCGACACATCGCCGAGGGTCGCCGACATGAGGATGAACTGCGCCTGCGGAAGCTCGAGCAGCGGAACCTGCCACGCCCACCCGCGGTCGGGGTCGGCGTAGAAGTGGAACTCGTCCATCACGACCTGGTGCACCGCGGCATCCGTGCCCTGACGCAGTGCGAGGTTCGCGAGGATCTCTGCCGTGCAGCAGATGATCGGCGCATCGGGGTTGACCGACGAGTCGCCCGTGATCATGCCGACGTTCGAGGCTCCGAAGACGTCGACGAGCGCGAAGAACTTCTCGCTCACCAGGGCCTTGATCGGGGCCGTGTAGTACGAGCGGCGGCCCTCGACGAGCGCGGCGAAGTGCGCGCCGACCGCGACGAGCGACTTGCCGGTGCCGGTGGGCGTCGACAGGATCAGGTTGTTTCCCGAGACGATCTCGATGACCGCTTCGTCCTGCGCGGGGTAGAGGCTGATGCCGGTCGACTCCGCCCATTCGACGAACGCCGTGTAGACGGCATCCGCATCGGATCCGTCGGTCAGTGTGGTCGGGTCGAGGATCGCAGGCATGGTCTGTCGATCATCCCACCTCGTTCTGCTTTCGAATCGCGTGAATGACCCGATATGCGGTGAAGATGCGGTCAGTTGCGCGATTCGAACGAGCGCGAGACTCAGACCGACGTCGCGGCGCGCAGGGCGATGCGGATCATGTCGCCGAAGGTCTGCTCGCGCTCCTGGGCCGTGGTCTGCTCGCCCGTGACGATGTGGTCCGAGACGGTGCAGATGGCGAGGGCCCGACGGCCGTAGTAGGCGGCGAGGGTGTAGAGGCCTGCTGCCTCCATCTCGACGCCGAGTGCGCCGTGCTGCACGAACGGCTCGGTGAGCTCGGGGCGGGTGCTGTAGAACTGGTCGCTCGAGAAGAGCAGACCCACGTGCACGGCCGAGTCCAGCGGTTCCTCTTCGCTCGCCTCGACCGCCGCGCGCAGCAGGCCGAAGTCCGCGACGGGCGCGTAGTCGAGACCGTGGAAACGCACCCGGTTGATGCCCGAGTCGGTGCAGGCGCCATTGGCGATGATGATGTCGCGCACCTGCAGCTTCTCGGTCAGAGCGCCGCACGAGCCGACGCGCACGATCGTCTGCACGTCGTACTCCTCGAACAGTTCGTTCGCGTAGATCGCCATAGACGGCTGGCCCATGCCCGAGCCCTGCACCGAGACGCGGTGGCCCTCCCAGGTGCCGGTGTAGCCCAGCATCCCGCGGGTCTCGGAATACAGCTCGGCATCGTCGAGGAACGTCTCGGCGATCCATTTCGCGCGCAGCGGGTCGCCCGGGAACAGGACGATGGGGGCGATGTGACCGGGCTGTGCGGCGATGTGCGTGCTCATGGATTCAGCGTAACCAGGCGCCTCTGCGTGGCGTGCCCCCGGCACAGCATCCGTCTTGACATCATCGGTACCGAAGCGGTGATCGGCACCGCTCGGGAGGGACGACGATGTCCGACCAGATCTTCTTGTACGGAGCGCTAGGGCTGTACTTCGCCGGCATGCTGCTCATCGGATACTTCGCCTATAAGCGCACCTCCGACCACGAGGACTATATGCTCGGCGGTCGCAACCTGCCGCCGTGGGTCGCAGCGATCAGTGCCGGCGCAGCAGACATGTCGGGGTGGCTCGTGATGGGGCTTCCGGGCGCGATCTACGCCGCCGGGCTCATCGAGGCCTGGATCGCGATCGGTCTGACGATCGGCGCCTACCTCAACTGGCTGCTGGTGGCCCCGCGGCTGCGCGCCTACACCGAGGTGTCGCGCAACTCGATCACGATCCCGAGCTACTTCGAGAACCGGCTCCGAGACTCCAGCCGCTCGCTGCGCATCGTCTCGGGTCTCATCATCCTGGTGTTCTTCACGCTGTACATCTCGTCGGGCATGGTCGCCGCAGGCGTCTTCTTCGAGAGCTCGTTCAACGGCGACTACCTGTTCGGGATGCTGCTGGTCGGCGGCATCACCCTGCTGTACACGCTCTTCGGCGGGTTCCTCGGAGCGTCCCTCACCGACGTCGTGCAGGGGCTGATGATGGTGATCGCGTTGATCGTGGTCCCGGTCGCCGCCGTCATCGCGATCGGTGGTCTCGAGGAGACGTCGACGCTCATCACGGAGAACGCGGGAGAGGGCTTCCTGTCGCTGCTCGGAGGCGGAGCCGTCACCGGTGGCACATTCCTCGCGATCGTCTCGGCGCTGGCCTGGGGCCTCGGATACTTCGGGCAGCCCCACATCATCGTGCGGTTCATGGCGCTGCGCTCACCGCAGGAGGCCAAGAGCGCACGCCGCATCGGCATCTCGTGGATGGTGGTGTCGATGTTCGGTGCGATCATCTCGGGCCTCGTCGGCATCGCGTACATGGCGCAGCAGGGGATCACCCTCGACAACCCCGAGACGGTGGTGCTGCTGATGTCGCAGACGCTGCTGCATCCGTTCGTCGCCGGTCTCGTGCTGGCCGCAGTGCTGGCGGCCATCATGAGCACGGTGTCCAGCCAGCTGGTGGTGTGCTCGTCTGCGCTGGTCGAGGACCTCTACAAGGTGGTGCGCAAGACCCCGCCGTCCGACAAAAGGCTGGTGCTTCTGGGGCGGATGGCGGTGCTCGTCGTCGCGATCATCGCGATCCTCCTCGCGATCACGCCGAACGATTCGATCCTCGGACTGGTGTCGTTCGCGTGGGCGGGGTTCGGCGCCGCATTCGGCCCGATCATCCTGCTCAGCCTGTTCTGGCGCAAGCTCACGAACTGGGGTGCACTCGCGGGCATGTTCGTCGGCGCGGTCACGGTGTTCGTCTGGAAGGCCCTCGACACCGAGCTCTACGAGCTGCTCCCCGCCTTCGTGCTCGCATTCATCGCGGCCGTGGTGGTGAGCCTCGTCACCTACACGCGCAACGACGAGATCGAGCAGGAGTTCAGCGACGCCGCGGCGATGCTGACGACACCGCGAGCGGATGCGGTCGGCAGTACTCGCTGACGGACGCAGGGCTGAGTCGCCGGATGCGGGGCTCAGCCCGTCGCGGCTCAGCCCTCGCGCCGCCGCACGATCTCGCCGATCCACGCGGGCGCGAAGGGTGAGGTGCAGCCCGGCGCGGTCGGGTAGTCGGCGAGCACCTGCAGGCGGTCGCCGATCTCCAGCGCCCTGGCCCGCAGCTCGGGGTGGAAGATGCCGATGTTCGCGAGCGTCTCGTTCATCGACCACTGCAGGCGCTTCGGAGCATCCTGCAGATCGCGCTCGATCAGGTCGAGCAGGTGCGCGAGGTCTAGGCCGTCGGCGTCCTTCGCGACCCGCACGGTCGTGAGCGACCACGCCGCCGCGGCGACCGTCGGGTCGGAGTCGTCGAACCAGCGCAGCCTCAGCTCTTCGGCGAGCGGTGTCTTCTTGGCGACGTAGTTCACGAACCAGTCGTTGACCTTGGGGGCCTGCGTCTGTCGCAGCATCGCATCGAGTTCGTCGGCGGTGAACTCGCGGGGCTTGCAGATGAGAAGGGCGAGCAGACGTGCGCCGGTGTCGCCCGTCGCCCACAGCTCCTTCGCGAGGGGCTGATCGGTCTTGACGCGCTTGGCGACTCCCCGGAGCCGGCTGAGGTTCATGCCGTGGTCGTCGCCGCGCTTCGCGTTCGCGGCGCGCATCTTCGGATCCTCGATCGCGGCCAGCTCGGCCAGCGCTTCGGCGACGGTCATATCGGACATGTCACCAGGGTAGGCCTCCGGGGCGATTGTCAAGGCCCGGGTCTCGTCACACGGCTCACCGTAGCCTCACCCGATCAGCCTCAACGCCGACGAGAGGAAAAGCCTATGAGCAGCGACAGCAATGACATCAGCAGCAACGACATCAGCACCGAGCCGTCGCCCGGCCCCGAGGAGCAGGACAACCTCGGCGCCGAGGCCAACAAGGGCGAGCCGCCCACGGTCGTTCCGTCCGATCCCGCCTCGGACGACCAGGGAGACGTGCTCGCCGACGACCCCGACGAGGACTGACGCCACGCGCTGGCGCTCACAACTCAGCATGAATTCCGCGACGGGCTCGGAACAGGGCCGGAACGGCCCGGCGCGTCAGTCTGTGCTGAGTTGTGAACGCGCGCTCGCGCTCACTCCTCTTCGACGAGCTCCCCGCGGATGCGCCGCAGGTCTTCCATCAGCGATCCGATCAAGATCCAATGCGTCGACGACGGCGGCCGGATCACGAGAGGTGCTGTGAGCGCCGGGATGGCCGAGGTCAGCGTGTCGGGTTCGGGCGACACGTCGGCGATCTGCACGGCGAGGCGCACGTCATGGCCCGCTCGGCGCAGCTGCTCGGCGATCGCCGTGACCGCGGGCTCCTGACCGATCGAGTCGTCGTAGTGATCGAAATAGGCGCGGGTCATGCCGATCGTCTGTGTCACGATCGGCGACAGTCGCTCGAGTAGCGCGCGCATCTCGACGAGCTCCTCACGATGTGTCGAGCGGCGCGGGTTGAGGGTGAGCGACTCCTCACCGGCTTCGATCGATGCCTCTGCGGCATCCTTCATCGGACGCAGCAACCGCGCCTCGAGCATGATCTCCTGCAGCTTCGCCGGCGTCTGCGGCTCGGGCAGGGCGTCGGCGAGGCGGTCGAGGCTCGCGGCGAGCTCCGCGCCGAGCAGTCCGAGGTCGCGCCGGGCGGGCGCGACGAGCACGGGCGGCACGATCAGCGCGTTGACGACGATGCCGATCGCGACCCCGATCAGGGTCTCGACGATGCGGGCGAGGGCGTAGTCGGGCGTCGAGCCGAGGGCGAGCACGAGCATCGCCGAGATCGCGACCTGGTTGCCGGTGCCCGGCGTGGCGCGGAACGCCCACGCGACGAGCATGGCCACGACGATCGCGAGCAGCACGATCCAGCTGGGCGATCCGAGCAGCAGGCCCAGCGAGACGGCGATGATCACGCCAGCGATGACGCCGATGCTGCGCTCCAGCGCCTTCGACAGCGACTGGTTGACGCTGGGCTGCACGACGAGCAGTGCGGCGATCGCGGCGAACACGGGCAGCTGTCCCGGAACGACCCAGCCCGCGAGCAGCCACGCGGCGATCGTCGCCGCGGCGGACTTCACCACCTGCAGCAGAGGCGAGCGCTTCGAGGCGCGGATCGCGGCATGGATGCGCATGTGCACAACGCTACTCGGCAAGCTTCCCTGCCCAGACGCTGATGTCAACCCCGTCGCCAACACTCCGGGACTCGCGCTGAATGGGACGACACGAACGACGAACAGTGAGGAGCATCACATGGTGCAGATCATCGAGACCATCGACGTCCACGTCCCCATCGACGTCGCCTACAACCAGTGGACCCAGTTCGAGAGCTTTCCGCAGTTCCTCGACGAGGTCGAGTCGATCGTCCAGGTCGACGACACACACAACCGCTGGACCGTGAACGTCGGTGGCGCGACGCGCGAGTTCGACGCGGAGATCACCGAGCAGCATCCCGACGAGCGTGTGGCGTGGAAGAGCGTCGGCGGTGACACGGAGCACGCCGGTGTCGTGACGTTCCACAAGATCGAGGACCTCACGACCCGCGTGACCGTGCAGATCGACTGGGAGCCCGAAGGCTTCCTCGAGAAGGTCGGCTCGCTCGTGGGCGCAGGCTCGCATGCGGTCAAGAAGGACCTGAAGAACTTCAAGGAGTTCATGGAGAAGCGCGGCGCCGAGACCGGCTCGTGGCGCGGCGACGTAGACGCCTGACACACCCAGGTGAGAGGCCCGAACGGCGGTAGTCCCCGCTGTCGTTCGGGCCTCGTTCCGTGCGCCGGGGCGGTCGGAGGCGCAAAGATAGGGCATCCTCCCGATGTCGGCGGGGCACCTCAGAGCGGAGTGTAGGGACATCCCAACCGAGGAGATGTCATGTACGAGCACCCCTACCTCGCCCACCAGGTGACCGAATACGAGCAGGACCGGATCCAGCGGGCGGCCGAGCGCCGTCGCTTCATCGCCGAGCATGCCGACCAGATCGTCCCGCGGGCGGCCGGCCCGATCCGACGAGCAGGACAGCGGATGCTGCGCGCCATCACCGGTGCACGCGCCGCCACGGCGGATGCCTCCGCACCCGCCGACCGCCGGGCCGCCGCAGGGTGCGAACCGGTCGCAGCCCGGTGAACTCTGCTCTGCCGACAGCAGACGCGTGGAGCGCCCTGAATGTCGGACGGGGGTGGGACGATGAATCCATGCCCCCGTCCGCTCCCAGCGCCACGATGGTCGGCCGTGAGGCCGAGCTCGCGATCGTGCGCGGGTTCTTCGACCAGGTGGTCGAGGGAGTCCCCGTCGCGGCCCTGGTGGAGGGTGAGGCGGGCATCGGCAAGTCGCGCCTGCTGCGTGAGTTCGGAGCCGAGGTGGCGAACCGCGCCGACGTCCACGTCGGCTGGTGCCTCGACCTCGGGGCATCGCGCACGCCGTTCGGGCCGCTGACCGGCATCCTCCGCTCCATCGTCGCGCTCATGGGCGCCGATCGCGTGCGTGACCAGCTCGGCGTCGGAGTCGAGGCGCTGGGCATGCTGCTGCCCGAGCTCAATCCGACCGACCGCTCGCAGACCAGTCCCGACCGGTTGCGCGATGCGATCGCGTCTCTCATCGAGGCTGCCGCAGAGCTCGCTCCGCAGGTGCTCGTCGTCGAAGACCTGCACTGGGCCGACGAGTCGACCCTCGCGCTCCTCTCGTTCCTGCTGCGCACACTGGCGCGAGGGCGCATCCTGCTCGTCCTCACCTGCCGCACCGACGACGTGCGCCGCGGCGATGCCGTGAGCCGGTTCATCGGCGAGTCCACCCGTGCGCGTCTTCTCGAGCGGGTCACGGTCGAGAGGCTCGAGACGGCATCCGTGCGACGGCTCGCCGAGGAGATCACCGGAGCCCCGCTCAGCGACTCCGCGCTCGAGCGCATCCAGGAGCGTGCAGAGGGTGTGCCGTTCTTCGTCGAGGAGATCGCCGGATGCTCGGCAGGTCCCCTCCCCGGCAGCCTGCGTGACCTGCTGCTCGCCCGATTCGACCGGCTCGGCGATGATGCGAGGCGCGTCGTGCAGGTCGTGTCGGGTGCTGAGCGCCCGCTCACGCATCCGCTGGTCACCCGGCTCGCCGGTCTGCCCGAGGCGCGCCTCGACGAGGGGATCCGCGAGGCGACGCTCAGCGGCATCCTCGTCGTGGTCGACGACGACTACCGATTCCGGCATGCGCTGCTGCGCGAAGCCGTGCACGACGACCTGCTCCCGGGTGAGCGCGCGCGACTGCACAGGGCGTACGCCGAGACCCTCGAAGAGAACTGCACCGGCACCGACAGCGGAGACCCCGCAGCACTCGCCTATCACTGGCAGCTCGCGCAAGACGACCGTCGTGCGCTCGCCGCGGCCGTCACCGCCATGCTCGACGCCAAGTCGCGATTCGCCTTCGCGAGCGCTGCCCGATTCGGCGAGCTCGCCCTCGATCTGTGGATCCAGGTGCCCGACGCCGAGAGCGTCGTCGACATCGAGCGCTTCGAGCTGCTGCGCACCCTCGGGTCGGTGCTGCGCAACGCCGGAGACGGTGAGAGGGCGCTGGCCGTGGTCAACGTCGCGCTCGACGAGGTCGAACCGGCGGCCGTCGAACCGCGCACGCATGCGAGGCTCCTGCGCGACAAGGCGTACTACCTGATGAATCTCGGGCGCGAAGGCTCGATCGCGCTGCTTCAGGAGTCGCTCGAGGTGCTCGACGGCAGGGTCGACGACGATCGGCTCCGCGCATCGATCCTCAACCAGTTGGCGAGCAGATACATGATCGCCGGGCGTCTCGATGAGGCGATCACGCTGGCGATCGAAGCCGGAGAGCGTGCGGTTCGCGCGGGGTCCGATGATGAAGCATCGATCGCCGCGAACGTCCGGGGCGGCGCCCGTGCACACCTGGGCGATCTCGAGGCCGGGCATCGTGAGTACGCCCTCGCCCTGCGGCTGGCGAAGGGCACGAACGCCGAGATGCGATATCGGGTGAACTACTCCGACCTTCTGGGGCTGCTCGGGCGTTACCGAGACGCGGTGCAGGTCGCCGAAGACGGCCTCGCCCCGGCGCGGGCGTTCGGCGTCGAGCGCACGACCGGTGCCCTGATGACGCAGAACATGGCGGTGCCCCTTCTCGAGATGGGTGAGATCGACCGCGTCGAGGGGATGCTGGCGCGCGAGCTCTCGCAGCGGACTCTGCGCATCTCGCACATGTACTCCACGATGACGCGCGTGCGCGTGCTGTCGTGGCGGGGCCGGCACGAGCAGGCGGCCGAGATACTGCGCGAGTGGCATCCGTCGTTCGAAGAGACCGGACGCGTCGAACGGCAGATCTGGTACGACGAGGTCATGATGCGCGTCGCCGTCGCCGAAGGGCGGGGCGATCACGCGCGAGCGCTCGCCGAAGTGAGAGCGATGCTGGCGGACGCCGGCCCTGTCTTCCTCCACCAGCGCCGCCTTCTCCTCGAGGCCTCGTGGCTGATCGCCGAGCTCCGGGCGACGGGCGTCGACGTTGCAGAGGCCATCGGCGAGGTTCGGGGAGCATGGCTCGCACAGCCCGTCCCGCTGCAGGGCGACCGGTGGGGGATGATCCTCGACGCGATGCTCTCGCCGTCGATCCCTGCGATGCGCGCTGCTGTCGACCTCGCGGATGACGATGACGTGCCCGTGACATTCCGGGTGACGGCGAGGCTCGAGCTCGCGCGGCTGCTCGTCGACGCGGGCGATCGCACCGAAGCCGCCGCCGTGCTCGCCCACGCGCTCGGTGAGGCCGGACGGCTCGGGCATGTTCCGCTCATGCAGACCGTCGGGGCTTTCTCCGCCGCGGCGGGCCTCGCCGCAGCATCCGGGTCCGCCGCTGCCGTCGCGGAAGCCGACCACCTCACCGCGCGGGAGAGGCAGGTTCTCGAGCTGATCGTCGAGGGTCTCAGCAACCGACAGATCGGTGAGCGTCTCTTCATCAGTGCGAAGACCGTGAGCGTCCACGTATCGGCCGTCCTGCGAAAGCTCGGCGTGGGCACGCGCACTGAGGCGGCCGTCCTGCAGCAGAAGTCGGAGTTCGGAGCCAGCGGTCAGCCTGCCGTGGTACGTTGAGGACGCGCGTATGTCGGACGTTCCGTCACGGCGCGGGCCGCGCAAGCGGCCGTTTGAAAACAGAAAGTAGAAAACACATGGCCACTGGCACTGTGAAATGGTTCAACGCGGAAAAGGGCTTCGGCTTCATCGCTCCCGATGACGGCACGGACGACCTTTTCGCCCACTACTCGGCAATCGCCGGCTCCGGTTTCAAGGAGCTCCGCGAGAACCAGAAGGTCGAATTCGACGCTGAGCGTGGCCCCAAGGGCATGCAGGCGGCGAACATCCGCGCTCTCTGAGCGCGCGCTGACTTCCTGAAGCCGGCCGGATCCTCACGGATCCGGCCGGCTTTCTGCATGCCCCGGGGGTCTTCGGGCGGATGCTGGACGTCCGGGTTCAGTTCCGCATCCGATTCGCCCGTCCGCGATGCGCTACTGGCCCCGCTCAATCGCGCGATGCGCAACTGGCCCGCTCGACCTGCCATCTTCGAGGTGACGGAGAGGGCTCACCGCTCAGCGGGCGCGGTTCCACTCGGTTCCACGGGCTCAGTGCCGTCGGGTGCCGCATCGAGCAGGAGGTCGCCCAGGATCACGTCGCCGATGCGCCCTCGGGCGACGGGATGCTGCGCGCACCGGTTGATCAGCTCGGCCAGAACGGTGTGATCCGTGCGCTGGAGCCGGGTGTCGAGTACGAGCACCTCCCCCGATGAGAGCGTGAGGGAGAGGTGCTTGCGATCGCCGACCGCATGGTCGATCGTGTCCCAGTCCAGTGTGCGGCTGCGGAAGAGCGGTGCCGCGGTGGTCAGCCCGCGAGTATCGAACAGTAAGTCGACCGAGCGCAGCGCAGCGATCAGGCGCCAGATCGCGTATCCGACGCCGACGAGTGCGAGCGCAGCGCACAGGTTGTACGAAAGGCGTCGACTGAGACCCTCGGCGGCCGCGACCCACACGTAGAGCGCGAGAAGGACGGCGCTGACAGCCAGAAGCGCGGCGGCATAGATGCCGGCGGTCCTTTTCGACCGTGCCGAGATCGCTCCAGGCGACGTGTGCACTTCGACCCCGCCGGGAATCGACGGTTCGTTGATCGCCTGTGCCCACAGCAGAGCCATGATCACGAAGCACCCTCCGAGCAAGGCCTTGATGAGACCCACGTTCTCGAAGCTGACGGCGAGGAGGGCGACGGCGCCGAAACCGTAGAGCGGAAACCGGAAAGCCCTCGTCGAGGCGAAAGGAGGGAGGGGATAGGCCAGTCGCTCGATCGTGGTCTGGCGGAGGATGCTCATGGTCATCTCACTTTCGAGCCGTCGGTGGTCCGCTGGGAAGCGAGCCGTCGGGTGCCGCATCGACGAGGAGATCCCCGAGGATCATGTCGCCGATGCGCTCGCGAGCCGCGGGAAAAGCGCTGCACCGATCGATCAGGGCGCGCAGCACTTGAGGATCGGTCGCCTGGTGTCGGAACGGGAACGACGGCTCGGTGCCGTCGGAGAGCACAAGTACGAGGTGCGATTCGGTGCCGGTCGTCAGCATGATGTCGTCCCACTCGATCAGGCGTGTCCTGCGCACCGGCGAGGAGATGTGAACGCCCTCGGCGTCGAGTCGAAGGTCAGTCGAGGTCACGGCGCCGATCAGACGCCATGCGGCGTAGCAGAAACAGCCGATGGCGATGAGGAGGAATCCGGCGGAGCGATTGCCCGGAATCCCTCCAGGGAAGTCGAGGGCGAGAAAGTACGCGATGCAGGTCGCCGCGGCGACGAGCATAAGGGCGAGGCACCAGACTATGACGCGTCGCCGGGAGCGAGCGATGATCGTGCCGGTCGATGTGAGTACATCCACGTCGCCGGGGCGGTGCGAGGGGCGCGTGATGCCGACGACCAGCGCCGCTATCGCGATCAACCCGATCACGAGTGGTGCGCCGAAGGGGTTGTCGCCGGTCGCGATGATCAGAGCGGCGCCGGCAAGAAGGAGGACAAGGAAAGACAGCTTCACCACGTCTATCGTCCGGCGGCGGCCGACGCCTGCGTACTGGCTCAGCGTGGTCTGACGCCGTCGACGGTCAGCCACTGTGGCTCAGGGTCTCGGAGACGTCGTAGAACCAGTCGCCCACGGATTCACCCATGTCTCCGGCCACGATGAACCCGTCGGCGACGAACTCGTAGATGCCCTCTTTCCACGAAGGTGCGACGGTTCCCCAGACCTCCGAGGCGACCCATCCCACGAGGGCCGCGCCGCCGACGCCGAGCCCGACGGAGGCGACAGCGGGGAAGGCGAGCATTGCGGCGACCTCGCCTCCCACCGCGCCTCCGAGCGCGCCTCCCGCCCATTCGACCGCGACATCGAGCGGGGCCTCTCCTTCGGCGATGTTCCAGACGCCGAAGAAGACATCGCCGGCGGGGCCGGCGACCTCCAGCACTCTGCGGCCACTGTTGAGGAAATCCGAGAAGCTCTCGAAGTCGGATGCCTTGGCGTCGAACGTGTCAGGGAGTCCTGCCGCGAGCTTCTCCCTGAGCAGCTCTCGCAGCGCAGGATCGCCCGTGACCCCCGACTTTCGCACCATCTCCGAAGCCAGATCCCGATACGTCCTCGCGTCGATGTTCAGCTGGTTGACCCTGCTCGTCCAGTCGATGCCGAGATACGTGGCGCCTCCGTCGAGGAGGGTGTGGGCGCCCTCACGCAGCCTCGCGTGGATCTCCTCGGCGCTGACCGCGTCGGACGGACCGGAGGCGAGAGAGATGAGGTTCTCGGAGATCCAGACTCCGAGGTCGGCGTGCCACTCGACCACGTCGCGCTGCATGCGCCCGTAGTCCCGCTCGAGTCGCTGGTGCTCTCGCCAGTCTTCCCACGATGGATCGTCGGTCGACTGCGGCACCGGCCCCACCCAGACGGAGCGGAACACCTCTTCGCCCACCACTCGAAGACCGATGTCCTGCGCGTGCTGCAGGTAGCCGGCGAAATGCTCTCGTACCCGTTCGATCTTGCCGGCGAACATGTGCATCGCCTCGGCAAAGGGTCCCGCGATCTCGGTGATCTCCCTGGCGGCCTTGACCAGGTCGAAAGAGATGTCCGTGAAAGCCGCCGCCGACTCGCCCTGCCAGTAGGTCGAGGCGTTGATCGCGTCATCACCGCTGGCGAGGTCGCCCTCGGACGCCGCCTTCTCCGCGGAATGCCGCATCCACTCCGCGGCATCACGGATCGCAGAGGGGTCACCGCCGACACGGATCGTGAAGCTGGCGGTCATACCGGCCCCACCGCGTCCGCGATCTTCTGCAGTTCTGCTGCAGTGGTCTCCTCGTTGGTGATCGTCTCCGCAGCAACATCTCGAAGGATCCGGGCGATCATCATGTAGCTCGATCCGAAGGGCTCGAGCATCGACATGATGCGGCTGATGACGTCGGCGATCGGCTCCGAGCCCTCGCCGCCGTCGACGGAGTCCGGGAACGTGCTGAGAGCGGTTCTCGTGAGCTCCACGACCTCCTCGAGTTGCGCGGCGTTGTCGTCCAGACGTTCGGGGTCGACATCGATCCGGCTCATGATGCGCCGCCCGAGGTGGCCGATCGCGGAAGCCTCGGATCGAGCAGAACTCTCGAGACGTCTCGGTTCGCCGCTTGGCGTTCGAGGTCGGCGATGCGCACGAGCAACCAGGGTTGAGCGGAGCCGAGCTCGCCATGCAGTCGATCGAGTGCGGAGAACGCGGCGATCGCCAGTTGCCCGGTCTGAAGCCGCCGCAGTTCGATCTGTGCTCGACCTTCGGACTCCACGCCGCTGATCGGCACGTAGACCACCGGTGGTATCTCTCGCGAGGCCACGTATTCCATGAGTTCCCCCTCAGGCTCAGATCGAGGGTAGCGCCACGCTCGTCGGCGGCGCGACGGCGGCGCGATATGCCGTCCCCCGCGGCCCTCGAGATGAGGGTTGCCTAACTTTCTGTTAGATTAGGCCAGGCTTACCAAAGCCTGGCGCCCCTCTGCGCCGCACCCCCTCATCCCAACCCGAAGGGAATGCCTGTGCGCACCTCTCGTCTCATCGCCGCCGGTGTCGCCGCGGCCCTCGCCGTCGGCCTCACCGCCTGCGCGACTCCGTCGACCGGCTCGGATTCCGAGTCCGCCGGCGGAAACCCCGCCGATGACAGTGCCTTCCCCGTCACGATCGAACACGCGTACGGCGAGACCACCATCGAGACCAAGCCCGAGCGCGTCGCGACGATCGCCTGGGCGAACCACGAGGTTCCGCTCGCTCTCGGCATCGTTCCGGTCGGCATGAGCAAGGCCACGTGGGGCGACGACGACGACAACGGCATCCTGCCCTGGGTCGAGGAGAAGCTCGACGAGCTCGGCGGCGAAGAGCCCGTGCTGTTCGACGAGTCCGACGGCATCGACTACGAGGCCGTCGCCGACACCGAGCCCGACGTGATCCTCGCGTCCTACTCGGGTCTCACGCAGGAGGAGTACGACACCCTCTCGAAGATCGCCCCGGTCGTCGCGTACCCCGAGGTCGCGTGGGGCACCCCGGTCGACGAGATGATCGAACTCAACTCGAAGGCTCTCGGTCTCGAGGCCGAGGGCGAGGCGCTGATCGAGGACCTGCACGCCGACGCCGAGGCCGCTCTCGAAGCGAACAGCGCGCTCAAGGACAAGAAGGTCCTGTTCGCCTACGTCGACCCGAGCGACCTGAGCCAGGTCGGTTACTACACCGCGATCGACACGCGCCCCGGCTACCTGCACGACGACCTGGGCCTTCCGCTCCCGTCGATCGTCGAGGAGAACGCCGACAGCGAGGAGTTCTACCTCTCGGTGAGCTCGGAAGAGGCCGACAAGTTCAACGACGTCGACGTCTTCGTGACCTACGGCGACGAGTCGCTCATCGCGACGCTGCAGGCCGACCCGCTGCTGTCGAAGATCCCGGCCATCGCCGAGGGCCGCATCGCGATCCTCCCGGATGCCACTCCGATCGCCGCCTCCGCGAACCCCTCGCCGCTGTCGATCCCGTGGGGTCTCTCCGACTACCTCGCTCTGCTGGCAGCACCGCTCGCCGCGAAGTGACCTTCGGCGTCACCCTCGCGCACTGAATTCCCGTGACCGCTGTCACCCTTCCCATGCCGGGCACCGCAGACCTGCGGCGCCCGGCATGGGCGCGCTCGCTCTGGCTGCTCGTCGGCCTCGGAGTGCTGCTCGTGCTCTGCATCCTGTCGATCTGCTTCGGTGTGCGCGCCGTCAGCATCGACGACATCTTCGCCGCCCTCGCGGGGCAGGATGACACGCTGGCCCAGGCCGCGATCATCAAGCGCCTCCCGCGCACGGTGCTCGCTCTCCTCGTCGGCGCCGCTCTCGCGCTCTCGGGCGCCACGATGCAGGCGGTCACCCGCAACCCCATCGCCGATCCCGGCATCCTCGGCGTCTCGAACGGCGCCTCGCTCGCCGTCGTCTTCGGCCTCGCCTTCCTCGGCCTCACCGACGCCTACAGCCAGATGGCGCTTGCGATCATCGGGGCAGCCCTCGCCGCGGCCTTCGTCTACACGGTGGGCTCGCTCGGCCGTGGCGGCGCGACCCCCCTCAAACTCGCCCTCGCAGGTGCGGCCACGTCGGCCGCATTCGCCTCGCTGATCAGCGCCATCATGCTGCCCCGGGTCGACCTGCTGCAGGCGTTCCAGTCGTGGCAGATCGGTGGAGTGGGCGGCGCCGAATGGCCGCGCATCGCGATCACCGCACCCGTGCTCGCCCTCGGCGCACTGATCTGCTTCGCGAGCGCCCGCGGCATGAACTCCCTCGCGCTCGGCGACGACATGGCCAAGGGGCTGGGGGAGCACGTCTTCCGCACGCGTCTCATGTCGGCGCTCGGGGCTGTGATCCTCGCCGGAGCCGCGACCGCGATCGCCGGCCCCATCGGCTTCGTCGGTCTCGTCATCCCGCACGTCTGCCGGATGCTGATCGGCACCGACCACCGCTGGCTGCTGCCGTTCTCGGCCATGGCAGGTGCCGCCCTGCTGCTCGCGAGCGACATCGTCGGCCGCGTGATCGCTCCCTCGTCGGAGGAGATCCAGGTCGGCATCATCACTGCGATCATCGGAGCCCCGTTCTTCATCTGGATCGTCCGTCGACAGAAGGTGCGTGAGCTGTGAGCACCATCGACCGGGCCGCGGCCCAGACTCCTGCGGCATCCGAGCGTACTCACGACGCCGTCGCCGCGATCATCGCGGGGCGCCGTTCGCGCCACCGTCGCCATGCCGTCGCCACGATCGTGCTCGGCGCGATGCTCGTCGTGCTGTTCGCCGTCGCGCTGATGATCGGCAACACGTTCTATCCGCTCGACGAGGTGATCCGCGTCATGCTCGGCCAGACGGTTCCCGGCGCATCGTTCACGGTGGGCGAGCTGCGGCTTCCTCGGGCGGTACTCGCGATCCTCGCCGGCTTCGCCTTCGGCATCGCCGGCGTCTCGTTCCAGACGTTGCTGCGCAACCCGCTCGCGTCTCCCGACATCATCGGCATCTCGAACGGCGCGGGTGCGGCGGCGGTCTTCGGCATCATCGTGCTCTCGGTCAACGGCCCGCTCGTCTCGCTGCTCGCACTGGGCGGTGCGATCCTCACGGCCGGGGTCATCTACCTGCTGTCGATCAAGAACGGCTTCGCGGGCACTCGCCTGATCCTGATCGGCATCGGCGTCGCGGCGATGCTGCAGAGCATCATCTCGTACATGCTGTCCCGCGCCGCCAACTGGGACATCCAGACCGCGATGCAGTGGCTCACCGGCAGCCTCAACAACGCCTCGTGGGAGCGCGTCATGCCCCTCGCGATCGCCGCGGCCGTCATCCTGCCGCTGTTGCTCTCGCAGGGCCGGGCGCTGGGGGCGATGCAGCTCGGCGACGACTCGGCATCGGGTCTCGGAGTGCGCGTCAACACCACCCGCCTGCTGTTCATCCTCGGCGCTGTCGCACTGCTCGCTTTCGCGACGGCCGCCTGCGGACCCATCGCCTTCGTCGCGTTCATGGCCGGTCCGATCGCCGCCCGCATCACCGGCCCCGGCGCGAACCTGTTGCTTCCCAGCGCGTTCGTCGGGGCGGTGCTTGTGCTCGGCGGCGACCTCATCGGACAGTTCGCGTTCGGCGAGCGCTACCCGGTCGGCGTCATCACCGGTGTGCTCGGCGCTCCGTATCTGATCTATCTGCTCATCCGCACCAACCGCTCGGGAGGCTCCCTGTGACCGAGGCGCACACTCTGGCGGCCGAGTCCGTCACCCTCGCCTATGGCGACCGCACGATCATCGACGGACTCGACCTTCAGATCGCGCCCGGCAAGATCACGACGATCGTGGGGGCGAACGGATGCGGCAAGTCGACGCTGCTGCGCTCGCTCGCCCGTCTGCTGTCGCCCACCGACGGTGAGATCGTGCTCGACGGCAAATCGGTGCACTCGCGCCCGACCAAGGAGGTCGCGCGCATCCTCGGCCTGCTGCCGCAGTCGCCCGTCGCACCCGAGGGCATCGCCGTCGCCGACCTGGTCGGTCGCGGTCGGCATCCGCATCAGAAGATGCTGGCCCGCTGGAGCACGCACGACTACGAGGTGGTGGCGGATGCTCTCGCCGCGACCGGCACGACCGATCTCGCCGACCGCAGCGTCGACGAGCTGTCGGGTGGCCAGCGCCAACGGGTGTGGATCGCCATGGCGCTCGCGCAGGAGACCGACATCCTGCTGCTCGACGAGCCGACCACGTTCCTCGACGTCGCGCACCAGGTCGAGGTGCTCGACCTCCTGACCGACCTGAGCGTCTCACGCGGCACCACGATCGTCATGGTGCTGCACGACCTCAACCTCGCCGCACGTTATTCCGACGAGCTCGTCGCGATGAAGGAGGGCAGGGTGCACGCCACCGGTGCTCCTCAGGATGTCGTGACCGCCCAACTCGTCGAGGAGGTCTTCGACCTCGCGAACCAGATCACCATCGACCCGGTATCCGGGAAGCCGATGGTCACCCCGATCGGAAGGCATCATGTCCGCTGAGACGACGACCGAACGCCCCACCTACGTGCTCGCCCGCGCTGAGGTGCGCGGTGTCGCCCGGGTATCGCCGAACTTCGTGCGGGTGACGTTCGGTGGCGGCGATCTCGACGAGTTCGGCACGCCGGGCGACGTGTTCGACTCGCGCATCAAGATCGTGTTCCCGCCGGCATCCGGCATCCTCCCCGATCTCGATCGCGACACCGATGACTGGTGGGGGTCATTCCTTGCCGTGCCAGAGGACGAGCGCGGATCCATGCGCACCTACTCGGTGCGAGAGCTGCGGGTGTCGGATGCCGGCACCGAGCTCGACGTCGACTTCGTGCTGCACCTGGCACCCGGGCTCACGGGACCCGCATCGCGCTGGGCAGATGCGGCCGCCGTCGGACAGGAGCTCTTCATCGTCGGACCGCGTCGGGGCCTGTCGGCCGCGGACAATCATGGGGCCGAGTACGAGCCCGGCACCGCGACGGCAGTGCTTCTCGCCGGTGACGAGACTGCGGCCCCCGCCATCGCCCGCATCCTCGAAGACGCCCCGAGCGACCTTCGGGGCTGTGCGTTCATCGAGGTGCCGTCGCCAGCCGACATCCTGCGCATCGACGCTCCCGCCGGGGTCGAGGTGCACTGGCTGCCCCGCGATGCGGGCGAGACCCACGGCGTGCGGCTCATTCCCGCCGTGCTCGGCTACCTGGGCGATGCGGATGCCGGCGACCAGATCGACGTGAAGGACATCGAGTCCGAGGATCTGCTCTGGGAGACGCCCGACTACTCGGGGCTCGGCGAGGAGATCGCGGCGGCGGATGCTCCGGCCGAGCGCTACTTCTGGATCGCCGGCGAGAGCGGAGTCGTCACGACCCTGCGCCGCCATCTGGTCAAGGACCTCGGCATCGACCGCTCGCAGGTCGCCTTCATGGGCTACTGGCGCCGCGGCGTCGCCATGCGCGGCTGAGTCTGCGGGCTGAGCGTCGGTGAGCTACTCGGCGTAGACGTTGTCCGAGACGCGGGTCATGCCCTCGGGGGCGGGCCAATCGTCGGCGCGGAACTCGAACGTGTGACCGGAGCCGCTGATCCTCGTCGGCAGGCCGCCGCATCCGACCATCCAGTCGTCTTTCGGGTCGGTGATGGCCACGATGCAGGCCGGAGAATCCGTGCCCTTCGCGACCCAGAGCGACACACCCTCGTACTCTCCGACGTAGTGGCTCGACTCGACATCGACCGACCCATAGGAATCATCCTCGAGCGTGGGCAGCTCGTCTGCAGCCTCGCGCTCGGTCTCGAAGACTGACAGGGTCGTCGCCGAGAAGTTGCACCCCGACAGCAGGGTGACGGCGGTCAGCCCGAGCGCGAGAACGGCGAGTCGTGAGCGATGGCGCATCGCCCCATACTGTCGCACTACGCGCGCGAGGTGGGGTTCTTCGGCGCTTCAACGGAGAGCCGCTCGCTGCTCGGCGACGTGCGTGGGATGACAGGTGTCGCCCGGTCCGCGCAGACGTCGCGCTCCGAGTCCTGGAGGTCCGTCGCGACAGAGGTCAGACTGGGCGGATGGAGTACGCCGGAGTAGTGCCGATGGACGCCCCTGATCCGAGCGCCGGGTTCGAAGCTCGTGTGCGCGGGCTCTCCTACCCGGTGTTCCAGCTGCGACCGCAGCCGTCGCTCACACGCATACCGGGCGCATCTTTCATGGAGATGGGCACGCCGACGGGAATGGGCTCGTCGGCGGGAGTGGCGGAGTCGTCGGTGTCGTTCAACTACACGCTGTGGCGGCATCCCGACGACCATTCCGACCCTCGCAATGAGGTCGAGCTGGACCCGGGCCTCCGCCGCTCGATCGACGAGGAACCGCCGTGGGGACGCCCGGCGTGGCTGATCGAGCGGGCTCAGCTGCTCAAGTACCCGATGCTCTGGGAGGCCGTGCGGTCCAGCTGGCAGGCGTCACCCGACCGCGAACGGCATTCGCTCGCTCAGCAGCTCGTCGACCACACCAATCACATACTGCGCAACAGATTCCGTGAGGAGCTCGGACTACCCGACCTGCCGAGCGAGGGTGACGACGGCGGGTGGGAGGCGAAGACATCGGCGGCGAGGGATGCCGTTGTCACGGTCGACGGCCAGAATCGATCGGGCGTGCAGATCGACACCGACCCGTTCGTCTACGCGGTCGGATTCCGCGTCGATGAGAACGTGGTCTGCACGACGGTGGTTCCCCGAGACAGCCTGCCCCTGATCGACCTCGCCCTCACGACATACGAGTGAGCCAACCGATCCTCGACTGACGTCACCCCGCGCGGACGCTTCTCAGGATGCGTTCCACGTGAGTGGTCACCCAGTCCGCATCGAACGGTCGGCTGCGAAGCAGCCAGCGGTGGAAGATCGGTCCGACGAACAGCTCCGCGACATCCTCGGGATCACGCACGTTCGCCTCACGCAGCCGGTCAGAGATCCCGCTCATCTGCGGCCCGAGCAACAGCTCGCGAAACTGGGCCGCCAGCGCATCGTCGGACTGCAGCTCAGCGGTGACTGCTCGCAGCAGTCGCTCCTGAGTCGGGTCGGCCAGTTCCTCGATCATGCCGGTCGCGAGCTCCGCGAGGTCGACAGCGAGATCGCCTGAGTTCGGCACGGTGACCCTGCCGTTCTCGTCGAGGCTGCGGGCAAGGAGCGCGTCGAAGAGGATCTCGCCGGTCGACGACCATGATCGGTAGAGCGTCTGCTTGCTGACCTGCGCCCGCGCGGCGATCCCTTCCATCGTGATCGCCCCCAGCGTGCGCTCGCTCGCGAGAGAAAGCGCTGCCGCGTGCACTTTGCTGCGAGTTCGTTCACGGGCCATTCTCAGAACGATACAGGAGCAAACGAGACGGTGCGTCCAGTTCGCGATACGATCTCGACATGACTTCACCGCAGACATGGTTCATCACCGGCAGCAGTCGGGGCCTCGGGCGAGCGCTCACCAGTGCCGCACTCGACGCAGGGCACGCCGTGGTGGCGACCACACGCTGCCTGACCACGAGCGGCTGACCGTGATGAACCTCGACGTGCGCGACCGCGCGGCGGTGCACGACACCGTGCAGCGTGCCGCCGACCTTCTCGGCAGAATCGACGTGCTCGTGAACAATGCCGGCTACGGCGTGATCGGGGCGGTCGAAGAGGCGTCGGAAGAGGACGCCCGGGCGATCGTCGACACGAATCTGCTCGGCCCCCTATGGCTGAGCCAAGCCGTCATCCCGATCATGCGCCGCCAGGGTGGTGGACACATCGTGCAGATCTCGACGGTGGGAGCCGTCGGGACGATGCCGATGCTCGGGCTCTACAACTCCACCAAATGGGGCCTCGAAGCCTTCAGTGAGGCGATGGCCGCGGAGGTCGAACGATTCGGCATCCGTGTCTCGCTGATCGAGCCCGGCTCGCTCGACACGGAGTGGGCAGGCGCGAGCATGCGGTTCAGTTCGCCCCTGAGTGACTACGACGAGCAGCGAGTCGAGATGTTCGGCACCGCGGAGGTGCCGTGGCCTGCGGGGGAGTCAGGCGGTGGCACGACACCCGAGGATGCCGCGGCGGCGATCCTCGCCCGAGTCGCGGACGCCCGTGACCCCCGCCTTCGGGTGCTCGTCGGCGACGACGCCCCCGCTCAGGTCGCAGCGGCGCTCGAGCTGAGGCGTCAGGACTACGCTCTCGATCCGAGGTTCCCGACCGCCTGACGCGCTGCTCCTCATTCGTCGCGAGCGCTCGCTCGCTCGCTCGCGAAGCGGTGGCGCCCGGGGGCCGCGTCGTAGCATCCCAGTGGAATCGTTCGACGATGAGGAGGCCGTCCATGACGCAGCACACGCTCGAGCTACCGGAGGTCGACCTCGTCTATGACGTGCACGGACCGCTGCCGACCGCAGACGGTCGCCCTCCGCTGATGATGATCGGCCAGCCGATGGATGCGAGCGGCTTCCAGGCGCAGGTGAAGCTGTTCGACGATCGCACCGTGGTGACCTACGACCCGCGAGGGTTGGGACGGAGCACGCGCAAGGACGGTGGCGTCACGAACGAGCCGGAGACCCAGGCCGAGGATGTCCACGCGATCATCGAGGCGCTCGGCGCCGGCCCGGTCGACATGCTCGCGAGCAGCGGCGGAGCAGTGAGTGCACTCGCTCTGGTCGCCGCGCACCCGCACGATGTCGCGACTCTGGTCGCCCACGAGCCGCCGATCGACAGCGTGCTGCCGGATGCCGACGCTGTGCATCGTGCGCGGGTGGCCTATACGCGGGCGTATCAGGACAAGGGATGGGGAGCCGGAATGGCGGCGTTCATCGCGATGACCTCGTGGGAGGGCGAAGTCACCGACGAATACCTTGCTCAGCCCGCACCTGACCCCGCGGCATTCGGGATGCCGACCGATGACGATGGCAAGCGAGACGACCCGTTGCTGTCCGAACTCTCCTGGGCGGTTCCTCTCTACGTTCCGGATATCGAGGCTCTGAAGGCGGCGCCGACCCGGATCGTGGTCGCTGTCGGGGAGGAGTCGCTGAAGGTCTACACCGGCCGCACCGCGATCGCCCTGGCCGAGCAGCTCGCCCAGCAGGCGACGGTCTTCCCCAGTCACCACGGCGGCTTCATGGGTGGCGAGTTCGGGTACGCCGGCCAGCCCGAGGCCTTCGCCGCCAAGCTCCGCGAGGTGCTCGACCGGTCCTAGGGCGGACACGGAACCCGCAGTCTCCTGCGGCTACGCTCGCGAGGTGACCATCGACCACGAGACCGTCATCCACGTGACGCCGGATGCCGCGTGGCTTCCCCGGCACGGTAGGGCCGAGGTGATCCGCCGTAGCACCCCGCCGGGGCCGATGAGCGTGGTCCGGCTGCTTCTGCGGCAGGACGATCGCGTCTTGTGCGTGCCGAGACATGAGGACGGCCGCCTCGATCTGCCGCACCGGATCGTCGGCGCCGACGACCCGTGCGGCGAGATCGCGATCGCCGACCTCGCGGACCAGGTGATCGGATGCCGTTTGCCGCTGACGTTCACGGGCGCTGTGCGAAACGTCGTCGACACGCCCCACGACGACTACCCCTGGCCGACGCCGCACGCCCACTTCGGCATCTGGGCGTCGGAGTCCGCCCCCGTCGTCCAAGGGGTCTGGATCAGCATCCGTGGCGAGTCTCCTCTGCGCGAACGGCATTGGTTCCCTCTGATGAGCTGAAGCGACGTTCCTCGAGATAGCTCTTCGTAGCTCCGACGGCAGCGGCGACACCGACTAGCTGGACAGCGTTGCACGAAGAAGGCCCCGCCGTGGGCGGGGCCTTCGATTTCGTATGTCCGCGGGGGGAGGCGTAAGCCCGCAAGTCCCGCGACTCGTGTAACCCATTGTACATTCAAGGGATGCCCGCTGCCAGCCCGCCTGACGACGTTGAGATCCGTGCCACCCTGAGCGCTCCGCGATCCGCCACCTATGTCGCTGCCGCCGGTGGCGACTCGCTGCGAGCCGTCGAGCTGTACGGCTGGAACGCGCGCGTGTCCGCTGCATTTATGCTTCCGGCGCACTTCGCCGAGGTCGCCACCCGCAATGCGGCGGCAGAGGTCCTTGAGCGCTTGTATGGACCGAGTTGGCCATGGAATCCCACGTTCGAGGCCAGCCTGCCCGCCAATGGGCGGTACAACCAACGCCGGGATCTGGTAACCACACGCCTCAGTAACCCCACCACGGGGAAGGTGATCGCAGAACTGAAGTTCGTGTTCTGGCAGAAGCTCTTCACTGGACGCAACGACACTCGACTCTGGGCGCCTCGCATCGCATCGGTCTTCCCCTATGCGCCGGCCATGCCAGCGGCCAGCTTGCGCAACCGGGTCTACCAAGACCTCGACGTCCTCCGTCACCTGCGCAACCGCCTCGCGCACCATGAGCCCGTCTTCACCCGAAACCTGCTGGATGATCTGACACGCACCGTCGATCTGATCGAGCTGCGAAGCCGGAGCACTGCGAGCTGGGTACGTGCGATGGAGGACGTGACATCGATCGTCGCCGAGCGACCGTAGTTCGGACGCGAGTGGCGAGTCTGGAATCGCCTCGCTCCTACGCGCTGTCGCGCACCACGAGCTCGGTGTCGAGGATGACCGAACGTGGGGATGCTCCCGCGATGACCTCGAGCAGCACGGCGACCATCTTCGCGCTGATCTGATCCCAGGGCTGGCGCATGGTCGTGATCGGCGGCTCGTGCGTCGCGGCGAGGCCGGAGTCGTCGAACCCGGCGATCGCGATGTCCTCGGGCACGCGGCGTCCGGCTCGCCGGGCGGCGGCGATGGCGCCCGCAGCCATCCGGTCGGATGCCGCGAACACGGCGTCGACGTCGTGCTCGAGCATCCGGGTCATGGCCGCCTGCCCTGACTCGAACGAGTAGTCGCCCACCTCGACCAGGGTCTCGTCGAACAGCTCGCCGAGCTCTTCGCGGAAGCCCACCAGGCGGTAACGTCCGCCGGGGGTGTCGTCGGGGCCGGTGATCATGCCGATGCGGCGGTGTCCCTGTGCCACGAGGTGCGCGGCCATCGTGCGGGCCGAGGCGACCTCGTCGACGGAGATCGTCGAGAGCTCGCGTTCGTGCCCGAGGGGCAGGCCGCAGCAGACGGTGGGGATGCCGACCTCGATCAGCTGATCGAGCAGCGGGTCGGACTCGTGCGACGAGATCAGCATGACGCCGTCGACGTGTCCCGCGCTGAGGAACTGGGCGACGCTCTCGCGCTCGGCGGGGGTTCCGGCGACGAGCAGCACGAGGGTCATGGCCCGCTGGGCGAGCGCTTCGGCGGCCCCGCGCAGCAGCAGTGCGAAGGTCGGGTCGTCGAACAGCAGCTGCTGCGGCTCGGTCAGCAGAAAGGCCAGAGATCCGGCGCGGCCCGTCGCGAGGCTGCGCGCGTGATGGTTGGCGGTGTAGCCGGTGGCGAGGATCGCCTCTTCGACGGCCTGCCTGGCATCGGGGGACACCCAGTGCCCGCCGTTGATCACACGCGAGACCGTGCTGCGGGATACCCCCGCCTGCGCCGCGATCTGGCGGATCGTCGGCTTGCGCTTCGCGCTGACATCACTCATCGCCTGTGACTCTACCCACAGCATCCCGTCCAGCGGTAGTCCAACCTGGGACCGGTCTCAGTTCGGTAACGGAGGTTGTGATCAACGGCGAACCTGAGGTAGAACTGAGACCGGTCCCAGCCATGTTCTCCGGAACAACCTGAGACCGGTCCCAGTCGAATGAGCGACAGCACGCCGGGACACGCACAACGACCGCACCGACCCGATGGAGTGCCGATGACCTCCCCCCACGCCTGGCCCGCTCTGAGCGGAATCGCCTATGGCGGCGACTACAACCCCGAACAGTGGTCGCCCGAGACGTGGCGCGAAGACGTCATCCTGATGCGCGAGGCAGGCGTGAACCTGGTCAGCGTCGGGATCTTCTCGTGGGCGCTCATCGAGGTCGCCGAGGGCGAGTTCGACTTCGCCTGGCTCGACGAGCTGCTCGACCTGCTGCACGCGAACGACATCAAGGTCGACCTCGGCACGCCCACGGCATCCCCGCCGGCCTGGTTCTTCGCGAACCACCCCGACGCCCACGTGATCGACCGCGAGGGCCGCACCATGGGCTTCGGCTCGCGTGGCATGGCCTCGCACTCGTCGCCCGCCTACCGCGAGGCGATCGTGCGGATCGCGGATGCTCTCGCGGCGCGCTATGCGCAGCATCCGGCCGTTGTGCTGTGGCACGTGCACAACGAGTACGGCGTGCCCGTCGGCGAGGACTACTCGCCGAACGCGGTCGCCGCCTTCAGGCTCTGGCTCCAGGAGAAGTACGGCTCTCTCGACGCGCTGAACGGCGCGTGGGGCACCGCCTTCTGGGGTCAGAACTACTCGGCATGGGAGCACGTCGGGGCCCCGGCCATCGCTCCCAGCGTCGTGAACCCGGCCCAGCGCCTCGACTTCGCGCGCTTCACGGATCACCAGCTGCGGGCGTGCTTCATCGCCGAGCGCGACGCGATCCGCGCACACGCCGACCAGCCCGTCACCACCAACTTCATGGCGAACCAGAGCTGGACCACGGACCTGTGGGCATGGGGCCGCGAGGTCGACATCGTCTCTGACGACCACTACCTGTGGGCCGCCGACGAGGACGCGCACATCGGGCTCGCGATCGCCGCAGACCTCAGCCGCTCGGTCGGCGGGGGCAAGCCGTGGATCCTCATGGAGCACTCCACCTCGGCCGTCAACTGGCAGCCGCGCAACATCGCGAAGCGCCGAGGAGAGATGAAGCGCAACTCCTTCACGCACCTCGGTCGCGGGGCCGACGGCATCCTGTTCTTCCAGTGGCGCGCGGGACGATCCGGCGCCGAGAAGTTCCACTCGGCGATGCTGCCTCACGCAGGAACCGAGTCGCGCGTGTTCCGTGAGGTCGTCGACCTCGGCGCAGCACTCGCCCGCCTCGACGAGGTGCAGGGCTCCACGGTCAAGGCCGACGTCGCGATCCTCTGGGACTTCGAGTCGTTCTGGGCACAGGACCTCGAATGGCGTCCGTCAGAAGACGTCACGCACGCCGCTCAGGTGCGCCGCTTCTACGAGCAGCTCTGGCGCGACGGCATCACGGTCGACTTCGCTCTGCCAGGCCACGACCTCTCGGGCTACAGCCTGGTCGTCGCCCCGGCGCAGTACATGCTGAGCGCCGCGGATGCCGCGAACCTCACCGCCTACGTCAACGGCGGCGGCACGCTGCTGGTGTCGTTCTTCTCGGCCATCGTCGACGAGAACGACGCCGTGCACGCCGGCGGTTTCGTCGCCCCGCTGCGTGACGCGCTCGGCCTGACGGTCGAGGAGTTCCTGCCGCTGCGCGAGGGCGAGAGCCACGGACTCGACTGGGTCGATCACGAGGGTATCGTCGCCGACGTCTGGCAGGAGGACATCGCGCTCGAAGGAGCCGAGGTCGTCGCGAACTTCTCGGGCGGCCCCGGCGAGGGCGAGCCGGCCATCACGCGTCACCGCCACGGGGCGGGCACCGGCTGGTACGTCGGAACCCGGCTGGATGCGGCGGGGATGCGCGCACTCCTGCACGAGGTCTACGCGGATGCCGACATCGCACCGTCGGGCGTCGCCGAAGGCCTCGAGGTCATCACCCGTCATGGCGCCGACGCGGTCTACCGCATCGCCGTGAACCACCGTGATGACGACGTCGAGCTCGAGGCCTCAGGCGTCGAGCTCCTCAGCGGCGCCGAGATCTCGGGCGCCCTGACGATCGCGGCGGGCGGCGTCGCCGTCATCCGCACCTCCCACTGACAGCACGACCCGCATCACCCTGCACCACCTCGAACCACACAGCAACACCCACCCCGGTCGCGATGACGCGCAGCGCATCGTCGGCCACGACAGATAGGAAAACGCATGCGCAAGCACATCGGAGTCGGCGCACTCGCTCTGGCCGCGGCCGTGGTCCTCGCGGGCTGCTCCGCCGGCGCACCCGAAGGCGGCGACGACGCCGCATCCGGCGACGGCGCGGAACTCGTCATCTGGACGGATGCAGAGCGCGAAGCCGCGATCACCGCAGCCGCGGAGGCGTTCGAGGAGGAGACCGGAGCCAAGGTCACCCTCGTGCAGAAGAACTTCGAAGACCTCCGCAACGACTTCATCGCGCAGGTCCCGACCGGCGAGGGGCCCGACATCACCGTCGGCGCCCACGACTGGCTCGGCGCGCTGGTCGCCGCAGGCGTCGTCGACACGATCGACCTCGGCGACAAGGCATCGGAGTTCGAGCAGGTCGCCCTCGACGCCATGACCTACGACGGCCAGCTGTACGCGATGCCGTATTCGCTCGAGACCATCGCGCTCGTGCAGAACGTCGACCTCGTCGGCGCCGAGGCCCCGGCCACCTGGGACGACATGATCGCGAAGGGCGTCGCTGCCGGCACCGAACGTCCGTTCGTCATCAACACCGGCGGCGAGACCGGCGACGGCTACACGATGTACGGCCTGCAGACGTCTTTCGGCGCCCCCGTCTTCGTGCAGGACGACACCGGTTCGTACACGAGCGAGGTCGGCATGGGCGGAGCGCCCGGCGAGGCCTTCGCCAGCTGGCTCGGCGCCAACGGCTCGAACGGCACCGGCTACATCTCGACCACCGTCGACTACGACATCAACAACGAGCTGTTCGCATCGGGCAAGGCCCCGTACACGATCCAGGGCCCGTGGGCGATCAGCGCGTTCGAGGGAGTCAACGTCGCCGTCAACCCGATCCCGTCTGCGGGTGGCGAGCCCGCCGCGCCGTTCGTCGGCGTGCAGGGCTTCTATCTCTCGAGCAAGAGCAAGAACGCTCTGCTCGCTCAGGAGTTCCTCGTGAACTACCTCGGCACCGAAGACGCGCAGCGCGCGCTCTATGAGGCAGACCCGCGCATCCCCGCCTGGTCGACTCTCGCCGAAGAGGTCTCGTCCGACCCGATCACCGCCGGCTTCGTGGCCTCCGCGCAGTCCGGTGTCCCGATGCCGTCGATCCCCGAGATGGGTTCGGTCTGGGACCTCTGGAACGCCGCGCAGGCGCAGATCATCAACGGCGCCGACCCCGTGTCGACGTGGAACACCATGGTCGCCGACCTCGAGACGACTCTCGCCGGCTGACCCGACCGAATGCCCGGTCGTTGAGCGAGGACGCGAAGCGACCGAGACGGAACGCGTCATCGCACGCGGGCGCGTTTCGTCTCGCTTCGCTCGCTCAACGACCGATGCATCGACAGGACTGATGACATGACGACCCAGGCACCTCCGGCCGAGGCCCCCACCCCCGTGGTGAAGCCCTCGCGCGAGTCCCACGCCCGCCGCTTCCGCGGCCTCGGCTGGGGCTTCCTCATCAAGCTCGCGCTCATGGCGCTGGTCAACGCCTTCGGCATCATGACGGCCATCTCGGCCTGGAGCGCCGAGTCGTGGATCGTGCTCGGCGTCGTCGTGCTGCTGGTGATCATCGCCGACTGGGTGTACTTCACCCGCAGGGCGCTGCCGCTGAAGTACCTGCTGCCCGGGCTGATCTTCCTGCTCGTCTTCCAGGTCTTCATCTTCGGATACACGGCGTACATCGCCTTCACGAACTACGGCACCGGGCACGTCGGCACTCAGGAGCAGGCGGTCGAGGCCGCCCTGATCCAGGGCGAGCGTCGCATCGAGGGCTCCTCTGACTACCCGCTCTCGATCGTGCAGCGCGGCGACGAGCTCGGCTTCGCGATCGTCGACGACGACGGCGACGTGCAGGTCGGATCCGCGACCGAGCCGCTGACCACCGCATCCGATGCCGAGATCGGCGCGACCGGCGCCCCCAGCGAGGTGCCCGGCTGGGAGGTCGTCCCGAGGGCGACCGTCCTGACCGATCCGGCACTCGGCGTGACCATCAAGGACCTCAGGGTTCCGGTGTCGGACGACCCGAACGACGGCTCCATCCGCACACGGGAGGGCTCGACCGGCTCGGTGTACGAACCGACGCTGGTGTGGGATGCCGAGGCGCAGACCATCACGGACACGCAGTCGGGCACGGTCTACACCGCCACAGAACTCGGCGCGTTCGTGGCCGAGGACGGCACGGCGCTGCCGACGGGCTGGTCGGTCAACGTCGGCTTCGCGAACTTCCTCAAGCTCTTCACGGATGCGAACCTCGCCGGCACCCTGCTGAGCGTCACCGTGTGGACCTTCGCCTTCGCGATCCTGTCGGTCGTGCTGAGCTTCGCCGTCGGACTCGGGCTCGCGATCGTCTACAACGACCCGCGCGTCAAGGGCCGCCGGTTCCTCCGGGCGCTGTTCATCCTCCCGTACGCGTTCCCGGCGTTCATGGCGGCACTGCTGTTCCGCGGCATGTTCAACGCCGAGTTCGGCGTGATCAACGACCTGTTCTTCTTCGGTTCGCAGATCAACTGGCTCGGCGATCCGTGGCTGACCCGGGCCGCGGTGATCTTCGTGAACGTGTGGCTCAGCTACCCCTACTGGTTCCTCGTGTGCACGGGCGCGCTGCAGTCGCTTCCCGGCGAGACCCTCGAGGCCGCCGAGATCGACGGCGCGAACAAGCTGCAGCGCTTCCGTGCGATCGTGCTGCCGCTGCTTCTCGTGTCGACCGCACCCCTGCTGATCGCTTCGTTCGCCGTCGCGTTCAACAACTTCACCGTGATCTACACCTTCAACAACGGCGGGCCGGCCATCGCCGGCGCTCCATATGCACTGGGCTCGACCGACATCCTCGTCTCGGCCATCTACGACGTCTCGGGCGTCTCGGGTGGTGCGGCCGACTACGGCCTCGCGAGTGCGCTGTCGATCATCGCCTTCATCGTGGTCGGTCTCATCTCAGCGTTGAGCTTCCGACAGACCCGCAAGCTCGAGGAGTACCAGTGATGAGTGAGACCAGAGTCATCGTGACCGGTTCATCGAAGGATGCCGAGGCCGCGCGCGCGGGTGCACGTCGGCGTCGCTGGTGGGGCGAGGTCGGCTGGAAGTACATCCTCGCCGCCGGCGTGCTGTTCTTCGCCGCGTTCCCGCTCGTCTACGTGCTGTCGGCCTCGCTCAACCCGAACGGCAGCCTCGCGGCATCCAGTGCCCTGTTCAGCGCGTTCGATCCCGCGAACTACATCGCCCTCGGCGAATCGCGCTACTGGGTGTGGTTCGGCAACACGCTGCTGATCGGCGGCGTGACCGCGGTCGGCTCGGTTCTCATGGGGGCCTGCGGTGCATACGCGTTCTCGCGCTTCCGCTTCAGCGGACGACGCGCGAGCCTCACGACGCTGCTCGTGCTGCAGATGTTCCCGCAGGCGCTCGCGTTCATCGCGATCTTCCTGATGCTGCAGACGATCGGCGATGTCGTGCCGGCGCTCGGCATCAACTCGAAGATCGCCCTGATCTGCGTGTACCTCGGTGGCGCGCTCGGTGCGAACACCTTCCTGATGTACGGGTTCTTCAACACGATCCCCGTCGAGATCGACGAGTCCGCGAAGATCGACGGCGCCAGCCACGCGCAGATCTTCTGGCGGCTCATCATGCCGCTGGTCGTGCCGATCCTCGCGGTCGTCGCGCTGCTCGCGTTCCTCGCTGCGTTCGGTGACTTCATCCTGTCGAAGATCATCCTCACGTCCGAAGACAACTGGACCCTCGCCGTCGGCATGTACCAGTGGGTCTCGAACCAGCTGACCTCGCGCTGGGGCCTGTTCGCCGCCGGTGTCGTGGTCGCCGCCGTGCCCGTGCTCGCGCTGTTCTTCTCGCTGCAGAAGTACATCGTCGGCGGGCTCACCCAGGGATCCGTCAAGGGCTGATCCCCTCTTCCGCACTGCTCGAAAGGCCGTCATGCACCGTCGCACGCGTTCCCTTCTCTCCACCGCCCTGGCAACGGTCACCGCCGTCGCCCTGATCGGCGTCGCGCTGCCGGCGTCCGCCGCGTCATCCGCTCTTGTCTCGTCTGCTCCGGTCTCGGCCGCTGCAGTCTCGGCCACTGCGGACGACCCCGTGGATGCCACCATCACCGTCCCCCGGGTCGAGAACCTGCCCGACGACTTCATCGGCGGCGTCGACGTGTCGTCGGTGCTGTCGCTCGAGGAGTCGGGCGTCGTGTTCCGCGACTCTGACGGCACACCGGGCGATCTGTTCGAGATCCTCGCCGACGCCGGTGTCACCGACGTGCGGGTGCGCGTGTGGAACGACCCGTTCGACGCGAACGGCAACGGCTACGGCGGCGGCGATGTCGACGTCGAGCGGGCGATCGAGATCTCGCAGCGCGCGACGGATGCCGGACTCGGCGTGCTCGTCGACTTCCACTACTCCGACTTCTGGGCCGACCCCGCGAAGCAGCAGGTGCCCAAGGCCTGGGAGGGGATGACGGCCGATCAGGTCGCCGCCGAGGTGGGCGTCTTCACCCGCGATGCGGTGCGACGCCTCGTCGACGCGGGGGTCGACCTGCGCATGGTGCAGGTCGGCAACGAGACCAACGGCGGAGTCGCCGGAGTGCGCGGCTGGGATGACATGGCGAAGGTGTTCTCGGCCGGTTCCGCCGCCGTGCGCGCCGAGGCGCCGGACACGCTCGTCGCCCTGCACTTCACCAACCCCGAGCGTGCCGGGTTCTACGCCGACGTCGCCGCGCAGCTCGATCGCCGAGACGTCGACTACGACGTGTTCGCGTCGTCGTACTACCCGTTCTGGCACGGGACCCCCGAGAACCTCACGGCCGTGCTCTCGCACGTCGCCGAGACCTACGGCAAGAAGGTCATGGTCGCCGAGACCTCGTGGGCGTTCACCCTCGACGACGGAGACGGCCACGGCAACGTCGTGGACCTGCCGTCCGAGGCGACGCAGTACCCGGTGAGCGTGCAGGGGCAGGCCGATGCGGTGCGCGCGGTCGTGCAGGCCGTCGCCGACGTGGGCGAGGCCGGCATCGGGGTCTACTACTGGGAGCCGGCCTGGCTGCCGGTCGGGCCTCCGGCGCAGCTCGAGCAGAACAAGGTGCTGTGGGAGCGCGACGGATCCGGGTGGGCGTCGAGCTTCGCCGGCGAGTACGAGCCCGAAGATGCCGGGCACTGGTTCGGCGGATCCGCCTGGGACAACCAGGCGCTCTTCGGCTTCGACGGCACGGCATCCGACGCGCTGAACATCTTCTCGTACGTACGCAGCGGCGCTCAGGCGCCTCGCGCCGTCGAGTCGGTGCAGCCGGTCGTGCTCGCGGTGACCGAGGGTGATGCGGTCGAGCTGCCCGCCGAGGTCACCGTGCTCTACAACGACGGCTCGTCGGAGCAGCAGGCGGTCACGTGGTCTGACGCGGCGCAATACATCGAGGGCGTCGGCGAGTATGCGATCTCGGGTGTGACGGATGCGGACCTCGCGGCCACCGCCACCGTCACGGTGTCGGCGCGCAACTATCTGCGCAACCCCGGGTTCGAGGATGCAGACACGAGCATGTGGAGCGTGGGCGGATCCGGACTCACCCTGCGCGCCTGGGACGACCCTCGGAGCGGCACCCACTCGGCGCACTTCTATGCGGCATCCGGCTACTCGTTCGAGCTGTCTCAGACGGTGACCGGGCTGCCCGCTGGGTCATACGTCGCGCGGGCGTCGCTGCAGGGTGACGGAGAGGGGGTCGACGGGCGTGTCACGCTGTCGTTGTCGTCCCCGTCGACCGCTGGCGCCGCCGCGGTCTTCGGACTCGACGGCTGGCGGGTGTGGTCGACGCCGACGAGCGAGGCGCTGCAGGTCGGAGCCGATGGAGTGGCGACCGTGCGAGTGTCTGCGGCACTTCCTGCGGGGGCATGGGGCACGCTCGACGACCTGGAGCTCGTGCGCGAACCAGTTCCCGGTGCCGACACGACTGCGCTGCGGGAGCGACGGGATGCTGCTGCAGCACTCGACCTCGCGGCGTACGTCGAGTCGTCGACGGCTGCGGTGCCCGGAGCGATCGCGCGGGCTGACATCGTGCTGGCGGCGACGAGCCCGAGCGCATCTGCTGTCGCGGGTGCGCTGGAGGCGATGGATGCCGCGGTCGACGCCCTCGTGGTGAAAGACTCGGCGACGGCCGCGCCGGCGCGGGGAGCGCTGGCGCACGACAACGGCCACGACACCGGTCTGCTCGACGGCGACTTCACGGTCACCATGAACCTGTGGTGGGGGCAGAACGCGACGAAGCTGCGGGTGTTCGAGAACGGTGTGCTGATCACGACCATGCCGCTCACGTTCGGAGGCACCGCCGCGCAGACGGCGCAGTTCGCCGTGACCGGCAAGGCGAACGGCAGCTACGTCTACACCGGCGAGCTGGTCAACTCGCAAGGCGTGACGGCGGTGAAGCCCGTGACGGTGAAGGTGAAGGATGCGGCCCCCGGAACGCCGGTGCTGTCGGCGGACAACGGGGATGGCGACGGCTCGTACACGCTCACCGCTGACATGTGGTGGGGCACCAACGCGACGTCGTACCGCCTGTACGAAGACGGCGTCCTACTGAAGGAGGGCGAGCTCTCGGCGAGCAGCCCGGCGGCGCAGCGGGTGTCGGTGCCGGTCACAGGCCGTGCGGTGGGGAAGCACACCTACCGCGTCGAGTTCGTGAACGCCGCCGGGACTTCCGAGAGCAAGACCCTGACCGTGACAATCAAGCGCTGACGGCATCGATCGCCGGAGGGAAAACGCAGAGCAACCGGTCGGCGGGCGGCGCGTTCGGGTGCGAAACGCCGCCCGAGCTCACGCCCGTCTGGGTTATCCCTCTGGGTTATCCCTCGGCGTTGTCCGTCTCGGCTGGCCGACGCGAACTGAGACGGGAGCAGGCACAGCGAGAGCCCGGCATCCTGAGGCGGATGCCGGGCTCTCGTGCAGTGATCGACTACTTGCTGAGGAAGTCCTTCAGCGCGGCGTTGACCTCGTCGGCGTGGGTCCAGAGCAGGCCGTGCGGGGCGCCCTCGACCTCGACGTAGGTCGCGGCGGGCACTGCCTGGTGGAACCGGCGGGCGGTCGCGTCGATCGGCAGGATGTTGTCCTTCGTGCCGTGCAGGATCAGCGTGGGCTTGCCGGCGTCGCGCACGGCGTCGACGTCTCCACGGAAGTCCTCGATCCACGACGAGACGACCGCGTAGGCGGCGACGGGTGCGCTGCCGATCGCGACGTTCCAGCTGCCGGTGACGGCCTGCTCGCTGATGCGCGATCCGAGGTTCTCGTCGAGGTTGTAGAAGTTCTTGTAGAAGTCGGTGAACCACGCGAAGCGGTCGCCCTTGGCAGCGGCCTCGATGCCATCGAAGACCTCCTGCGGCACACCCTCGGGGTTGTCGTCGCGCTGCACGAGGAAAGGCTCGAGAGAGGCGAGGAAGGCGAGCTTCGCGACGCGCTCGTGGCCATAGGTGCCGACGTAGCGGGCGAGCTCTCCGGTGCCCATCGAGAATCCGACGAGCACGACGTCACGCAGATCGAGGGTCTCGAGCACGGTGTTGAGGTCGGCGGCGAAGGTGTCGTAGTCGTAGCCGGCGTTGACCTTCGACGACTGACCGAAGCCGCGGCGGTCGTAGGTGATGACGCGGTAGCCCTGAGCGAGGAGTTCGCGGGTCTGGCGCTCCCAGCTGTGGCCGTCGAGCGGGTAACCGTGGATCAGGACGACGGGCTGGCCCGATCCCTGGTCTTCGTAGTAGAGCTCGATCGGGGCGCTGTTCTCGTTTCCGACGGTGATGTAACCCATGATCCTGATCCTTTCGGTTCGGCGAGAACGATCGTTCTCACCTGATGTGCTCCACACTAGAGAGCGGTCGTTCTCATGTCAAGTACACTGGGAGCATGACGGACGGAACAGTGCGTGAACAGATCCTTGCGGCGGCCGACGAGCTGTATTACCGCAAGGGCTACGCGGCTGTCGGCATGGATGAGCTGCGGGCCGCGGCCGGAGTCTCGCTGCGCAAGCTCTATGCGCTCTTCCCCTCGAAGACCGGCATCGTCACCGCTGTGCTCGCGCGCAAACACGCGGAGTGGGAGTCGGGGCTGACGGGGGCTGTGGCGGATGCCGGGGCCGACCCCCGCGACCGCCTGCTCGCCGTGTACGGGTACCTCGAGGACTGGTTCTGCGCCGACGACTTCCGTGGCTGCGCCTTCATCAACGCGTTCGGTGAACTCGGTGGCACGAACCCCGAGGTCGCGCAGATCGTCCGTGACCACAAGGCCTCGTTCCAGGCCTACATGTCGGGACTCGTGGTGGATGCGGGGGCGCCGGCGTCTCTTGCCGCGCAGCTGTCGATCCTCGCGGAGGGTGCGCAGAGCACCGCCGCCATCGCCGCGGATCCGCAGGTCGCCGTGCAGGCGCGCAATGCCGCCGAAGTGCTGATCGACGCGGCCGTCGCCGCCTGAGCGCGCCGCGACAGTGTCATTTAGCTAGCCTGGCTAGCGTTTCTGGATGCCGGTGTCAAGGCTCCTGCGCACCCACCCGCTCGCGCGTAGGTTGCGAGCATGGAATCCCGGACGCAGGACATCGCCCGACAGTCGTTCATCATCGCCTCGGCCACCTTCATGCTGATAGCCGCGGCGGTCGGATCCGGTGCCTTCGGCGGCACCTCGGTCAGTGAGCTGCAAGACGGAGCGCTGTCGGCGGAGGGGTCGTACCTCGCCCCGGCCGGCCCCGCCTTCTCGATCTGGTCGCTGATCTACATCGGCCTGATCGCGTATACGGTGTGGCAGGCGCTGCCGGCGCAGCGGGCAGATGAGCGCCAGCGCGCAGTCGGCGGATGGATCGCCGCATCCATGATCCTCAACGGACTGTGGCTCGTGACGGCGCAGTTCTTGTCGCTGCCCCTCACGGTGCTCGTGATCGCCGTCCTGCTCGCGACCCTCGCCCGTGTCATCGTGATCCTCGGACGCAGCCGCGCCCGCACCTGGCCCGAGCGCATCGTCGTCGACGGAGCCAACGGTCTGCATTTCGGCTGGGTGACGATCGCGACCGTCGCCAACGCCACGGCGTGGCTCACGCAGATCGCCCCCGAGAGCTGGGCCGACCAGGCCGAGATCTGGGCGGTCGCCGTGCTCGCCGTCGTGCTCGTGATCGGTGTCGCCTGCGCGCTCGTCACCAAGCGCATCGCCCCCGCCCTCGCGACGGCGTGGGGTCTCGGCTGGCTCGCGGTCGGCCGCTTCACCGGAGAGCCTGAGAGCACCGTCGTCGGCATCGCCGGGATCATCGTCGCTGTCGCCCTCGTCGCAGCCGGTGCGTTCGGCGTTCTGCGTCGGTCGCGGGCAGACGTCGCAGCCTGAGCGCAGAGCTCAGAGCACGAGCCGGTAGCCCATGCCCGACTCCGTGAGCAGATGCACCGGCGTGCTGGGTTCGGCCTCGAGCTTCTTGCGCAGCTGCGACATGTACAGCCGCAGGTAGCCAGAGTCCGACACCTGCTCACTGCCCCAGATCTCCTTCAGCAGATCCTGCCGGGTGACCAGGGCTCCAGGGTGCCGGGCGAGGTGCTCGAGCATGCGCCACTCGGTCGGGGTGAGATGCACCCGCGATCCTGCCCGGGTGACGGTCTTGGTGGCGAGGTCGACCACGACGTCGCCGAATCCGACGGTCGATTCTCCTCCCACCGGCACCGATCGACGAGACAGTGCGCGGAGCCGCGCGAGCAGCTCGTCGACCTGGAACGGCTTGGTGACGAAGTCGTCGGCGCCGGCATCCAGAGCCTCGACCTTGTCGGCGGATCCGGTGCGCCCCGACACGACGATGATGGGCACGTTCGTCCATCCGCGCAACGCCTGGATCACCTCGATACCGTCGAGCCGCGGCATCCCGAGGTCGAGCATGATCAGGTCGGGATGCGTCTGCGCGGCGGCTGCCACCGCGGCGGCACCATCCGGGGCGACGACCACCTCGTATCCGTGGGCGGCGAGCGTGATGCGCAGTGCGCGCACCATCTGGGGGTCATCGTCGGCGATGAGGAGCTTCACTCCGTCTCCTCCTGCATCAGATCGGGCTCTGCCGCCAGGGGCAGCGAGATGACCATGGTGAGTCCACCGCCGGGGGTGTCCTCTGGTGTCAGGGTACCGCCCATGCCCTCCGCGAATCCGCGCGACAGGGCGAGGCCGAGGCCGAGGCCGGTGGTGTTGTCGGTGTCGCCCAGCCGCTGGAACGGCTGGAAGATCTCATCGCGCTTCTCGACCGGCACCCCGGCACCGCGGTCGATGATGCGGATCTCGGCGCGCGCACCGATCGTGCTCGTCGACACGATCACCCGACTCTCGGCGGGAGAGTGGCGGTAGGCGTTGGCGATCACGTTCACGAGCACCCGCTGCAGCAGCACCGGATCGGCCGAGACGGCGGGCAGATCGGCGTCCAGCGCCAGCTCGACATCCGACGGACCGAGACCCAGCTCGTCGAGGGCAGCGAGCACGGGGCCTGCGACATCGAGACGCATGGTCGAGACGGCCAGCACCCCGGCCTGCACTCGACTGACGTCGAGCAGATCGGTCACGAGCGACGACAGGGTCGCGAGGCTCTCATCGGCGGTGGCGAGCAGCTCTTCGCGGTCGGATGCCGACAGCGAGTGCGCCCCGCGGAGCCCGCCGATCGCGGCGACGGCCGAGGCGAGCGGCCGACGCAGATCGTGGCTGACGGCCGAGAGCAGGGCGCTGCGCACCTGATCGGTCTCGGCGAGGGCCGCCACCTCACGCGCCGTCGCCCGCAGATCGGTGTGCTCGATCGCTGCGGCGAGCTGGGCGACGATCGCATCGAGCAGACGGCGGGCGGGAGTGTCGAGCGGTTCACCGTGCAGTTCGAGAACCGCAGGCGCAGGGCCCGAGCCGACGGCGATCGTCGTGGCGCGGCCGTCGGGCACCGGCTCCCCGTCGCTCGCCAGCACTTCGCCGTCGGCGCTGAGCAGTCGCACGCCGGTGAGGCCGAACGCCTCGCGGGTGCGGCTGACGAGGGCGAGCACGGCGTTGTCTCCGCGGAGCACGTTGCCGGCGACGGCGGCGAGCAGTTCTGCTTCGGCGGCGGCACGTTGAGCAGTGCGGGCTCGCCGGGCCGCCTGGTCGACGATGATGCTGACGAGGATCGCGATCGTCACGTACAGCGCGAGGGCGAGCACATGCAGCGGATGCGCGATGGTGATGGTGAACAGCGGAGCGACGAACAGGAAGTCGAGGGTGATGCCCGACAGCACCGCGGCGAACACGGCGGGGCGCACCCCGCCGACCAGGGCCACGATCACGACGAGCAGCTGGAAGGCCAGCACCTCGACCGTGATCGACTCGGGGCTGCGGAACGCGAACATGGCCCACGACAGCAGCGGACCGAAGACGAGGGCCACCGCGAACCCGAGCACCTGACGTCGCCATCCGAGGGCACCGCCGGTGATGCGGGGGAGCGCGACGCGTCCGCCCGCGGCAGCGTGCGTGACGATGTGCACGTCGATGTCGCCGGAGCGGCGGATGACCTCGGATCCGATGCCCGGTCCGGTCAGCGCCGCCGCGAGACGCCCGCGCCGGCTGACGCCGATCACGAGCTGCGTGGCATCCGCGCCCTGTGCGAACTCGACGAGGGTCTCGGGGATGTCGTCGCCGATGATCTGGTGGAAGCTGCCGCCGAGTGACTCGACCAGAGAGCGCTGCGCCGCAAGAGCACCCGGGGTCTCGTCGCGCAGTCCGTCTTGGGCTGCGACATGCACCGCGAGCATCTCGCCACCCGCCGACCGCGCCGCGATCCGGGCGCCTCGGCGCAGCAGCGTCTCGCCCTCGGGGCCTCCGGTGAGGGCGACGACCACGCGCTCGCGCGCCTGCCACGTGCCCTCGATGCCGTGGTCGGCGCGGTAGCTGCGCAGCGCGCTGTCGACCTCGTCGGCGAGCCACAGCAGCGCGAGCTCGCGGAGTGCTGTGAGGTTGCCGAGGCGGAAGTAGTTCGACAGGGCCGCGTCGATCCGCTCGGCCGGGTACACGAGTCCGGCCGAGAGACGGTCGCGCAGCGTCTGCGGGGCGAGGTCGACGACCTCGATCTCGTCGGCCGCCCGCACCACGGCATCCGGGATCGTCTCCTGCTGCGCGATGCCGGTGATCTTCTCGACCACCGCGTTCAACGATTCGATGTGCTGCACGTTGACGGTCGTGACCACGTCGATGCCCGCGTCCAGCAGCACATCGACGTCCTGCCACCGCTTCGCGTTCTGCGAGCCGGGAGTGTTCGTGTGGGCGAGCTCGTCGACCAGGGCGATCTCGGGACGGCGCGCGAGCACGGCATCCAGGTCCATCTCGCTCAGCGGCACGCCCCGGTGCAGATCGATGCGTCGGGGCACCTCGGGGATGCCGATGGTCTGCGCCGCGGTCGCCGCACGCTCGTGGGTCTCGACGATCGCGATCACCACGTCGCGGCCCTCATCGAGCAGCCGGCGACCTTCGACGAGCATCTCGAAGGTCTTGCCGACCCCGGGGGCTGCACCGAGCAGCACGCGGAGTCGGCCGCGCCGCTGCATCCGCTCTGGCGTCATCAGCCCTCCTGCTCATCGAGCGCGAGATTGAGCTCGGCGACGTTGATGCGCTCTTCGCCGAGGAATCCCAGATCCCGCCCTTGAATCCTAGACTCCACGAGGTCGCGCACCTGCTGCTCGGGCAGGCCCCGCTCGGACGCCACCCGCGGCACCTGCAGCAGGGCGTAGGCGACGCTGATGTGCGGGTCGAGGCCCGAGCCCGAAGCGGTCACAGCATCGGCAGGCACGGCCTCGAGGCTCACACCCTCGCGCTCGGCGATGGCCGCCTGGCGCTCGCCGATCGCGGCGACGAGCTCGGGGTTCTCGGGTCCGAGGTTGCTGCCGCTGGAACCCGCGCCGTCGTAGCCGTCGCCGGCCGCAGAGGGGCGCGACTGGAAGTACTCGGGAAGCGCCTCGCCGTCGGCGTCCGTGAAGGACTGGCCGATCAGCGAGCTGCCCTTGCCGTCGGCCAGCGGAGAGCCGTTCGCCTGGAACGGCAGCAGCAGCTGGCCGATGCCGGTGACGACGAGCGTGTAGCCGACGCCGAGCACGAGGGTGAGCACGAGCATCGCGCGGATCGCGACGCCGGTGGTGCGGGCAGCGGTGCGGGAGGAGGACATGAGATGCCTTACTTTCAGGATGGTCGTCGAGCGAGCGGAGCGAGTCGAAACGCGGTCAGAAGCCGGGGATGAGGGTGATGACGAGGTCGATCAGCTTGATGCCGATGAACGGCGCGATCACCCCGCCGAGGCCGTAGACGAGCAGGTTGCGCTGCAGGATCTGCGAGGCGCTCGCCGGCCGGTACTTCACCCCTCGGAGTGCGAGCGGGATGAGGAACACGATCACGATCGCGTTGAAGATGATCGCGCTGGTGACGGCGGATGCCGGTGAGTGCAGCTGCATGATGTTCAGCGCAGCGAGCCCGGGGAAGACGCCCATGAACATCGCCGGGATGATGGCGAAGTACTTGGCGATGTCGTTCGCCAGCGAGAACGTCGTGAGGGCTCCGCGCGTGATGAGCAGCTGCTTGCCGATGCGCACGATGTCGATGAGCTTGGTCGGATCCGAGTCGAGGTCGACCATGTTGCCGGCCTCCTTCGCGGCCGACGTGCCCGTGTTCATCGCGACGCCGACGTCGGCCTGGGCCAGAGCGGGGGCGTCGTTCGTGCCGTCGCCCGTCATGGCGACGAGTCGCCCGCCCTCCTGCTCACGCTTGATCAGCTCGAGCTTCTGCTCGGGAGTCGCCTCGGCGAGGAAGTCGTCGACCCCCGCCTCCTTCGCGATCGCGGCGGCGGTCAGCGGGTTGTCGCCCGTGATCATGACGGTGCGGATGCCCATGCTGCGGAGCTCCTCGAACCGCTCGCGCAGGCCATCCTTCACGATGTCCTTGAGGTGCACGACGCCGAGCACTTGCCCGGATCCCGGCGTTCCGGTTCCGGCACCGGCCGTTTGGCGGAGGATTCCCCGGTCGGCTGTCTGATCGACGGCATCCGCCCAGCCATCCGCGATCTGTCCAGCCATCTGGTCAGAAGAAATGCCCGCCGGACGCTTCACGGCGACCACCAGCGGGGTGCCGCCGCTGGAGGCGACGCCGTCGACGAGGCCGGTGAGTTCGGCATCCGTGTCGAGTCCGAGCCAGGCGTTGATCGCCGAGCCTGCACCCTTGCGGATCTGCGTGCCGTCGGCGAGATCGAGGCCCGACATTCGGGTCTGTGCGGTGAACGGCACGACCACGGCATCAGCCGGCTCGTCCACCCGGATGCCGCGGCTCAGTGCCAGCTCGACGATCGAGGCGCCCTCGGGGGTCGGGTCGGCGAGGGATGAGAGGGCGGCGACGCGCAGCAGCTCGTCGGGGTCGACGCCGCCGAGGCGCAGCACCTCGTGGGCCCGGCGGTTGCCGTAGGTGATGGTGCCGGTCTTGTCGAGCAGCAGGGTCGTGACGTCTCCCGCGGCCTCGACGGCGCGGCCGGACATGGCGAGCACGTTGCGCTGCACGAGACGGTCCATGCCGGCGATGCCGATGGCCGAGAGCAGGGCGCCGATCGTGGTCGGGATGAGGCACACGAGCAGGGCGATCAGCACCGGGATGCTGACGGGCGACGCCGCGTACGAGGCGATCGGATTGAGTGCGAGCACCACGACGACGAACACGATCGACAGGCTCGCGAGCAGGATGTTCAGCGCGATCTCGTTGGGCGTGCGCTGGCGGCTGGCGCCCTCGACGAGAGCGATCATGCGGTCGACGAACGTCTCGCCGGGCTTCGAGGTGATGCGCACGACGATGCGATCCGACAGCACTCGCGTGCCGCCCGTGACGGCACTGCGGTCGCCGCCGGATTCGCGGATGACCGGGGCGCTCTCGCCCGTGATCGCCGATTCGTCGACGGTCGCGATGCCCGCGACGATGTCTCCGTCGCCGGGGATCAGCTCGCCGGCCGTGACGATCACGATGTCGTCGCGCTGCAGCTCGGCCGACGAGACGTCGACCGTCTCGGTGCGCTCGGCCGTGGCATCCGCGCCTGCGTCGTAGCGGACGACCTTGCGCGCCATGGTGCTCGTGCGGGTCTTGCGCAGGCTCGCGGCCTGGGCCTTGCCGCGGCCCTCGGCCACGGACTCGGCGACGTTGGCGAACAGCACGGTCAGCCACAGCCAGATCACGATGCCCCAGGTGAACGGTGCGGGCACCGGGGTTCCGCCCGAGTCGGCAGGACCGCCGAGGAACGGCTCGGCGATCGCGAGCACGGTCGTGAACGCGGCGCCGACCCAGACGAGCAGCATCACGGGGTTGCGCACGAGCGATGCCGGGTTCAGCTTGCGCAGGGCGCCGGGCAGAGCCTGGGTCAGCTGCGCCCAGCCGAACGCGCGGGGCGGTGCGGTCGTGGCGGATGTCGGAGCATCCTGCTGTTCCGACGGTGTCTCGGAGGGTGTGGTGATGATGGTCATGTCAGACGAGTCCTTCAGCGAGGGGTCCCAGTGCGAGCACGGGGAAGTAGGTGAGTGCCGTGATGATGACCGTGACAGCGGCGAGGAGGCCGACGAACTGCGGTCGATGCGTGGGCAGGGTTCCGGTGTTCTCCGGCACGCGCTGCTGTGCGGCGAACGACCCTGCCAGCGCCAGCACGAGGACGATCGGCAGGAACCGGCCGAGCAGCATCGCGATGCCCAGCGCGGTGTTGAACCACGGAGTGTTCGCCGTAAGGCCGGCGAAGGCCGAGCCGTTGTTGTTCGACGCCGAGGTGAAGGCGTAGAGCACCTCGCTCATGCCGTGCACACCGGGGTTCAGGATGCTGGTCGCCTCGACGTTCGCGCGGATGCCGGGGATCGCGAAGCTCAGGGCGGTGCCGACCAGCACGAGGGTGGGCGTCATGAGGATGTAGAGGCTCGCGAGCTTGATCTCCTTAGGGCCGATGCGCTTGCCGAGGTACTCGGGGGTGCGGCCCACGAGCAGTCCACCCACGAACACCGCGATGATCGCGAGCACGAGCATGCCGTACAAGCCTGAGCCGACGCCGCCGGGAGCGACCTCGCCGAGCATCATGTTGAGCATCGGCATCATGCCGCCGAGAGCCGTGTACGAGTCGTGCATCGAGTTGACAGCACCGGTCGACGTCAGGGTGCTCGCGCTGCCGAAGAGAGTGGATCCGAGGATGCCGAAGCGCACCTCCTTGCCCTCCATCGCGACGCCCGCGAGTTCGGGTGCCGAACCGCGGCCGGCGAGTTCGAGGGCCGAGAGCGCGAACGTCGAGACCAGGAAGATCGTGCCCATCACGGCCGCGATCGCGTAGCCCTGGCGGTTGTCGCCGATCATGCGGCCGAACGTGCGGGGAAGCGCGAACGGGATCACGAGGATCAGCAGGATCTGCAGCAGGTTGGTCCAGCCGGTCGGGTTCTCGAACGGGTGCGCGGAGTTGGCGTTGAAGAATCCGCCGCCATTGGTGCCGAGCAGCTTGATGGCCTCCTGCGAGGCGACGGGGCCGCCCGGAATCGTCTGCGTGCCTCCCGAGACGGTCGTCACATCGGTGAAGCCGGCGAAGTTCTGCACCACGCCGCCCGCGATCAGGGCGATGGAGGCGATCAGCGCGATCGGCAGCAGGATGCGTCCGAGCCCGCGGATCAGGTCGACCCAGAAGTTGCCGATCGTGGTCGAGCCCCGACGGGCGAGGCCGCGGATCAGAGCGACCGCGACGGCCAGGCCGACGGCTGCCGAGACGAAGTTCTGCACAGTGAGACCGGCGAGCTGCACGGTGTAGCCCATGGTCTGCTCGGGGGAGTACGACTGCCAGTTCGTGTTCGCGACGAACGACGCGGCGGTGTTGAAGGCCAGGCCCTCGGGCACGGCGGGGAGCCCGAGAGATTCGGGCAGGAAGCCCTGCAGACGCTGCAGGCCGTAGACGAGCAGCAGGCCCACGACCGAGAACGCGAGCACGCTGCGGGCGTAGGCCCGCCAGGTCTGCTCGGATGCCGGGTCGACGCCGATCAGGCGGTAGATGCCCCGCTCGGCCTTCAGGTCACGGGGTGTGCTGAAGACGTGGGCCATGTAATCGCCGACAGGGCGGTAGAGCAACACGAGGGCGACGATCAGGACCGCGGCCTGAAGGATGCCGAACCAGAGTTCGGTGCCGGCGCCCATCAGAACTTCTCCGGGGCGACGAGAGCCACCACGAGGTAGACGACGGCAGCGACGGCGAGGGCGGCGGCGATGATCTCGAAGACGATCACAGTCGTTCCACCCCCTTCGCAACCAGGGAGACGAGGGCGAACAGCGCGAGAGTCAGCGCGATGTAGATGATGTCGAGCACGAGACTCGATACAACTCTCGTGCAGACCGGAATATGGCGATCCTCACGCTTTGCCTACGGGGGCGTGCGTGATGCATGCGGGATGCTCACATCTCTGCATCGTGCGAACTTTCTCGCGCCTCGTTGTCGCATCCGGGTATCGGCGTTCGTGGTGAAGGTGGAGGCGACCGATATGCGGTCGGCCCATGACACGAGAGACGCGGTGGTGGCTGTGTACAACGACCCGATGGTGGCGAACCTGGTCTACCGGCTCGAGGCGGAGGAAGCCGAGGAGCAGATCATGCGACGTCGGGCGGCGCTCGAGCATCCGAGCCTGATCCGGCGACCCTCTCTCCGGACCCGCGCTCGCCGCCTGTGGGCGCGCTCTTCCCGCAGGAGTGGGGAACCGGGATGATCGACGGGAGAGCAGGCTCGGTGCAGAGTCTGCTCGATCGTGCGGACGGAGAGAGTCTGAGTGATGCAGCGCCGGAATCGAATCGAGGAGCCTCGGTGAACGCCGACGTCGCGTCGCGCGTCACGCAGGTGTACCGCGACGAGTGGGCGCGCATCGTCGGTGGTCTCACCCGGAGATGCGGGGATCTCGACCTGGCCGAGGAGATGGCCGCTGAGGCCTTCGCCGCAGCCTCTGAGCTCTGGCCGGAAGAGGGCGTTCCCCCCAACCCCGCCGGCTGGATCACCACCACGGCCTATCGCAAGGCCATCGATCGGCTCCGCCGGGAGTCGTTCCGCGACGCCAAGCAGCGGGAGGCCCTGATGCTGCAGGATCCCGAACCACCGGAGCCCACAGGAGTCATCGACGACGACCGCCTGCGACTGCTCTTCACCTGCTGCCACCCGGCGCTGTCGCTCGAGGCGCGCGTCGCCCTGACTCTGCGAATCGTCGGTGGCCTCACCGTCGAAGAGATCGCGCGGGCGTTCCTCATCCCGGAGTCCACAGTGCGGCAGCGCATCACCCGGGCCAAGGCGAAGATCAAGACCGAGCGGATCCCGTATCGGATGCCCGCGGCCGACGACCTTCCGGCCCGGATCGATGGGGTGCTCGCCGTGCTCTACCTCGTCTTCAACGAGGGGTATTTCGCGTCCGGGGCCGGTGTGCCCGCGCTGCGTCGGGAGCTGACCGGCGAGGCGATCAGGCTCACCGGGCTGCTCCGCGAGCTGCTGCCCGACGACGCGGAGGTCGCGGGTCTGCTGTCACTGATGCTGCTCAGCGAGGCGCGCGCCGCAGCCAGAGTCACCGCCGAGGGCGAGCTGGTGCGGCTCGACGAACAGGACCGGGCGACCTGGAACCCTGAGCTCATCGAGAAGGGGCTCGCGCTTCTCGACGGACCGCTGCCTGCGACGCCCGGTCGACATCGGCTGCTGGCCGAGATCAACGCGGTGCACGTGCGAGCGAACGATGCCGCCGACACCGATTGGGCGCGCAGCGTCGAACTCTACGAACAGCTCGAGCGGATCGACCCCAGCCCGGTCGTCGTCCTCAGCAAGGCGGTCGCGCTCGCAGAGCGGGACTCGCCCGAGCAGGCGCTGCCGCTCGTCGAGCAACTGCACGACGCGCTCGACCACTTCCACGGGTTCCACGTGACGCGCGCGGAACTGCTGCGAGCCACGGGCCGCGAGGCAGAGGCCCGCGACGCGTACGCACGGGCGATCGCGCTGGCCGACAACGCCGCCGAGATCATCCACCTGACCCGGCGCCGCGACGAACTCGCGACGCCTCCCGCACCCGGAACGCCCGGGGCCGCATCGAACGGAGAGAGCAGATGAGCAACAAGTACCTCGTGATCCACATGACAGATCCGACCGGCGGCACGATGCCGCAGGGAGAGGATCAGCGCATGCTGGGGGAATGGGCGCAAGAGGGCGACGCCGCGGGGCGACTGGGTGACGGTGCCCCCGTCGCCGGCCCCGAGGAGGCGAAGTCGGTCGCCGTACGAGACGGCAAGGTGCTCGTCACCGACGGCCCCTTCCCTGAGTTCAAGGAGTGGTTCGCGGGCTACGACCTCCTCACCGCAGAGTCGATAGAAGAAGCGGCGACGTTCATGGCGAAGCATCCGAGCGCCGTGATGGGCCGGGTCTACATCCTTCCGGTGGTGAAGCTGCCCTGGGATGAGGACTGAGGGCGGGGCCGGACGGCGCGGACTCAGTGCGCCACGAGATCGAGGCCGTTGAAGTCTCGGATTCGAGCGATCGCATCGACGACCTGTTGCGGTTCCCCGTCGTCTGGCGCGTCAGCAACGTGCCTTCGTGCAGTCGAGACAGCGTGATCCCTTCAGTGGCGTCGACCACTTGCATACTGTAATGCTGTAAAACAGCTTCCCCGTGTATCTGCATCGCAGTACAATCGACATATGTCCACCGCAGAGTTCCATGGATACGTCGGCGTGCAGAGTCGCGGCCTCATCGCCCTGCCTGCGAGCGTGCGTGAACGCCTGCGTCTGAACGAGCCCGGAACCCAGCTCGAGGTGACCGAGCGCGCTGATGGGGTCGTGGAGCTGCGAGCCGCCGTGCCCGTGCCCGCGGAACAAGCGTGGTTCTGGACCGAGAGGTGGCAGCAGCGAGAGCGCGAGGTCGATGCGCATGTGGCGGCCGGGCGTGTGTCTACGTTCGACAGCGGAGAGGCCTTCCTCGAAAGCCTCGAAGCCCTCGAGTCCGAGCAGTGAAGTTCGAGACGACCCGGAGCTTCGATACTGATGTCCGCAGACTGAAGTCTTCTCATCTCGCTGAGTTCCGGAAGGTCTTGCGCGAGAAGTTCATTCCGGCCTGCGATGCCTTCGCGGATGATCCCTCCACGCCCTGGCCGGCGTCGCTCAGGGTCAAGTCCATGCGCGCTGCGCCAGGCATCTTCGAGATGACATGGTCTTTCTCCTCGCCGGACGGACGAGCCACGTTCGAGATCGTCACTGTCGGCGACGAACCCCGGATCCGGTGGCGTCGCGTCGGAGACCACGACGTGTTCAGGAGTCCGTGAGAGCCCACTCCTCCGCGAGGATGCCGTAGTTCATGCCGTCGAGCCACTCGCCCGAGCGGTGCAGCGCGGTCTTGCGGCTGAACTCCTCGCGCCGCATCCCGAGCCGCTCCATCAGGCGCCACGACGGCTCATTGTCGGCGAAGCACCCGGCGTGCACCCGGCGCAGCCCCAGCGGGCCGAAGCAGACGCCGATCACCGCGCGGATCGCCTCGGTCGCATAGCCGCGTCCGGTGTAGCCGGGATCGAGCACCCAGCCGAGCTCCGCCTCGACGCCCTTCGCCTGATCGGCGACCTCGAGCTGCGCCCACGCGTCGCCGACCTTGATCATGACGTCGCCGATCGGGGTCGCGGCTGCAGTGCCATCTGCCTGCAGAAGCTCGACGATGTACATCGAGGCGAGCCGCTCGGGGTCGAGGTACCGCTCGCGGAACGCCTCGATCGTGTCGGGCGCGAGCCCCAGCCAGCGGTTCACGTCGGGCAGCTGCCGCCACGCCCACATCGCATCGATGTCGGGTGCGGTCATCGGACGGATCTGCAGGCGCTCGGTGCGAACCGGCCAGACATCGGTGTGCGGCGTAGCGGTCATCCCCTCAGCCTAGGGAGGCGGCTGCTCGGCCAGTATTCGTCTTCTTCTCGCTCCGGTCGCACTTCATGCCGCCGAGATCGCTCGGGGGCGGCACGAACTGCGACCGGAGGCGGAGACGGGGCTCCGGGTGGCACGAACTGCGACCGGAAGGTGCGTGCGTGAACGGTAGCTGGGTCAGCTCTCGGGCGGCCCCTCGGGCCGGTGCGCACGGCGTCCGTTCACGACGACCGGGCGACCTGCGCGCTCCTGTCCGGGCAGCGGGCGCGAACGCCGACCGTAGATGAGCTCCGACGAGTCGAGCAGCCACGGCACGAGCGTGATCGACACCCCGTGCACGAGCATCAGCTGGTTGGCGAGGCGACGCGAGCGACGGTTGTGCAGGAAGGTCTCCCACCAGTGCCCCACGATGTACTGCGGCAGGTAGACGGTGACGACCGATGAGCCGTGCTTCTCGCGGTACTGCTTGATGAACTGCGACACCGGCTGGGCGAAAGACCGGTACGGAGACTCGACGATCACGAGCGGGATCGGCACGAGGTGGTCGGCCCAATCCTTCTGCAGCTGGGTGGCATCGTCGGATGCCACGGCGACGTGCACCGCGAGCGTCTTGCCGTGCTTCGCGGCGATCGCATAGTCGATGGCCTTGATGACCGGCTTCTGCAGGCGGTTGACGAGCACGATCGCGAGGTCGCCGGTGGCGCCAAATTTCGTGGTGTCGTCGATCGCGATCTCGTGCTCCACGTCGCGGTAGTACCGTTTGACGCCCATCATCAGGAAGGCGAGCACGGGGATCGCGAAGAACACCAGGTACGCGCCATGGGTGAACTTGGTGATCGTGACGATCAGCAGCACCGTGACTGTCATCGCCGCCCCGACCGAGTTGATGATCAGGCCTGTCTTGGCCGAGCGGCGATCGGATGCCGAGGCGCCGTCGACCCCCGACCCCGGCGTCGTGCCGACCGGGCCGCGGAGCAGGCGCCGCCAGTGCCGCACCATGCCGATCTGTCCCAGTGAGAACGACACGAACACGCCGATGATGTACAGCTGGATCAGCGTCGTGAGCTTCGCCTGGAAGATCACGAGCACGGCGATCGCGGCGATGCCGAGCACGATCATGCCGTTAGAGAACACGAGACGGTCGCCGCGGGTGTTCAGCGACTTCGGTGCGTAGCCGTCGCGGGCGAGCACCGACCCGAGCAGGGGGAACCCGTTGAAGGCGGTGTTCGCCGCGAGCAGCAGCACGCACGCGGTCGCCGCCTGGATGATGAAGAACAGGATGCTGCCGCCGCCGAACGTCGCCGAGGCGATCTGCGCCATCAGGCTCGGCTGCGGGTTGGAGCAGTCGAAGCCGATCAGGTCGCACGGATTCTCGGCGTAGTGCACGCCGGTGATCAGGGCGAGTGCGGTGAGGCCGGCGAACAGGCAGGCCGCGATCGAGCCCATCAGTACGAGGGTGGTCTGGGCGTTGCGGACCTTGGACGTGCGGAAGGCGGGCACGCCGTTCGACACGGCCTCGACGCCGGTGAGGGCGGAGCATCCGCTCGAGAAGGCGCGGAGGATCAGAAGGATCACGGCGGCCTGGCCGAGGTCTTCGGAGTGCACCGCGAATTCGGCGCTCGACGCCACCGGGGCATCGCCGAGGAACGTGCGGAACAGTCCGGTCGCGATCATGAAGCCGACCGAGGCGATGAAGACGTAGGTGGGGATCGCGAAGACGAGCGAGGCCTCGCGCACGCCGCGCAGGTTCACGATGATGATGAGGATCACGAAGCCGACAGCCAGCTCGACGCGCAGCGGATCGAGGCCCGGGACCGCCGAGATGATGTTGTCGACACCGGATGCCACCGACACGGCGACCGTCAGTACGTAGTCGACGAGCAGGGCCGCCGCCACGATGACGCCGGGGATCTCGCCGAGGTTCTTCGACGCGACCTCGTAGTCGCCGCCGCCCGACGGATAGGCCTTGATGAGCTGGCGGTAGCTGAGCACCACGACGATCAGCAGCACGACGACTGCGACGGCCACGAGCGGGGTGAACGACAGGAACGTCAGACCGCCGATCAGCAGGATCATCACGAGCTCCTGCGGCGCGTAGGCGACAGAGCTCAGTGCGTCCGACGCGAAGATCGGCAGTGCCATCTTCTTCGGGAGCAGCTGGTCGTCGACCTGCGCACTCGTCAGCGGGTCGCCGATGAGGATGCGCTTGGCGCGAGGAGGGGCGTCCGTGTTGTCGCGGGTTTCATCTGACACGTCGGGCGACACTACGCCCGCGAACGCCTTCCTCACGCGTTCCTCACGGAATCCCTACGGGCGTATGCGCTGTCCTCACGCAATCCTTACGGCCTCGGCCGGTCTCCGTCAGCCCTCGTGCGGACGCGGCATGTACCACTCGGTGAACTCGGTCGCCCGGCCCTCGTCATCCAGGCGCACGATCCAGAGGTTGAGGTAGTCGCGTTCGGAGGGATACTTCGTCCGCCCCTCGATCGCCACGAAACCGGCATCCTCCCGGACGATCCACCACTCGAACGACCAGGTGTCCGGGTCGTCGAGATCCTCCAGCCAGCCGGCCACGATGTCGGCTCGACCGACGCGAGGCTCGGAATCGGGGCTCGTCAGGTACTTCGCATCGTCACTGAAGAGTGCTGCGATCTGCTGAGGATCGTTCGACTTCCAGGCCTCGACGTATGCCTCGGTCCACTTCTCTCCTGCGCTGGTCATGTCCTCCGTTCTAGACCCGGGCTCCGACATCGTCAACGGGGGTTCGACTCGATTTCTCATCGGCGATCCACAGCCGCTTCCGATCACGGACGCGTAACGTCGGATGCATGACGTCCCTCCAGGTCACCGACGACGCCATCCAGCAGACTCGGGAACTCCGCGATGAGTTCCAGCGCTTCCTGCGCGAATACGAGTTCGGGATGCGGGAGGTCGAGACGAAGATCTCGATCCTTCGTGACGAGTTCACCCACCACCACGCGTACAACCCGATCGAGCACGTCAAGAGCCGGCTGAAGACTCCAGACAGCATCGTCGAGAAGATCGCCCGCAAGGGCATCGCCGAGCCGGACTTCGAGCGCATCCGCGCCGAGATCACCGACATCGCCGGCGTGCGCGTGACCTGCAGCTTCGTCGCCGACGTCTACCGTCTGTTCGATCTGCTCACCGCGCAGGACGACGTGACCGTCGTCACCGTCAAGGACTACATCGCGACCCCGAAGGACAACGGCTACAAGAGCCTGCACGCCATCATCGAGGTGCCGGTGTTCCTGTCGACCGGTGCCCTGTCGGTGCCGGTCGAGGTGCAGTTCCGCACCATCGCGATGGACTTCTGGGCCAGCCTCGAGCACAAGATCTACTACAAGTTCTCGAACCAGGTGCCCTCGCACCTCGTCGAGAGCCTGACCGATGCCGCCGAGGCCGCAGCCGAGCTCGACAGCCGTATGGAGCGCCTGCACCGCGAGGCCCACGGTGTGCCCCAGCGCCAGCTCGCCCCGCCGCCGCCCCCGCACGTCGTGCAGGTCTGACGCGCCACCCGGCGCGGTGTTGCGCGGGAACGCGTGACCCTGGAGCATAGGCAGGTGGTGAAGACGCATCAGCCCCCGGTCTCGGACATCGAGCGCACCCTCGTCGAACTCCCCGGGATCGACCGAGGCCGCCAGCTGTGCGAGTGCGACCACGGCGACGACGAGGCGTATGCCGCCTGTGGCCGCAAGGCCAAGTGGCGTGTGTCGGTCGACTGCGTGTGCGGCGAGAACCACCCGCGGCGCGTCGAGATCCTCTGCTCGAGGTGCCTGCGCACGTTGCGCGAACTGCAGGACCGCGACACCATCACCGCGCGCCGCCTCTGATCGCTGCGACTCTGATCGCCGCGCGGTGATCACGCAGCATCCGATGCCGCGAACATCCGTTCGCGCGTCCGCTCCGAACAACCCGAGACCACACCGTCCTCGGTGCGAAGGAGCAGACCATGGCACAGCGCAGAACCGCAGAAGAGCGCGGCAAGAGCACACGGCAGAGCAGGGGTAAGAGGTTCTTCTTCTGGGCGGCCCTCTCGGGCGTCATCAGCGGACTCGTCTTCCTCGCGACCGCCGAGCTGTTCGCGCTGATCTTCGCGCGCTCGGCCAGTCCCATCCTCGCCGTCGGCGGATTCGTGATCGACATCGTGCCCCAGCCGTTCAAGGAGTTCGCGATCGCGACCTTCGGCGAGTACGACAAGATCGCGCTGCTGGTCGGTCTCGGTCTCGCGGTGGTCATCGCGTCGGCGATCGCCGGCATCCTGCAGCTGCTGCGCCCCCCGCTCGGCGTCATCGCCCTGGTGGTCGCGGGTGCGCTCTCCACCGCGGCGATCGTGACCAGAGCCGGTGTCACGCCCCTCGCCTTCCTGCCTCCCGTGCTCGGAACCATCGTCGGCTCCGTCATCCTCGTGCTGCTCATCCGCCGCCTCATCGCGTGGAGGGCCTCCGCCGTTCCCGCCGCGATGGTCGACCGCAAGGGCGAGAGCACCGAGATCGCGGATGCAGAGGCCGACAACGCCGACGGCAAGCCCGCGAAGGCGCTGGGGCGCCGACAGTTCTTCATCCTCGCCGGCATCGCCAGCGTCTCTGCGGTCGTCGTGGGCATCGCCTCGCGCACCGTGAGCATGACGGTCGCATCGGTCGCCTCTATCCGTGACGCCCTCAAGCTGCCGTCGCCGAAGTCGACGGTGACCGTCCCGAAGGGTGCCGAGCTCGACATCCCGGGCCTCACCACCCTCATCACGCCGAACAAGGACTTCTACCGCGTCGACACCGCACTGACCGTGCCGACGATCGACCCCGAGACCTGGCGTCTCGTGATCGACGGCATGGTCGATCAGCGCGTCGAGATGAGCTTCCAGGACATCCTCGACATGGGCCTCGACGAGTACGCGGTCACGCTCACGTGTGTCTCGAACGAGGTCGGCGGCGGTCTTGTCGGCAACGCCGTGTGGCTGGGTGTCCCGCTGCGCGATGTGCTGAAGAAGGCCGGAGTGAAGTCCGGTGCCGACATGGTGCTGTCGAAGAGCGTCGACGGCTACACCGCCAGCACGCCGCTGTCGGCACTGACCGATGACAACCTCGACGCGATTCTCGCCGTGGGCATGAACGGCGAGCCGCTGCCGCTCGAGCACGGCTTCCCGGTGCGCATGGTGGTGCCGGGGCTCTACGGCTACGTCTCGGCGACCAAGTGGCTCACCGAGCTCAAGGTCACCACGTTCGACAAGGACGAGGCCTACTGGACCCCGCGCGGATACAGCGCCGAGGCGCCGATCAAGTTCGCCTCCCGCGTCGACACCCCCAAGGTCGGCCAGGCCGTCGATGCCGGTCGCATCCCGATCGCCGGTGTCGCGTGGGCGCAGACGGTGGGAATCGAGCGCGTCGAGGTGCGCATCGACGAGGGGGACTGGATGCCGGCGACGCTCTCGGCCCCGATCAACGAGAACACCTGGGTGCAGTGGTTCATGGAGTGGGATGCCACACCGGGCACGCACTACGTGGCCGTGCGAGCGATCAACAAGAACGGCGACATGCAGATCGAGGAACGCGCACCGATCGCGCCGAACGGATCGTCGGGCTGGCAGCGTTCGCTCATCCGCGTCTCGTGATGCCCGTGCGTCGCTGCGGGGCAGCACCTAGGGTGGAGCCATGACGTCGCTCCCCGCCTGCGTGATCACCGTCTCGGACCGCTCGTTCGCCGGAGAACGCGAAGACAGGGGCGGTCCGATCGCGGTCGGTCTGCTGCGGGATGCCGGGTGGCACTGCCCCGACGCCGAGGTCATCCCCGATGGGGCGGCCTCCGTCGCCGATGCACTGCGCCGAGCGGTCGCGCGGGGCGTGCGGCTGATCGTGACGACGGGCGGCACGGGCGTCAGCCCGCGAGATGAGACCCCCGAGGGCACCCGTCAGGTCATCACCCGCGAGGTGCCGGGCATCGCCGAGGAACTGCGTCGCAGCGGCCTCTCCGACACGCCGCTGTCGGTGCTCTCCCGCGGGCTCGCCGGTGTCGTCGACCCGGCCGGATCGCTCGTCGTGAACCTGCCGGGATCCACGCGTGCCGTGGCATCCGGAGTTCCCGTGGTGCTGACCGTCGCGAGACACGTGGTCGACCAGGTCGAGGGCGGTGACCACGCATGAACGAGGTGCGGATCGCCGCGATCTCCGACCAGCGCCTCGACCTCGACGCTCATCTCGCCGCCGTCGAGGACCCTGCGCTGGGCGGTGTGACGACCTTCATCGGCCGGGTGCGCGACAACGACCCGGATGCTGAGACGCCTGTCGTCGGGCTCGAGTACAGCTCGCACCCCGACGCCGAGACCACGCTGCGGCGCATCGCGGAGGAGGCGGCAGCGGATGCCGTAGGCGACGCCCGCGTCGCGGTCGCTGTGAGCCATCGCATCGGACGGCTCGACGTGGGCGATGCGGCCGTCGTGATCGCGGTCGCCGCCGAGCATCGCGCCGAGGCGTTCGAGGTGTGCCGCGCGATCATCGAGGACATCAAGACCTCGCTGCCCGTGTGGAAGCGTCAGGTCGAGTCAGACGGATCCACGTCGTGGAAGGGCATCGGCGGCTGAGCCGACCTGCGGCCTAGCCCCCGGCGAACGGCGGGAGCACGTCGATCAGCTGCGCACCCTCGAGTGATCGATCGTCGTCGCTGCGCACGCCGTCGACCATGACCGCGCAGCGTGGCAGGATGTCGGCGAGGGCCGGGTGGTCGGCGATCAGGCCGGCGCGGAGCTGGGCGAGCGAGCGCTCGCCGCGTTCCTCGGAGTCGGTGCCCGCAGCCTCCGCGGCGGCCGCGAAGTAGCGCACGCGGACGGTCGTGGTCAGCGGCGCGGTCATCGGGTCTCGCCCTCGCGCACCCAGTCACCCGAGCGTCCGCCCGACTTCGCGACGATGCGCACGTCTTCGATGACGACCGAGCGGTCGAGCCCCTTGATCATGTCGACGATCGCGAGAGCGCTCACCGAGACGGCCGTCAGCGCTTCCATCTCGACGCCGGTGCGGTCGGCGGTGCCGACGGTCGCCTCGACGTGCACGCCGTCGTCGACGATGTCGAGCTCGACGTTCGCGCGGTGCACGCCGATCACGTGGGCGAGGGGCAGCAGGGCAGGAGTCGACTTGGCGGCCTGGATGCCGGCGATGCGGGCGACGGCGAGCACGTCACCCTTGGGAGCGATGCCGTCGCGCAGCGCCGCGATGACCTCGGCGCTGCAGCGCACGAAGCCCCGAGCGGTCGCGGTGCGGACGGTCGGCTGCTTGGCGGTCACATCGACCATGTGCGCGTGGCCGGCCGAGTCGAGGTGCGTGAAACTCATTCGACCAGCATGACATCGATCACGTCGCCCACGGCGACGGCCTCGACCTCGGCGGGCACGATCGCGAAAGCACGTGCCCGGGCGAGACCGCCGGCCAGATGCGATCCGGATCCTCCGGCGGTCGCGGGGCGCACCGTGCGGTTCGCGAGGTCGACGACGGCGGGCAGGTACTGGCGCCGCCCGGGCGGGGTGGTCCAGGCGGCATCGGCCGTGAAGGATGCGCGAGCACGATGGATCTCGGAGCGACCCTGCAGCGCGAGCAGCGCCGGCCGCACGAAGACCTCGAACGAGACCGCGACGCTGACCGGGTTTCCGGGCAGCCCGAACACGAGCGTCCCGGAGTCGAGCGCGCCGAACGCCTGCGGTTTGCCCGGTTGCATCGCGACGCTCGCGAACTCGACGGCACCCTGTCCGTCGAAGGCGCCGCGCACCGGCTCGTACGCTCCGGCGCTGACGCCGCCCGTGAACACGATCACATCGGCGCCGCGTTCGACGGCGGTCGCGGTGACGGTGCGCACGGCGTCGGCGTCGTCGGCGACACGCGCCACGAGCACGACCTCGGCATCGGCATCCGCGACGAGGAGTTCGAGCAGGGGGCCGTTCGAGTCGGGGATGCGGCCACGGGCGGCGGGCTCACCCGGCTCCAGCAGTTCGCTGCCCGTCGAGACCACGGCCACCCGCGGCGCGCGGGTCACCGCGACGGTCTCGACCCCGGCGGCGACGGCCGCCGCGAGCTGGAACGCTCCGAGGCGCTCGCCGGCGAGCACGACGGCATCCCCCGCTCGCAGGTCGGCGCCCCGGCGGCGGACGAATGCTCCCGGTGCCGCCGGTGCCCGCAGCACCCGCACCTCGCCGAGCGAGTCGGCGAGTCCTCCGGCGGTGTCCTCGAAGGGCACGATCGCATCGGCGGCGCTCGGCGTCGGGGAGCCGGTCATGATCCGCGCGGCCTCGCCGGCATCCAGAGGCGGGTCGTCGGACACCCCGGCGGGCAGATCGGCGACCACGCGCAGCACCACCGGGTCGTCGGCGGATGCCGCGGCGACGTCGGCCGCACGCACCGCGAAGCCGTCCATCGCAGAGTTGTCGAAGAGGGGGATGTCGTGGGCCGCCGTCGCAGGCTGCGCCAGGGTGCGGTGCGCGGCGTCGCGGATCGCACGGCTCTCGGCCGGGAGAACGCGCACGGCGTCGAGAACGAGAGCGAGCTGCTCCTCGACCGTGCGGCGGCTGCCGTTCGCGGTGCTCATGCCGACACCGCCGAACGGATGGCGATCTCGTGCTGCCTCGAGGTGAGGGCGTCGATGATGGCGAGGCGTCCGAGCAGCGGCTCGCCCGCGCCGGTGATGAGCTTCACGACCTCGCCCGCCAGCATCCCGCCCACCTGCACGCACAGCGCGCCGAGCACGCCGACCTGCGCGCAGCTGGGCGGTTCCCCCTCGGTACCGAGGGGGAACAGGTCTGCGAGCACCACCGGCGCGTGTCCCTCGGGCGGATCCGACCAGAACACGGTCGCCTGAGCGTGCCACTCCTGCACGGCGCCCCACACGAGCGGGATGCCGAGGGCCTCGGTCGCGGCGGCGACATCGCGCCGGGTCGCGAACGAGTCGCTCGTGTCGACCACGATGTCGGCCCCGGCGAACAGGCGCTCGGCGTTCGCGGAGTCGAGTCGCTCGGCCGCCGTCACGACCTCTGCCCCTGGCGACAGTGCGGTGATCGCGCGCGCCGCCGAGGTGGTCTTCGGCCTGCCGATGTCTTCGACGCGGTGGGCGAGCTGACGTTGCAGATTGGTCAACTCCACGATGTCGTCGTCGATCACTGAGATGCTGCCGACTCCTGCCGCAGCGAGGGCGAGAAGCACGGGGGAGCCGATGCCGCCGGCGCCGACGACCGCGACGTGGGCTGCGGCGAGGCGGCGCTGCCCCTCTTCTCCGATGCCCGCGAGCACCGCGTGCCTGGCGGTGCGGACGAGTTCTGCCGGGTCGAGAGCGGGCGCGGGGGCGACGAGCGGCTGCATGTCCCCAGGCTATGCCCGGACGTGCGGGGGCGGGGCTGCGTTCACGATCCCGCGCTCGCGTTCGCGATTCAGCGCTCGCGTTCACGATTCAGAACAGGGGAGCGGGTTCCGGCGCCACAGCGGCGAGACGGGGGACGTTCCCGGGTGTCCGTGCTGAATAGCGCACAGGGCCATCGAGTTCTCCGCAGATCGGGCAGCAGATGTCTCCGCAGATGCGGAATTTTCCCGCCTCAGCATCCGCTCCTGCGGTAACGTTCACCTATGCAGACCTTTCGGATATCCCGCGCCGCACAGCTGCTCGGGGTGAGCGACGACACGGTGCGGCGCTGGATCGATCAGGGCTTGCTGCCGACGACCGACGCCGTCCCGGCCGAGATCCCCGGAGACGCTCTCGCCGCCCGCGCTGTGCAGCTCGCCGAGGAGGCGCAGGAGTCGAATCACGCGCTCTCGAGCGCCCGCAACCGCTTCGTCGGCATCGTGACCCGCGTGCAGATCGACGGAGTCATGGCGCAGGTCGACCTGCAGTCGGGGCCCCACCGGGTCGTCTCGCTCATGTCAGCCGAGGCCGCCCGCGAACTGAACCTCGAGGTGGGCTCGCTCGCGGCCGCATCCGTCAAGGCGACGCAGGTCGTCGTCGAAGTGCCGAAGGGCTGACACATGAACCGCACTCTCCGCCGCACCGTCACGGTCGCTCTGACCGCCGCAGCGCTCGCCCTCGCGGGGTGCGCCGCGGGTGCCGAGTCGCCGACGCCGACCGCCGCGGGCGAGGCATCCGAGAGCGCCGTGAGCGGTGAGCTCACGGTCTACGCGGCCGCCTCGCTGTCCGGAGCGTTCGACGAGATCGGCGCGGCGTTCACCGCGGTGAACCCCGGCGTGGAGGTCAGCGGCGTCTACGACGGATCGTCGACGTTGGTCACGCAGCTCCTCGAAGGCGCCCCGGCCGATGTGTTCGCCTCCGCCGACGAGGCCAACATGGACAAGCTCGAGGGTGCCGCGGTCGCCCCGACCCTGTTCGCGTCGAACACGCTCGTGATCGCCGTGCCGACCGGCAACCCCGGCGGCGTCGAGACCCTCGACGACCTGGCCGACGTCACCACGGTGCTGTGCGCCCCCGAGGTGCCGTGCGGTGCCGCATCCGCCACCCTGATCTCGAACGCGGGCGTCACGGTCGAGGCGGCCAGCCTCGAGCAGAACGTGACCGCTGTGCTCACCAAGGTCGCAGCCGGCGAGGCCGACGCCGGGCTCGTGTACGCGACCGACGTGGTCGGCGGCGACGACGTCGAGGTGATCGTGCCCGACGGCGCCGACGAGGTCGTCAACCACTATCCGATCGCGGCGCTGTCGGAGGCTCCGAACTCGGCGGCCGCCGAGGCGTTCGTCGCCTTCGTGCTCTCGGATGAGGGGCAGCGCATCCTGGCCGACTTCGGGTTCGGAGCGCCGTGAGTGCCGCCGGAGCGCGCGGATACGCGCCGCGTGCGCTGGTCATCCCCGCGCTGATCGGTCTCGCGTTTCTCATCCTCCCGCTCGCGGCGCTGGTCGCCCGTGTCGAGTGGTCGACCTTCATCGCCGACGTCACGTCGGAGGCCGCGCGCTCGGCGCTGCTGCTGTCGTTGGGCACCGGTCTCATCGCCACGGTGCTCTGCATCGTGATCGGCGTTCCGCTGGCGCTGACGATCGCTCGTTCGGGACCGCGCCTGGCTGCGGTGCTGCGCGCGGCTGTCACGGTTCCGCTCGTGCTGCCGCCCATGGTCGGCGGCGTCGCCCTGCTCTACCTGTTCGGGCGCGCGGGATGGTTCGGCGGGCTGGGGCTCTCGTTCAGCACTCCGGCGGTCATCCTCGCGCAGACGTTCGTGGCGCTGCCGTTCCTGGTGCTGGCGGTCGAGGGCGCCGTGCGCACCTCGGGGGTCGAGTACGAGCGCACCGCCGCGGCGCTCGGCGCCGGCCGCTGGACGATCTTGCGTCGCATCACCCTGCCTCTGGCGGCTCCCGGAATCGTGGCCGGCGTTGTGCTGTGCTTCGCGCGGGCGATCGGTGAGTTCGGGGCCACGGCGCTCTTCGCGGGCAACCGCCCCGGCGTCACTCAGACCATGCCCCTGGCGATCTACACCGCGTTCAACGGTGCCGGGGTGACGCAGGGTGCCGCGGTCGCCCTCGCGCTGTTGCTGCTCGCCACCGCGACCCTCGTGCTGCTGCTCGTGCGCGGTTGGCGTCCGGGGGCTGCGCGATGAACGCCGTCGGCGGCCTGCACGCTCATGTGGTGGTGCCTCGGGAGCACTTCACGGTCGACGTCTCACTGCAGGTGGAAGCGGGAGAGACGGTCGCCGTGATGGGGCCGAGCGGCGCGGGAAAGTCGACGCTGCTGCAGGCGCTCGCGGGACTCGAGCCGCTGGGTGGGGGCGAGATCGTCGTCGAGGGTCGGGTCGTCGACCGGGTCGCGAAGCCCAGGGTGCGGACCGAGCCGATGCGCCGCGGTGTCGTGCTGCTCGGGCAGAAGCCCCGGCTGTTCCCGCATCTGTCGGCGCGCGAGAACGTGGCGTTCGGGCAGCGTGCGGCGGGCGTCGAGGCTCGTGCTGCGCGAGCAGGTGCCGACGACTGGCTCGCGCGGGTCGGGCTCCCCGGCTCCGGTGAGCGGATGCCGCACGAGCTGTCCGGCGGCGAGCAGCAGCGCGTCGCGGTCGCGCGTGCGCTCGCCGCATCCCCTCGAGTCGTGCTGCTCGACGAGCCGCTCGTCGCCCTCGATCCCGAGACGGCCGGTGACATCAGGCGGATGCTGCGCGACCAGCTCGTCTCGACCACCACCGTCGCCGTCACGCATGATGCGGCGGATGCCGTCGCGCTCGCCGACCGGCTGATCGTCGTCGAAGCTGGTCGCGTGACGCAGGAGGGGCCGGTGCGAGAAGTGCTCGCCTCACCCGCATCCGGTTTCGTCGCCTCGATCGGCGGGGTCAACCGCCTCGTCGGGGCCGCGAGCGGGGGAGGGTGGAGCAGCGGCGAGGTGCTGCTGACCAGCGCCGATCCTGCGTCGCGTGCGCTCGCTGCGACGGACGGTGCTGCGCTCGCCGCGGTCTTCCGCCCGGGCGACGTGCGGGTCGCGGAGCCAGGTCTGGATTCGTGGCCGGCTGTGGTGACGCGCATCGAGCCCACGCTGGGAGGCGTGCGCGTGCACACCGATGCCGGGGCGGTCGACCTGTCGCTGGATGCTGCCGGAGGGTTGGCGGTCGGCGATCGGATTCGGCTGCGGGTGGACCCGGCGCTGGTGCGGTTCGTCGCCGTCCGCTGAGTCCATCCCTTATTGCGCCGGATGGCTGACGGCATCTCGGATGGCAGATCGGATGCGGCCGCGGATGCAGCCAGGCGGGGGATCGTCAGCCAAGGGGTCCCGTCCGAGCCGACCGACTCTGCGACCTGGCAATATGCCGGTCGTCGTGCCCGCACGGGCCTGGGTGTCGAAGGCGCGGGTAGTCTCGGAACATGTCGGGGAGAGGGATCGAGCGATGACGGCTGTGCCGGTCGTGATCGGGATGCGGGCGCCGAGCGCCGCGGTCCTCGATGCCGCCGCGCCCGCATCGCGGGGCCTCGTCGACACCCACGGCCGAGTCCACCGCGATCTGCGCATCTCGCTGACGGACCGCTGCTCGCTGCGCTGCACGTACTGCATGCCCGAGCAGGGCAACGAATGGCTCGCGCGCACCAGCATCCTGTCGACCGACGAGATCGTCGAGGTGGCGCAGGTTGCCTCCTCGCTCGGCATCCGCACCTTCCGCCTCACGGGCGGCGAGCCGCTGCTGCGTGCCGACATCGTCGAGGTCGTGCGTCGGGTGTCCGCGATCGAGGGGGACGAGGGCCCTGTCGAGGTCGCGATGACCACCAACGGCATCACGCTCGCGAAGCACCTGCCCGACCTGATCGATGCCGGTCTCACGCGGCTGAACATCAGCATCGACACGGTCGATCGTCAGCGCTTCGCCGACCTCACCCGCCGGGATCGCATCGACGACGTGTTCGAGGGCATCGCGGCGGCGGCGGCATCCGAACTCCGCCCGCTCAAGCTCAACACGGTCGCCATGCGCGGCGTGAACGACGACGAGCTGCCCGACCTGGTCGCGTTCGCGATGGAGGTCGGCGCGCAGCTGCGCTTCATCGAGCAGATGCCGCTCGACGCCGGGCACACGTGGGACCGCGCCTCGATGGTCACGCGCGAGGAGATCCTCGAGAAGCTCAGCGCGCGGTGGAGCCTCGAGCCGATCCCCGGTCGCGGCGGAGCACCGGCCGAGAAGTGGCGCATCGACGGCGGACCGCACGAGGTCGGCGTCATCGCCTCGGTCACCGCCCCCTTCTGCGGCGCGTGCGACCGACTGCGACTGACCGCCGACGGGCAGCTGCGCAACTGCCTCTTCTCGAACGCCGAGTACGACCTGATCGGCGTTCTACGCGGCGATGCGGCCTCCGATGCGGGTCACCGTGCCGAGGGGATCGGAGACATGCTGCGCTCGTGCGTGCACGGCAAGCTGCCGGGGCACGCGATCAACGACCCGTCGTTCCTGCAGCCCGCCCGTGGCATGAACGCCATCGGCGGCTGAGGCAGAGTTCGGATGCGGTGAACCCGCACTTATGTTTTCACAAAATGTTTGTTTTAATACAAAATGTGAAAGCAACTGTGCCGGTGATCTCGCCTCTGCTGCGATCTGATCTTCAGGGACACCTTCTCGCGCTCCTTCTGCTCGCGCCCGATCGAGAGCGCACCGTGACGGAGATCGCGGCCGACGTCGAGGGATCGATGCCCACTGTGCATCGCGAGATCGAGCGGCTCGTTACGGCGGAGTTCCTGACCCAGCGCAGGTCGGGTCGGAATCGCTACATCCGAGCGAACCGCGAGCATCCGCTCTACCGCCCCGTTCGAGAGATCATCGAGTATGCCTATGGCCCCCGCGTGGTGCTTCCCGAGGTCCTCGCCGATGTCGGTGGGGTCGAGGATGCTTACGTCTATGGTTCTTGGGCTGCGCGCATGAGTGGTGAGGCCGGCGCCGACCCCCAAGACATCGACGTTCTGGTCGTGGGCAGTCCCGATCGGGTCGAGATCCAAGAAGCAGCATCGGCAGCAGAGGCGCAGCTCGGTCGAGAGGTCAACATGCGGGTGGTCAGCGCCGAGCGTTGGCAGGACGCAGACGAGCCCTTCCTCCGCACGGTCAGGGATCGACCGCTCGTGAGGCTGCGGGTCGAGAGCGAGTCGGAGGCTCCGTGAATCGACTACTGAGGTGGGAGACGGGTCGACTCGCCATCGATGCTCTTCTGGAGAAGAAGCACCTCGAGCAGGTCGCGGCGAATGTCGAGCACGCCGAACTGCTCATCGAGCGTGCCCGGAGGCATGTCGCGTCAGCGGTGACGCTTCGAGACGATGATCCCGACCAGGCTTTCACCTCGGCATACGACGCTGCACGCAAGTCGCTCACTGCGTGCCTCGCCGTGCAGGGGCTCAGGCCCACGTCCCGCGGTGGGCACGTGGCGGTTTACGAGGCTGCCATGGCACAGTTCGACCCGCCGCTGGGGGTGAAGATCAAGCCGTTCGACTGGATGCGGCGAATGAGGAACGACAGTGAGTATCCAGATTTTGATACCCCGGAGATCACAGCCGATGACGTCGACGCGGCTGTCGCTGCTGCCCGCCTGATGATCGATCTGTCTGCGCGTCTCGCGGATACGCTCCCGGCGTACCGACGCTGACCGACCGCTTCGGGAGGACGCCGTCTCAGCCGAGGAACTCGCGCGCGGCCGACGACAGCGCGGTGACGCCGACCTCGATGGTCGGGTGGAGCACGGGTGCGAAGAACGGCGAGTGGTTCGTGGGGATGTCCTTGTCGAGCGTCCCCGCGGCGGCTGATGCCGCGAAGGTCGCCGCGTCCACTCCACCCCAGAACCAGAACACGAGCGGCGCTCCGGTGTCACGGGCGAACCACGAGACGTCTTCACTGCCGGTGAACATGCCGGGGTCGATCACTGACGCCTCGCCCAGCGCGCGCTGCAGCGCCGACGTGACGCGTGCCGTGGCATCGGCGTCGTTGATCGTGGGCGGCAGGGTGTGGTCAGTGCGGACTTCGGGTTCGCGCTCGGCGCCGGATGCCGCAGCCTCGGCGCGCACGATGCGCTCGACGCTCGCGAGCACCTTGTCGCGCATCTCGTCGTTCGGGTAGCGCAGGCTGAGCTCGAGCTTGGCTTCGGCTGGGATGATGTTGTTCTTGAGGCCCGCGTGGATCGATCCCACGGTCACGACGGCGACGTCGCGCGGGTCGACCTCGCGGGAGGTGATGGTCTGCAGACGCATGACGGTCGCCGCGGCCATGACCACGGGGTCGATCGTCGAGTGCGGACGAGAGCCGTGTCCGCCGCGGCCGTGCAGGGTGACGGTGAGGCCGTCGGATGCCGCCATCTGCGTGCCGGGGCGCACGCCGATCGTGCCGGCGGGAAGAGGGGTGACGTGCTGGCCGAGCACGACATCGGGGTGCGGAACGAGATCGCGCAGGCCGGCGTCGAGCATCGCGCGGGATCCGGCGCCGTACTCCTCGGCGGGCTGAATCAGCACGACCACGGTTCCCGACCAATCCGCCTTCTCGGCGACGAGCTTCTCGACCGCGCCGATCATCGCAGTGACGTGCATGTCGTGGCCGCACGCATGCATCACGGGCACGGTGTTGCCTGCGGGGTCGATGCCGGTCGCGGTGCTCGCGTAGGCGAGGCCGGTCTCTTCACCGACGGGCAGTGCGTCCATGTCAGCGCGTGCCCAGACGACCGGGCCTTCGCCGTTGCGCAGAATGCCGACCACGCCGGTGACGCCGATGCCCTCGTGCACCTCGAGGCCGAGATCGCGCAGGTGGCCGGCGGCGATGCCGGCGGTGCGCGTCTCCTGGAACGAGAGCTCAGGATGCTGGTGCAGGTCGATGTAGAGCGCTTCGAGGTCGATCGTCATGGCCCCGAGCCTAGTCGTGGCGGTAGGACTCCAAGGTGGGTCCGGGGTGCAGCACGCCGTTCACGATCGCGCGGATCGCGAACTCGCTCGCCTCGCCCAGGTCGATGACGTCGCGGTGCAGCAGCCATTGCAGCTGCAGGCCGTCCATCACGGCGAGGATTCCGGCGGCTGCGGTCGCGACCGTCTCGGGCTCGGTCACGCCCTCCTGGGCGCACAGCAGATGGAACGCGTCGGTCACCTCGCGGCGCAGCGTCGTGTAGCGCTCTTCGAAGTACTCGCGACCGGGGTGGTTGTCTGTCACGGATTCGGAGGACAGGACCGTGTACGCCTGCACGATGCCGGGGCGTCGCTCGTTGGCGATCGCCGTGCGCACCAGGTGCAGGAAGAGCTCGGGGCCACCGGGGATGTGCTTCTCGGCGAGCTCGGCCACGTCGGCCTGGTCGCGGTAGGCGAGCACCTCGAGCAGCAGTTTCTGCTTCGAGCCGAAGTGGTGCAGCACGCCCGCATGGGTGATGCCGACCTGCTCGGCGACATCGGCGAGGGTGCCGTTGGTCGATCCCTTGTTGCCGAAGATCTCGACGGCTGCCTTGAGGATCTGCTCCCGCTTCTCGCGGGTGGCAGGCCGGACGGACGTGTGGGCGACAGCATCCTTCGACATGGTCCATCCTCTTCTGCACAGAATCCTGCACTGGATCGTACTTGCCAACTCTACTTACCAACGAGTAACCTCGCACCAGCTTACTTTCTCGCCAGTAAGCAAAGACCGGTCGGATGCCCGAGCACCGACAGCAACACAGCACAACGACCCGTGCCCAAGGAGAAGCAATGAAGCTCAGAAAGTCCCTGATCGCTGTCGCGGCGATCTCCGCCCTCAGCATCTCGGCCCTCGCCGGCTGCGCCGCCGGCGGATCGAACGACGGCAGCGGCTCCGGAGACGGTGCCGCCCTGACGATCGCGAAGCCCGACGGTGCGATCACCACCGAGTCGAACAACCCGTACGTCGGCGACTCGTCGGCCTCGAAATACGGCTACGGCAAGGTCATCTTCGAGACGCTGGGCCTCGTGAACCAGACCGGCGACCGCGAGGTCACGCCCTGGCTCGCGGAGAGCATCGAGTGGAACGACGACTACACCGCGGTCACGGTCGTTCCCCGCAAGGACATCACCTGGAGCGATGGCGAGCCGTTCACCGCCGACGACATCGTCTTCACCTACGAGCTCGTCTCGACGCCGGAGCTCGACACCGCCGGCCTCAAGTTCGAGGGGGCGACCGTCGAGGGCGACGCCGTCACGCTCACGTTCGGCGAGTCGAAGTACGTGAACCAGGCCCGCGTGCTGCACGTGCCGATCGTGCCGAAGCACATCTGGGAGAAGTTCGACGAGCCCGCGACCGACCCGGTCAAGGGCGACGACCTGGTCGGAACCGGTCCGTACGCGCTGTCGAACTGGTCGACCGAGTCGGTCACGCTCGAAGCCCGCGACGACTACTGGGGCGGCGAGCTCGCCGTTCCCGAGCTTCACTACGTCTCGTACGGCGACAACACGGCACTCACCACCGCGCTCGCGCAGGGTGAGGCCGACTGGGCGCAGGCGTTCATCCCGCAGATCCAGGAGCAGTTCCTCGACGCCGACCCCGAGCACAACAAGTTCTTCGTGGCCCCGACAACGGGCTCTGCGACGCTGTTCATGAACCTGCAGCAGAAGCCGTTCGACGACGTCGCGTTCCGCAAGGCGCTCGCCTGGGTGATCGACCGCGACGCCTACGTCGACATCGCCCGTGAGGGCGCCAGCGAGCCGGTCTGGTCGGTCACCGGTCTCTCCTCGATCCTCGAAGACGAGATCCAGCCCGAGTTCGAGGGCCAGGACTACTCGGTCGACGCCGAGAAGGCGCGCGGGATCCTCGAAGAGGCCGGCTACACCTGGGACGGCGACGCGCTCGTCGACCCCGAAGGCACGCCCGTCTCGTTCACCCTCTCCGTCCCCTCCGGATGGAGCGACTGGAACACGGCGCAGGAGCTCATCGCCGAGGACATCACCGAGGCGATCGGCGCCGAGGTCAAGATCGACATGCCCGACTGGGGCGGCTGGGCCGGCCCCCGCGACGAGGGCACCTTCTCGGCGATCATCCACTGGCTCGAGGACAGCGGCACGGCATACGGCCTCTACACCTCGACGATGGACCCGCGCTGGATCTCGCCCGAGGGCATCGCAGGATTCAACTTCGGACGCTTCGAGGACCCGGCGGCCACCGAAGCGCTGAACACCTACGCGAACGCGTCGTCCGACGAGGAGCGCACCGCGGCGATCACCACTCTCGAGCAGATCTTCGTCGACCAGGTCCCGGCGATCCCGCTCGGAGCGCACCCGCTGCTCGGCGAGTACAACACCCGCAACTACGTGGGATGGCCGTCCGAGGACGACCCCTACGCCTCGGGTGACCCGACGCAGCAGAACATTGTGATGATCCTCACGAAGCTGAAGCCGGCCGAGTAAGCAGTGCATGGAGGGGCGGATGCTGCGCGCATCCGCCCCTCCCACCGACCTCCCGACCGACGAAGGACCAGGACCCCTCATGTCAGAACCCCTCCTCAGCGTGCGTGACTTCTCGGTCGTGTACGACGTCGATCCGCCCGTCGAGGCGGTGAAGAACGTGACGCTCGAACTGCAGCGAGGCGAGATCCTCGGCCTCGCGGGAGAGAGCGGATGCGGCAAGACCACGCTCGCCTACGGGGTGCAGCGCCTGCTGCGTGCCCCCGCGGTGATCGCCGGCGGCAGCGTGACGTTCCACGATGCATCCGGCGTCGATGTCGACATCAACGCCCTCGACGTCGACGCGATGCAGAAGTTCCGGTGGGACAAGGTCTCGATGGTGTTCCAGGGAGCGATGAATGCGCTCAATCCCGTCGCCACGATCGGCTCGCAGCTCGAGGACGTCTTCGAGATCCACCGGCCTGAGATGACCCGCCGCCAGCGCCGGGCCGAGGCCGAGGAGCTGCTCGAGATCGTCAAGGTCGGCCGTCAGCGCACGCGCTCCTTCCCGCACGAGCTCTCGGGCGGCATGCGTCAGCGCGTCATGATCGCCATGGCACTGGCGCTGCGTCCGCAGCTGATGGTCATGGACGAGCCGACCACCGCGCTCGACGTGCTGGTGCAGCGCGAGATCCTCAAGCAGATCTCGCAGCTGCGACACGAGTTCGGCTTCTCGGTGATCTTCATCACGCACGACCTTCCCCTGCTGCTCGAGATCAGCGACCGCATCGCGATCATGCGCGAGGGCGAGATCGTCGAACTCGCGTCCGCCGAGCAGATCTGGACGAATCCGCAGAACGATTACACGAAGACGCTGCTGTCGTCGTTCCCCCGCCTCACCGGTGCGCGAGGAGTGCTGACCCGATGACCACTCTCGAGTTCTCCCACGTCACCAAGACCTACAACGTCCGCGGAGCCGGTCAGCTCAAGGCGCTCGACGACGTCAGCTTCACCCTGACCTCAGGGCAGACCATCGGTCTGGTCGGACAGTCCGGCAGCGGCAAGTCGACCATCGCCAAGATCCTCACCCAGCTCGAGACGCCCACGACCGGAGAGGTGCGCCTCGACGGCAAGCCCATCCCTCGACGCGGCAAGGGGCTGCGCAAGTACCGTCAGCAGCTGCGGATGGTGTTCCAGGATCCGTTCGCCTCGCTCAACCCGTACCACTCGATCAGATACCACATCGAACGCCCGATCCGCCTCGACGACGTCGTGCCGAAGAAAGAGACCGAGGCCGAGGTGCGCCGCCTGCTCGAGCGCGTGCGGCTCGACGCGGATGCCGTGATCGACCGCCGCCCGCACGAGCTCTCCGGCGGTCAGCGCCAGCGCGTGGCCATCGCCCGCGCGCTCGCATCCCGCCCCTCGCTGCTCGTCGCCGACGAGCCGGTGTCGATGCTCGACGTGTCGATCCGCCTCGGGGTGCTGAACCTGCTCGCCGACCTGCAGCGCGAAGAGGGTCTCGGCGTTCTGTACATCACCCACGACCTCGCGACCGCCCGCCACTTCAGCGACAAGATCATGGTGCTCAACCAGGGTCGGGTCGTCGAGTACGGCGATGCCGACGACGTCATCCTCAACCCTCAGGACCCCTACACGCGCGAACTGCGGGCGGCGTCTCCCGACCCCGACAAGCACTTCGCGACGGCCGGCTCGCACGGAGGTGCACAGTGACCACCGCATCCCCCGATCTGGGTCAGGTAGACCAGCAGAGCCGCGACGCGCTCGAGGTCGGCACCACCGCGACCACCGCGCAGAAGGGCCGCACGCTCGTGCCGTGGCGGTTCTTCGCCGGTCGGGCGGGCTTCTACCTGTTCACGCTGTGGGCCGCCATCACGATCAACTTCTTCCTGCCGCGGTTCATGAAGGGCGACGCGGTCAGCTCCTACCTCGCCCGCAACCGCAACATCAGCCCGGAGGCGGCGGACTCGCTGCGCGCTCTGCTCGGCATCGACACCGACAAGTCGATGTGGCAGCAGTACCTCGACTACTGGGCGATGCTGTTCCGCGGCGACCTCGGCATCTCGACGCTGCACGGTCTGCGGCCGGTGTCGGAGGTGCTGGCATCCGCCCTCCCGTGGACGCTGGGTCTCGTCGGTCTCGCGACGATCATCTCGTTCATGCTCGGCACGGTGGGCGGCGCGATCGTCGGCTGGAAGCGCGGCAGCAGGCTCGACGCGCTCATCCCGATCACGACGTTCTTCAACACCATCCCGTACTTCTGGCTCGGGCTCATCGCGATCGCGATCTTCTCGTCGACCCTGAAGTGGTTCCCGTCGTCGCACGCCTACGACAAGGGCCAATCGCCCGAGTGGAGCGTCGACTTCATCGGCCAGGTGATCGTGCACGGCACCCTGCCGGCGGTCACGATCATCATCGCGTCGCTCGGCGGCTGGATGCTGGGCATGCGCAACATGATGCTCACGGTGCTCGACGAGGACTACATCACCGTCGCGCAGGCGAAGGGCATGCCGAACAAGCGCGTGCTGTGGGCATACGCCGCCCGCAATGCCGTGCTGCCGCAGATCCAGAGCTTCGCGCTCTCGATCGGCTTCATCGTCGGCGGCACGATCGTCATGGAGATGGTCTTCAGCTACCCGGGCGTCGGCAAGCTGCTGCTCGATGCCACCAACGCGAAGGACTTCGCCCTGATGCAGGGGGTGTTCCTGGTGATCACGCTGTCGGTGCTGGTCGCCAACATCCTGGCGGACATCGTCTACGCATACCTCGACCCGCGTACGCGCCAGACGGAGGCCTGACATGAGCGTTCCCACCTCGACCGAGACGACGGCACCCGACGGGAGCACCATCCCCACCGGGATGCCGGAGACCGCGACGTTCCGCACCGCGAGCGACGGTGTGCCCGGCCGCAAGACGTTCTGGTCGCAGCTCGCGCACTCGTTCGCGATGTTCCGCAACCCGAAGTCGATCGCCGGCCTGATCATCCTCGGGGTGTTCGTGCTGATCGCGATCTTCGCGCCGCTGCTCGCACCCTACGGGGCCACGCAGAAGGACCGCACGGCGCTCCGCCAGCCGCCGTCTCTCGACCACTGGCTCGGCACCACGCACATGGGCGAGGACGTGCTGAGCCAGCTCATCTTCGGCACCCGCGGCGTCGTCGTGGTCGGTTTCCTCTCGGCGATCATCGCGACGATCATCGCGATCACGATCGGTGTCATCGCCGGCTACGTGCGCGGCTGGAAGAGCGAGTCGCTGTCGGCGCTCACGAACGTGTTCCTCGTGATCCCCGGCATCCCGCTGATCATCATCGTGGCCTCGCAGTTCGAGAACCCGCCGCTCATCGTGATCGCCGCGGTGCTGGGTCTCACTGGATGGGCCTGGGGTGCGCGCGTGCTGCGTGCGCAGACCATGTCTCTGCGCAACCGCGACTTCATCCAGGCCGCCCGCGCCAACGGCGAGCCGCTGCACCGCATCATCACGGTCGAGATGCTGCCGAACCTGATGGCGCTGATCGCGTCGAGCTTCGTCGGCACCGTCACCGCGGCCATCCTCGGTCTCACGACCCTCGCCTTCATCGGGGTGATCCCGGTGAGCAACCTCAACTGGGGCACGATCCTGTTCTGGGCGCAGCAGAACGGCGCGTTCCCGCGACTGTGGTGGTGGTATGTGCCCGCAGGGCTCTGCATCGCGATCATCGGCGTCGCCCTGTCGCTCATCAACTTCGGCATCGACGAGTACGTGAACCCGAGGCTGCGGTCGGCGGGTGAGCGCGCCCGCGCGATGAAGAAGAAGGGGCTCAACGTGAACGACCCGGTGACGGCGGTGCGGAGCGCGCCGACGACCGACTCGGGTACCGTGCAGAGCGCGGCGACAGCGACGACGACCCATACGAAGACCGATACGAAGACACAGAACGCCGAGTGATGACCTCTCAGACCCTGACCGAATCCCTGCCCTACCTCGACCCTGAACTGCCGATCGCGGCACGCGTCGCCGACCTCCTCGATCGCATGACCGTCGAGGAGAAGATCGGGCAGATGCTGCAGCTCGACGCCCGCGACGACCTCGACGACCACGTCCTGGGAAAGCACGTCGGCTCGATCCTGCACACGTCGCCCGAGCGCATCATCCGCGCGAACGAGCTGACCTCCCAGACGCGGCTGCGCATCCCGCTGCTCGTCGCCGAGGACTGCATCCACGGCCACTCGTTCTGGCCCGGTGCGACGATCTATCCGACGCAGCTCGGCATGGCCGCGACGTGGGACGCCGAGCTCGTCGAGAAGGTCGCCAGGGCGACGGCGATCGAGGTCGCGGCGACCGGCATCCACTGGACCTTCTCTCCCGTGCTCTGCATCGCGCGCGACCTGCGCTGGGGCCGCATCGACGAGACGTTCGGCGAAGACCCGTTCCTCATCGGCGAGCTCGCTTCGGCGATGGTGCGCGGCTACCAGGGTGAGGGCCTCGACGATCCGACCGCGATCCTCGCGACGGCCAAGCACTTCGCCGGGTACTCCGAGACGCAGGGAGGTCGCGACGCGAGCGAGGCCGACATCTCGCGGCGCAAGCTGCGGTCGTGGTTCCTGCCGCCGTTCGAGCGCGTCGCTCGCGAGGGATGCCGCACGTTCATGCTCGGCTACCAGACCACCGACGGCGTGCCGATCACGGTCAACGACTGGCTGCTCAGCGACGTGCTGCGCGGCGAGTGGGGCTACACCGGCACGCTCATCACCGACTGGGACAACGTCGGTCGCATGGTGTGGGAGCAGCACGTGCAGCCCGACTACGCGTACGCCTCGGCCGCTGCGGTGACCGCCGGCAACGACATGGTCATGAACACCCCCGGCTTCTTCGCCGGTGCGCTCGAGGCGGTGTCGAACGGACTGCTCGCCGAGGACGCCTTCGATGACGCGGTCGCGCGCATCCTGACCCTGAAGTTCGAGCTCGGACTGTTCGAGAACCCGCGGCTGCCGCAGGACGACCTGGATTCCGTGGTCGGCAGCGCCGAGCACGCCAAGCTCAACCTCGAGACGGCTCGCCGCTCGATCGTTCTGCTCGAGAACGACGGTGTGCTGCCGCTCGACGCGTCGGCCCCCCTGAAGGTCGCGGTGGTGGGTCCGCTCGCCGACGACGCGCAGACGCAGCTCGGCGACTGGGCCGGTGGTTCCGGTCAGGCCGGCTGGCTCGACGGACAGCCGCGCGAGATGATCACGACGGTGCTCGACGGCTTCGCGGGCGTCGACGGATGGTCGGTGACGCATGCGCGCGGCGCCGAGATCCTCACTCTCGAGGAAGACCCTCGCGGCGCGAAGTTCCCCGACGGGCAGCCTCGGCCCTCGGTCGTCGTGCCGGCGCCGGTTGACGACGTGCTCATCGCCGACGCGGTTGCGGCTGCTGCGGCATCCGATGTCGTCGTCGCGGTCGTCGGAGACCGCATCGAGCTCGTCGGCGAAGGGCGATCGACCGCGACCCTCGAGCTGATCGGCGGACAGAACGCCCTGCTCGACGCGCTGATCGCGACGGGGAAGCCCGTGGTGATCGTGCTGCTCGCCTCCAAGCCGCTGGTGCTGCCGGCATCCGCCTCGCAGGCCGCCGCCGTCATCTGGGCTGCCAACCCCGGCATGCAGGGTGGCCGGGCGCTCGCCGAGATCATCTCGGGTGCCGTCGAGCCGTCAGGGCGCCTGCCGATCTCGTTCGCCCGCCACGTCGGCCAGCAACCGACCTACTACAACCAGATCCGCGGACAGCACGGCGACCGCTACGCCGATCTCACCCAGTCTCCGGCCTGGGCGTTCGGCGAGGGGCTGTCGTACTCGACCGTCGCGTACGGCGACCTGTCGCTCGCATCCGATCGGCTCGGCCACGACGACCGGATCGTCGCCGAGGTGACGGTCACGAACACGGGTTCGCGACCCGCGCGCGAGACCGTGCAGGTCTATGTGCGCGACTCCGTGACGAGTGTCAGCTGGGCGGACAAGGAGCTCAAGACCTATCGCCAGGTCGACGTCGCACCGGGGGAGTCCGTGCGCGTGCGCCTCGACCTGCCCGTCGCCGACTGCTCGATCGTGGATGCCGCCGGCATCCGCCTCGTGGAGTCGGGATCATTCGAGCTGCTCGTGGGCTCGAGCTCGCGTGACGACGCGCTGCTGAGCGCCGCCTTCACCGTCGCCTGAACCGACTCCTGAGTCGCGTCGTGACGAGGGCGCTCAGGCGTCCTCGTCACGCAGACGCTGGGGCCCTGCGCCCTGGCTGCCGAGAGCATCGCCGGGGTTGAGCAGGCCGCAGGCCTTCATCGACAGGCACCCGCAGCCTATGCATCCGGTGAGTTCGCGCTCGAGACGCTCGATCCCCTCGCGGCGTTTCTCGAGCTCTCGCTTCCAGCGTCTCGACGCACGCTGCCAGTCGGCATGGCTCGGGGTCTGGGTCAGGGGCACGTCGGCGAACGCGTGCTGCACGTCGGAGAGGGGGATGCCGAGGCGCTTCGCCACCGTGATCAGCGAGACCCGCCGCAGCATGTGACGGGCATAGCGGCGCTGATTTCCGGCGGTGCGGGTCGACGCGATGAGTCCGAGGCTCTCGTAGAAGTGCAGGGCTGAGGGGGCGACGCCGGTGCGCCTGCTCATCTCGCCGATCGTCAAGGGTTCGTCGGGGCCGTGGACGGCCCGATCGGAATCTGTCTCTGCGGTCATCGCGACCTCCTCGATTTGACCTCAAGCGTACTTGAGGTCTTACGGTTGCACATGTGACCGCGACAGGAAATGACCGATGACCTATGTGATTGCCCTTCCGTGCGTCGATGTCAAGGACCGTGCGTGCATCGACGAATGCCCGGTTGACTGCATCTATGAGGGCGAACGCTCGCTGTACATCCACCCGGACGAATGCGTCGACTGCGGCGCGTGCGAACCCGTCTGCCCCGTCGAGGCGATCTACTACGAGGATGACCTGCCCGACGAGTGGCAGGACTACTACAAGGCCAACGTCGAGTTCTTCGACGAGATGGGATCCCCCGGTGGTGCCGCCAAGCTCGGCGTCATCGAGCGCGATCATCCGATCATCACAGCCCTTCCGCCCCAGGAGGCACCCGAATGAGCAGTCAGCCGCACCCCGCAGCCCCCGTCCCCTCCGAGGTCGGTGAAGGGCTCAAAGCCGCGTTCCGCGCGCATCCGGCCGGAGTCGCGATCATCACCGCGATGACCCCCGCAGGACCGGTCGGTCTCACGGCGTCGAGCGTCGCATCCGTCGCTGTCGACCCCGCGGCGATCGTGTTCTCGGTCACCAGGGCCACCGGCAGCGCGGGCTCGATCCTCAACGCCGAGTCGTTCGTCGTGCACCTGATCGACGACGAGCACTCCGCCCTCGCGCAGAGCTTCGCGCTGAGCGGCGCCGACCGCTTCACCCCCGAACAGGGGTGGAGCACCCTTCCGACCGGTGAGCCGTACCTCGCCGAGGCGCGCGCCGCGATGCGCGGTCACACGATGTCGACTGTTGCGGTCGGCTCGTCGACCGTCGTGGTCGCCGAGATCGACGAGGTGCTGCTGGGTCGGCCGGGCCGACCGCTCGTCTATCTCGACCGCCGGTTCCACTCACTCCCCACCGATCAGAACGACTGAAAGGAACAGCATGTCCGCTGTGTACACCCTCCCCGAACTGCCCTACGACTACTCGGCTCTCGCGCCGCACATCTCCGGCAAGATCATGGAGCTGCACCACTCCAAGCACCACCAGGCGTACGTGACCGGTGCGAACACCGCCCTCGAGCAGTTGGCCGCGGCCCGCGACTCGGGCGACTTCGCCGCCGTGAACAAGCTCGAGAAGGACCTCGCCTTCAACCTCGGCGGGCACATCAACCACTCGGTGTTCTGGGAGAACCTCTCGCCCGACGGCGGCGGAAACCCCGAAGGAGAGCTCGAGGCGGCGCTGACCGACGCGTTCGGGTCGATCGACGCCTTCCGCGCCCACTTCACGGCGACGGCGCTCGGCGTGCAGGGCTCAGGCTGGGCCGTGCTCGCGTGGGACAGTGTCGGCGCGCGCCCGGTCATCTTCCAGCTCTTCGACCAGCAGGGCAACGCGCCGCTCGGAGTGACGCCGCTGCTGCAGCTCGACGTCTGGGAGCACGCCTACTACCTCGACTACCTCAACGTGCGTGCCGACTACGTCAAGGCGTTCTGGGAGCTGGTCAACTGGTCCGACGTGCAGCGTCGGTTCCAGGCAGTGCAGGAGAAGACCGCGGGGCTCATCGTCGCCCGCTGACCTGCGCGCCTCTTCGGGAGGAGATCTCGTCTTCGGGAGGAGGATGCCACGGCATCCGTCCTCCTGAGGCGCAGTTCTCCTCCTGAGACGCAGCAGGTGAAGAAGCGAGCAAGCGGGCTTCAGGCGAGCAGCTCGCCCGCGAGAGCCTCGATGCGCCGGCGGATGTCGTCACGGATCGGTCGCACCGACTCGATGCCCTGACCTGCCGGGTCGTCGAGCTTCCAGTCCTCGTAGCGCTTGCCGGGGAAGAACGGGCAGGCGTCGCCGCATCCCATCGTGATCACGACGTCGGATGCCTGCACGGCCTCGGTCGTGAGCACCTTGGGCTGTTCGGCGGCGATGTCGATGCCGAGCTCACCCATCGCCTCGACCGCGATCGGGTTGATCTGGTCGGCGGGCATGGATCCGGCCGAGCGCACCTCGATGCGGTCGCCGGCGATGTCGCGCAGGAAGCCTGCGGCCATCTGCGAGCGCCCTGCGTTGTGCACGCAGACGAAGAGGACGGAGGGCTTGGCACTGGTGTCGGTCATGATGTCTCCAGGGTAAGCGAGCGTGCGGGGTCGAAGGCGTTCAGCCGCGAGCTGCCGATCTGCAGCACGGCGGGGGCTGCGCAGCAGCTGCCTGCGTTGTCGTCGAAGTCGCCGGACCCGCCGCAGACGCCGGTGTCCGGAAGCCGGAGTTCGTTGCGGGCGGCGCTCTCGTGATCCCCGGCCAAGTGGGCCGCGACACTGCGCACCTGCTCGTACCCGGTGAGGGCGAGGAACGTCGGGGCGCGCCCGTACGACTTCGCGCCGACGATGAAGAATCCGGCTTCCGGCTGCACGAGCTGGCGGGCGCCGGTCGCGGCCACGGAGCCGCAGGAGTGGATGTTGGGATCGATCTCGGCGGCGATGCCGGCGACGGCCTCGAGCGCGGGGTCGAGGTCGATCCTGACCTCCCGCAGCATCCCGGTGTCCGGCCGGAAGCCCGTGAGTGCGAAGACGCGCCCGACAGCCGACACCTCACGCCCGTCTTCTGCGACGATCGTCAGTCCGTCGTCGCTGCGGCGGAACTCGGCGACGCGGAATCCGGTCACGAGGTCCACGACCCCGTCGTCGGTCACCTTGCGTGCACGTGATCCGAGGGCGGCGCGCTCGGGAAGCGCGTCTCCGGTGCCGCCGCCGAAGACGTTCGCGGCACTCCCGCGCCGCAGCAGCCAGGTCACGCGGGTTCCCGGCGTCCGGCGGGCCAGCTCACTCAGACGCAGTACGGCATGCGTGGCGGAGTGTCCTGCTCCCACGACGACGACATGCGAACCGGCGAGATCTGCGACGTCGGCGGGGATGCGGTACGAGATGAGATCGGATGCCGCTGCTTCGCCGAGCGCCGGAAAGCCGTCGGCCCCGGCAGGATTGGGAAGGCCCCAGGTGCCGCTCGCGTCGATCACGGCACGGGCGAGGAGACGTGCATCATTGCCGTCGGCGTCGACGGTGTGCACGACGAACGGCTGGCTCTTACGCCCGGCCTCGACGACCTTGTCGCGACCCTGGCGAGCGACCCCGGTGACCGTCGTCGCATAGCGGACCCGCTCGCCCAGGGCGGCGGCGAGCGGGGCGAGATAGTCACTCACCCACTCCGCTCCGGTCGGGTAACCGGAAGTGCGGGCGGTCCACCCGGTGGGCTCGAGCAGGCGCCGTGCGGCAGCATCGGTGAGCTCGGGCCACGCCGAAAAGAGTCGCACGTGTCCCCATTCGGAGACGGCGGATGCAGGACCATGCCCGCGCTCGATGACGACGACGTCTTCATCGCGTTCGACGAGATGCGCCGCAGCGGCGAGACCCTGCGGCCCCGCTCCGATGACGACGACGGGAAGCTCTGACACGACGACTCCTCAGATCGAAAGACTTCAATACGAGAAGCGTCGCTCACGTATCGAAGATTGTCAATACGTGAGAGGATGACCCCATGACCCTTCCGGTGACGATCGAGCAGACGGCCTGCTGCACGCCGCGAGCGGCATCCACCCTCGCGCTCGCCGAAGCGGAACGCATCGCGCACCTGTTCAAGGCACTCGGTGACCCGACGCGCATCCGCCTGCTCTCACTGATCTCGTCAGCGGAGGGCGGTGAGGCCTGTATCTGCGATCTCACCGACCCGGTCGGCCTGTCACAGGGCACCGTCTCGCACCACATGAGACTCCTGGCGGAGGCGGGGCTCGTCACCCGGGAGCAGCGCGGCAAGTGGGCGTACTTCTCGCTCGCCGATGATGCGCTCGAGGCTGCCGGAAAGGCGCTGAGGAGCATCTGAATTCCTCAGGCACGCCCGGTTAGGCTGGGGAGATGCCCGCAACCCTCATCGCCGCTTCGGCGCGCGCTCCGCAGGAGCTGCGTTCGGCGACGCCGATGAGGACGTCGATGCGCGTGGTGATGCACCCGGGCACGAATGGATGGACGAGCGTCTGGGGCACCCTCTCACACGGTGAGATCGCGGGCTGCCCGCCGCCACGCGACTAGATCACGCCTCGAGAGGGGTGTGGTCATCTGCGCCATCCCACCCCCTTCTTCCGCGTGAGGTCTTCTCGTGTCCACTTCTCCGTCCCGTCTCCGCCTTGCTCCGCATGAACTGTGGCGCGGCATTCGCTCCAACGCCCGCAGCGACGTTCTCGGCGGCTCGCTCCTGCTTGCCGCCACCGTCGCCGCACTGATCCTCGCCAACACCTCGGCCGTGGGGTGGTACGAGTCCGTTCGCGACTTCACCTTCGGCATCCCCGAGCTGCATCTCGACCTCAGCGTCGGCGCCTGGGCGGCCGACGGTCTGCTCGCGATCTTCTTCTTCGTCGTCGGCCTCGAGCTGAAGGAGGAGTTCGTGACCGGCCGCCTCCGAGACCCGCGTCAGGCGGCTCTTCCCATCGCCGCCGCGGTCTGTGGAGTCATCGTGCCCGCGCTGTTCTTCGTGCTCATCAACCTCGGCGGTGGTGCCGATGTGCTGCGCGGCTGGGCGATTCCGACCGCGACCGACATCGCCTTCGCGGTCGCAGTGATCGCCGTCGTCGGCAGGTTCCTGCCGCCGGCACTGCGCGTCTTCCTGCTGACCTTGGCGATCATCGACGACCTGATCGCCATCACGATCATCGCGACGTTCTACACCGACACGATCAGCTTTCCGTGGCTCGCTCTCGCACTGCTCCCCCTCGCCGGATTCGCGTTCCTCGTGCAGCGGGGAGTGCGCGCGTGGTGGATCCTGCTGCCACTCGCGATCGCCGTCTGGGTCTGCATCCACGCCGCAGGCGTGCACGCGACAGTCGCCGGTGTGCTCCTCGGATTCGTGGTGCCCGTGGTGCCGTCCGAGCGCGCGCGGGTGCGGGCGGGGGAAGATGCGAACGGCGAGCCGCTGTACGACGGCATGGCGCCGCACTTCGCCGACCGGTGGGGTGTCGTGGCGACGCTGTTCGCGGTTCCGGTCTTCGCCTTCTTCGCCGCGGGGGTCACCATCGGCGGGATGGAAGGACTAGCCTCGGCGCTCACCGACCCGATCACCATCGGCATCATCGTCGGACTCGTCATCGGCAAGCCGATCGGCATCCTCGCGACGACCTTCCTGCTCAGCCGCCTGCCGGCGTTGCGGCTCGACGAATCGCTGCGCTGGCCGGATCTCGTCGGCATGGCCTTCCTCGCCGGGATCGGCTTCACCGTCTCGCTGCTCGTCGGCGAGCTCGCCTACGGGGCGAGCTCGGTCGCCGACGAGCACGTCAAGATAGGCGTGCTCGTCGGCTCCCTGGTCGCGGCGGTCATCGGCGGGCTGGTCCTGTCTCGGCGAAACTCGCTCGCCCGTCGAGCATCGCTCCGCCCCTGATGGCGGCCGGTGAGGTCAAGAGCTTCCGGTTGTGGACTGGAGCTTCGCCATCACCTGGTTGATCGTGAAGGATGCCGATTCCTGTCGCTGCGGGAACTCGTTGAGGGACTGCAGCATGCGTGCCACGTACGCCTGCGCCGGCACGAAGAGGAAGACGTGGTCGATCACCCAATCCCAGTAGGTGTTCGAGGTGATGTCGGCGCGCTCGAAGGGGTCGGTGCGCAGGTTGAAGAGCTTGGGGAACCGCAGCTCGATGTACGGCTCCTGCCAGATCTGGAGCGTTCCGGCCGCGCGCTGCTCGAGGAAGACCAGCTTCCAGTTCTCGAAGCGCAGCCCCGTCAGGTCACCGTCGTCGGAGACGTAGAAGAAGTGCCTCCGAGGGCTGTGCTCGACGGCACCCGTGATGTAATCGAGCTGGTTGTGGCCGTCGAGATGCACCTTGTACTCGGTGTCGTGCAACTCGGTTCCCGACTTCAGCCGCTCGGCGATGTCGGCGTCGCCGGCCGCCGCGAGCAGAGTGACGAACCAGTCGTTGTGGCTGACGATGCCGTTCAGCGTCGTGCCGGCAGGAATGTGCCCGGGCCAGCGGATCATCGCCGGCACGCGATAGGCACCCTCCCAGTTGGAGTTCTTCTCGTTGCGGAACGGTGTCATGCCGGCATCCGGCCAGCTGTTCATGTGCGGGCCGTTGTCGGTCGAGTACATGACGATCGTGTTCTCGGCGAGACCCAGCTCGTCGAGCAGGTCGAGCAGGCTGCCCACCACATCGTCGTGATCGAGCATCGTGTCGTGGTACTCGGACTGCCAGCGACCGGCCCGACCCTTGCTCTCCTCCTTGGTGTGAGTGCGGAAGTGCATGTGCGTCGAGTTGAACCACACGAAGAACGGTGTGTCGTCGTCGGCCTGAGCGCGGATGAAGTCGGCCGCCGCGTCGCGGAACTCCTCGTCGACCGTCTCCATGCGCTTCTTCGTCAGAGGGCCCGTGTCTTCGATGCGCTGGGTGCCGTCGTCGTTCGCCCAGGAGTGGATCACGCCGCGCGGGCGGAACTTCTCGCTGAATCCGGGGTACTCCTCGTCGGTCGGGTAGTCGGGGTGCTCCGGCTCTTCCTCGGCGTTGAGGTGGTAGAGGTTTCCGAAGAACTCGTCGAAGCCGTGGGCGGTCGGCAGATGCTCGTCGCGGTCGCCGAGGTGGTTCTTGCCGAACTGGCCGGTGGCGTAGCCGTGATGCTTGAGCGCATCGGCGATGGTCGGGTCCTCGGCCTGCAGGCCCAGGGGTGCACCCGGCATACCCACCTTCGTGAGGCCGGTGCGGTACGGGTTCTGCCCGGTGATGAACGCCGCGCGTCCGGCGGTGCAGCTCTGCTCGCCGTAGTAGTCGGTGAACTTCGCACCCTCGTGGGCGATCCGATCGATGTTCGGCGTCCGATAGCCCATCAGCCCGTCGGTGTACGTGCTCAGGTTGGCTATACCGATGTCATCTCCCCAGATTATGAGGATGTTGGGCTTGTCGGACATGATCGCTCCTCGGTCGGCGGTGAAGCCGGGCAGGTGCCCGTGCGGCTCAGCCAATCAGGAGCATCGGTGGATGCCCAGGGCCCCCTCACACCGAACGGGTGAGGCGGAATCCGATGTGCGACATTCCGGTGTCCTCGGCCTGCGGCGAGCGGGCAGCCGGCCGGAAACGCAGGCAGTAATCGGGGGAGCAGAGGTGTGACCCGCCCTTGAGCACACGGCGCGGGATGCTCGGGAGCCCCTCCTGCGCGCTCGCCGCGGCCAGGAGGTTCGCCCGCTTGCCGGGATCGACGGGCTTGTCCGACAGCTTCAGGTGCCGCGGGGTGTAGAAGTCGCTCGTCCACTCCCAGACATTCGCGATCATGTCGTAGAGGCCGTAGCCGTTGGGAGCGTAGGAGCCGACAGGGGCCGTACCGCCCACCCCCTGATTGTCGTAGGGGAAGCGCCCCAGCCACGAATTCGCCTGAGCCTCGCCGCCGGGATAGGTCTCGTCGCCCCACGCGAACGCGGCTCCGTCGACGCCGCCGCGGGCGGCGTACTCGTGCTCGGCCTCGGTGGGCAACCGCATCCCGACCCAGTCGGCGTAGGCGACAGCATCCTCGAACGCGATGTGCACGACCGGATGCTGCAGCCGGTCATCGATCGACGAGTCGGGGCCGAACGGATGCCGCCACGAGGCGCCCGCCTGCCAGCGCCACCAGTTGCGCCAATTGCGGAGGTCCGTCGGGCCGGAGGTCGGGGTGAACACCATGGACCCGGGAACGAGGTCGTTCGGGTCGGCGTCGGGGAAGGCCGCAGGATCGAGCGGACGTTCGGCCACGGTGACGTAGGCCGTGGCATCGACGAACTCCGCGTACTGGGCGTTCGTCACCTCGTAGCGGTCGATCTCGAAGGATGCGACCTCGCGCTCGTGCACCGGACGCTCATCCGGGTAGAAGTCCTCAGACCCCATCCGAAAGGTGCCGCCGGGGATCAGGACCATGTCGCGAATGTTCGTCACCCGCGCCAGCGTAGCGGCCAGGCGGGCAGGAGTGGCGGAGCGCTCGCCCGCTGCGGGTTAGGGGATCAGGCGCGCGGTCGTCCCTCGGACGTTCAGCTCGTAGGGGAGTGCCGCGGGGATGCCGGCGGCGTCGCCCTCGGCGAGCTTGGCGAGCACGGCATCGGCCGCTCGCTCGCCCTGCCCGAGGGGGAACTGGTCGACGGTCGTGAGGCGGAAGAACTCGCCCAGCTCGTGGCCGTCGATGCCCACGATCGAGAGGTCTTCCGGCACCGCGAAGCCGAGGTCGCGCGCCGCGAGGAGGGCGCCGATCGCCATCTCGTCCGACGCCGCGAACACGGCCGTGGGGCGAGGGCCGGGGCGGCCGAGCAGTTGCTTCGCCGCGCGGTATCCGCCCTCGACCGTGAAGTCGGCGGGTTCGAGGAAGGCGGGGTTCAGCGCGATGCCCGCCTTCGCCAGCGCCTTCTCGAAACCGAGGCGACGGTTCGTGGGGATATGGAAGTCGATGTCGAACTCGGGGTTCGCACCGATGTGCGCGATGTCGTGGTGACCCAGGCCGATCAGGTGCTCTGTCGCGAGCTGCGCGACAGCGACGTCGTCGACGGTGAGGGTGTCGAGCTTCGGGTTCGGACCGCCGATCGCGATCACCGGCAGGCCGAGGTCGAGCAGGTACTGGGTCTCGTCGTCGTCGAGCTCGATCGACACCGCGATCACCGCATCCACCCGCTGGCGGCGCAGGAACGTGTCGAACACGTGTCGGCGCACATCCTTGTCGGCGGTGATGTTGTAGAGCGTGATGTCGTAGCCCTCGCGCATCAGCGCGGACGACACCCCCGACAGCACGGTGCTGAAGAACCAGCGGTCGAGAAAGGGCACGACCACGCCGATGTTGCGGGTGCGGCCCGATGCCAGACTCGAGGCCCGGGATGACACGACGTAGCCGAGCGCGGACGCTGCCTCCTGCACGCGCAGGCGCGCGGACTCCGAGACATGACCTCGGCCGCTCAGCGCGCGCGAGACCGTGGCCGTCGAGACCCCGGCGAGCCGGGCGACCTCATCGATGCTCGCCATGGGTTTCCTCTCTGAGGCGTTCCGGTCGCAGTTCCTGCCGTCGGGCGGTGCCGTGGGCGGCGCGAACTGCGACCGGAACGTGGTGCGACGTTACGCCTTGGTGTACCAGACGGCCGTGTTGACGGGAACTGCGCCACCGTCGAACGGCTGGCTCTGCAGGATCACGAACGCGTCGGTCGGCAGCGGCAGCGGCTCGGTTCCGAGGTTCGCAAGCACGTGCACGTCGCCGCGGCGGAATGCCACGGCATCTGCTCCGGCGTCCTCCCAGACGAGCGATCCGCTGCCGAAACCGTACTCACGGCGTCCGGCGAGCAGACGTTTGTAGAGCGCGAGCGTCGACGCGGGGTCGACCTCTTCGACGTCACGCGAGTATGCGGCCCAATCGGCGGGCTGCGGCAGCCACGAGGCGCCGGTCTCGTTGAAGCCGAAGGCCGGAGCCTCCGCCTCCCAGGGCAGCGGGACGCGGCATCCGTCTCGTCCGTAGCGCTCGCCGTTCGTGCGGAACCACGTCGGGTCCTGACGGAACGCGTCGGGGATCTCCATCGCCTCGGGAAGCCCCAGCTCCTCGCCCTGGTACAGGTACGCGGAACCCGGCAGTGCGAGCATCACGGTCGTCGCCGCGCGGGCGCGGGCGAGGCCGATGGCGGTGTCGGGCTTGTGCGGGGTGTTCGGGCCGATGCCCTCACCCTGCGGGTTGTCGTCGGTGAGCGCCAGGCGCGAGGCGTGGCGCACCACATCGTGGTTCGACAGCACCCAGGTGCTGGGGGCGCCGACGGCACCGAACGCGTCGAGCGACTCGCGGATGACGTCGCCGAGAGCCTTCGCATCCCACTCCGTCATCAGGTACGGGAAGTTGAAGGTCTGGTGCATCTCGTCGGGGCGCACCCACAGAGCGGTCTGCTTCAGCGTCGGCATCCAGGCCTCGCCGCACAGAGCGCGGTCGCCGTCGTACTCTGCGAGCACCTTGTGCCAGTCGCGGTAGATGTCGTGCACGCCGTCCTGGCCCCAATAGGGGACATCGGCTTCGCCGCCACCCATCGAGTCGGCGTCGGCCGGCGGGGTGTAGTCGGGCAGGCCCTCGGCCTTGATCATGCCGTGCGCCACATCGACGCGGAATCCGTCGACGCCGCGATCGAGCCAGAAGCGCAGGATCGAGCGGAACTCCTCACGGACCTCTTCGTTGTTCCAGTCGAAGTCGGGCTGCGTGGGATCGAAGATGTGCAGGTACCACTGACCGGGGGTGCCGTCCGCCTCGGTGATGCGCTCCCACATACCGCCGCCGAACACGGACTCCCAGTTGTTCGGGGGCAGCTCGCCGTTCTTGCCCTTGCCGTCGCGGAAGATGTAGCGAGCGCGCTCGGGGCTGCCGGGGGCGGCCTTGAGCGCCTCCTGGAACCAGGCGTGCTGGGCCGACGAGTGGTTCGGCACCAGGTCGACGACCACGCGGATGCCGCGGGCATGCGCCTCTTTCAGCATGGTGTCGAAATCGTCGAGCGTGCCGAACAGCGGGTCGACGTCGCGGTAGTCGGCGACGTCGTAGCCGGCGTCGCGCTGCGGGCTCGTCATGAACGGGCTCAGCCAGATCGCGTCGACGCCGAGCTCCTTCAGGGAGTCGAGGCGGCTGGTGATGCCGGGCAGGTCGCCGATGCCGTCACCCGAGGCGTCGGCGAACGAACGGGGGTAGATCTGGTAGATGACCGCACTGCGCCACCACTCGGAACCGGGGGCTGCGATCTGCTCAAGCTGTTCCATGGCAACAGATTAGTGCAAACGCTTACATGATTGCCAGAGCGGGGTTCGAATCGATTCGGTCGTGTGATATTCCACACCACTCCCCGGTGACTTGCAGTCCGGGAGTATGCTTCGGGCATCCGATGACTGGAGGCTGTCATGGTTCCCGAGATCAACTACTGGGCGGTCCTCATCGCCACGGCGTCGAGCATGATCGTCGGCTCGGTCTGGTACGCGCCGAAGGTGTTCGGCACGCGCTGGTCGAAGCTCGCGAACGTCGACATGGATCGGCCGGGTTCGAGTGCGACCATGGCGATCATCACGACCGTCATCGTGAGCTTCATCACGTCATGGGTGCTGGCCGGAGCATCCGCCATCGCCTGGCATTTCTACGACGGGTCGTTCTTCTGGGCTGCGGTCGTCACCGGTGTGCTGCTGTGGGCGGGATTCACCGCCGCGCGCTTCATCACCCACGACGCGTTCGAGGGGCGCCCGACGGGGCTGACGGTCATGAACATCGCGCACGAGCTCGTCACGATCGTCATCATGGCAGTGCTCATCGGCGTCTGGCCGCCGGCGCTCGGCTGATTCGCCGGGTCTCGGCTGATTCGCCGGGTCTTGATTGGCTCGCCGGGTCTCGGCTGATTCGCCGGGTCTCGGCTGATTCGCCGGATCTCGACTGGCTCGGCTAGCTTTCGTCGGTCGGCTGATCCGCCGGGGTCGTCGTCAGGTCCTGCGCGAGCATCACGAGGATGCCGCTGGGGCCGCGCAGGTAGGTGAGCTTGTAGACGCCCTGATAGTTCGCGACTCCCCGCAGCGGGTGGCACCCGTGCCGGGCGGCGATGGCGAGCGACTCGTCGATGTCGTCGACCGAGAATGCGACGCGGTGCATCCCGATCTCGTTCGCGAGTGTCGGCTCGGTCTCGATCGCATCGGGGTGGATGTACTCGAACAGCTCGAGCTGCCCGCGACCGTCCGGTGTCTGCAGGACGGCGATCTTCGCATGGTTGCCGTCGAGGCCGACGGCGGTGTCTGCCCACTCGCCGCTGACCTCGTCTCGACCGAGAATCGTGAGTCCGAGGTCGGTGAAGAAGGCGATGGTGGCTTCGAGGTCGCGCACGGCGATGCCGACGTTCTCCAGTGTGATGGGCGTGCCTCGGATGCTACTCGCCGGCTGCGACGTCGGCAGGCGCTGAAAGACTAGACCTTCGCCACTTCCGCCGAGACTTCCTGGTATGCCAGCATTTTGCACGTGACCTCTTGGTCGCCTGCGGGGCCCGCACTCGGACCGCTGTTCGGACCGAGGGGGTCGTCATGTCGGGTTCATCGCGCCGTTCGGCTCCGTGGATGATCGCCGCCGCACTCGTCGCGGTCGCGCTGGTCGCGGGAGCGACGACCGCCGCCTCCGGCGACTCGATCCCCGATGACCCGGCCGAGGGTGCAGCCCCCGATCCCACTCTGTCGGTCGCGCTGGCATACGAGTTCCTCGATGCACGCGTCGACCAGTTCTGCGACGGCGAGGGCCACTGCCTTCCGCGGAGCTACGAGGGCGGATTCTTCACCGACCTGCCGACATGGGACTTCACCCCCTCGTTCGTCTACGACGACGCCCTCGTCGTGATCGCTTACACGGCACGCGGGCTGCCTGACGACATCCGCCGTGCTCAGGCGATCGGCGACACCCTGCTCTTCGTGCAGGAGAACGACCCGATCGGCGACGGGCGCACTCGCGCCTCCTACGAGCCGCACGGCATCCGACAGGGACGGGTCGAGATCACCGGCCCCGGCACCTTCACCGGCAACCAGGCGTGGGTGGGCATGGCCCTCACGCGGCTCTTCCACGCGACCGGCGAGCAGAAGTACCTCGACGGGGCGCTGCAGACGGCCCAGTGGATCCAGACGAACACGGCAGACATGGTGCGGGCGCCCTACGGCTACACGGGCGGTCAGCTCGAAGACGGCACCTCGCTCGTGTGGAAGTCCACCGAGCACAACAGCGACATCGCCGGATTCTTCACCCAGCTCGCCGAGGTCTCAGGCGATCAGGTGTGGGCCGACCGCGCGGCGGTCGCGACGGACTTCGTGGCAGCGATGCAGAGTGCCGACGGGCACGTCGACACCGGGACTCTCCTCGACGGGAGCACGGTGAACACCCACCCCGTGCCGTTGGACTCGCAGACATGGACCTCGCTCGCGACCGGCGATGACCGCTACGACACAGCACTGGACTGGACCCTCGCGAACCTCATCGCCACAGACGGCCAGTATCGGGGGCCGTCGATCAGCGACACCGATGTCTCGAAGGTGTGGTTCGAGGGCAGCGGGCACCTGGCGCTCGCGCTCAAGCTGCGCGGCGCGGCAGGCGACGCCGACCGCGCCGAGGCGCTGCTCGACAGCATCCGTCTCGGACAGCGCGATGCGGCGAACGGCGACGGCAAGGGCATCGTCGCGACCTCGACCGACGGCCTGGACTCGGGTTTCGGTGACCTCTACTACGCGAGCCTCCACACGGGTGCCACGGCCTGGTATCTGCTCGCGGCGGCCGGCGACAATCCGTTCACCCTCCCGGCCGACTGATAGGCGGAGAGGCGCCGATTCTCCGCCCCCTGGGCCGGGGTGGGCCGGATGCGCATCGTCGGCATGATGCGGGGCCAAAAAGGCATCCGATTCGGACGGTTCGGATGCGGAAGTGGCCCCGGCCGCGGCGCGGATGCGGAAGTGGCCCCGGCTGCGTGCGCGGATGCGGAAGTGGCCCCGGCCGCGGCGCGGATGCGTCGCCGACCGGGGGCGGTCGCGACGGAAGGGACCGACCCCGCCTGTCGGCCGAAGCCGCGCGTCCGGTGCTTATGCGGCGACGCGGGCGACTGCCGCGATCGCGCTCGTGAAGAAGTCGAGTCCGTCAATGCCCGACCGCATGGCGGCAGACGTGTCGGGGCCGAATCCCGCCTCGGTGGCGTGCTCGGGGTGCGGCATCAGCCCCACGACGTTGCCCGCCTCGTTGGTGAGCCCCGCGATGTCGCGCAGCGATCCGTTCGGGTTCACGCCGGCATAGCGGAACGCGACGAGACCTTCGCCCTCGAGACGGTCGAGCGTCTCTTCGTCGGCGATGTATCCGCCGTCGGCGTTCTTGAGCGGGATGGTGATCTCCTGGCCCGTGCGGAACCGGTTGGTCCAGGCCGTGTCGGAGTTCTCGACGATGAGCTTCTGATCGCGACGAACGAAGTGCTGGTGGTCGTTGCGGATCAGGCCGCCGGGCAGCAGGTGCGCCTCGACGAGCATCTGGAAGCCGTTGCAGATGCCGAGGATCGGCATGCCCTTGGCTGCGGCGTCCTTGACCTCGGCCATGATCGGCGAGAGTGCGGCGATCGCGCCGGCGCGCAGGTAGTCGCCGTAGCTGAAGCCTCCGGGCAGGACGAGGGCGTCGACGCCTTCGAGGTCGTGCGAGCCGTGCCAGAGGGCGACGGGCTCGGCGCCGGCGATGCGGACGGCCCGCTGCGCGTCGCGATCGTCGAGCGAGCCGGGGAAGGTGATGACGCCGATGCGCGTGGTCACTCGGTGACCTCGATGCCCACGACGTCTTCGATCACGGAGTTGGAGAGCACCTCGTCGGCGATGCGACGGGCCTCGGCGAGGATCTCGTCGGTGACCTCGCCCTCGACGGTGAGCTCGAAGCGCTTGCCGATGCGGACATCGGAGAAGCCCTCGACGCCCAGACGGGAGAATGCGCCGGACACGGCCTTCCCCTGCGGGTCGAGCAGTTCGGGCTTGGGCATGACGTCGACGACGATGGTGGGCATGAACGGCTCCGGGAGTCGCGGGCGGACGGGCGTGCTCAGTCTACCGGCTCGCGACTCGCTCGATTCCCGGGGTGTCGCGCCTCAGGCGTGGAAGACGGTGTGCAGGTCGCCGATCGCGTCGCGGCCGCCGAGTCCATCGATCTCGAACAGCACCGAGATGCCGACGACGTGGCTGCCCAGGCGCTCGACCAGCTCGCGGCCGGCGGCCAGTGTTCCGCCCGTCGCGAGGACGTCGTCGATGAGCAGCACGCGTGATCCCGCGGGCAGGTCGTCGTGCATCTCGATCGTCGCGGTGCCGTACTCGAGGGCGTAGTCGACGGATGCCGCGGGCCGGGGCAGCTTGCCCGCCTTGCGGATCGGGATGAGGCCGACTCCGGCCGCGATCGCCGCAGCCCCGGCGAGGATGAAGCCTCGGGCCTCGATGCCCGCGACCACGTCGAACTGGCCGGCGAACGGCGCGATGATCGCCTCGGTGGTGGCCTGGAGCGCCTCGGCGTCCGCGAGCAGCGGAGTGATGTCGCGGAAGATGATCCCCGGTTCCGGGTAGTCCGGGATGCTGCGGATCAGCGATTCGGCACGGACGAGAGCGGGAGCGAGTTCGGTGTCGGGCACCGGACAAGGGTACGCCGCGTTGCGGTGACCGGACGATTCACGGAGTGCCGGACGGTTCCCGGAGTGTTCGGAGCGGATCGTCCGTGATCCGACACATGATCCGTGAAGCGTCATCAACTGCACGGGCTTGACACCGTGGGAGCGCTCCCATAGAGTCACTGGACAGTGCGTGGGAGCGCTCCCACGAGATTCCTCACGGGAACACCACGCACCACCCCGAGCACCACCCGCACCAACACCGCACGACCCACCACAAAGGAGTGAACTGTGAACACACGTGCCCGCACCCGGATCCTGGCGGCAGCAGCCGTCGCATCCGTCGCCGCTCTGGCCCTCGCCGGCTGCGCTTCCGCCGACTCCGGCGACAGCGCCAGCGGCGACGAGAAGGTCACGCTGACCGTCACCACGTTCGGAACCTTCGGATACGAAGACCTCTACAAGGCCTACGAGAAGGAGCACCCGAACGTCACGATCGAGGCGACCAACATCGACACCGGCGGCAACGCCCGCACCGATGCCTTCACGAAGATCGCCGCAGGCTCGGGCCTGAGCGACATCGTCGCGATCGAAGAGGGCTGGCTCGGCGCCATCATGGACGTCTCCGACACCTTCGTCGACCTGCGCGACTACGGCATCGAAGACCGCAAGGCCGACTGGGTCGACTGGAAGTACGGACAGGCGACGGATGCCGAGGGCCGCGTGATCGGCTACGGCACCGACATCGGACCGAGCGGCATCTGCTACAACGGCGCTGCCTTCGAGGCTGCGGGGCTGCCCAGCGACCGCGAGTCGGTCGCCGAGCTGCTGAACGGCGACTGGGAGAACTACTTCGCCGTCGGCGCCGAGTACACCGCGAAGACCGGCAAGGCCTGGTACGACCACTCCGGCTTCGTCTGGAACGCCATGGTCAACCAGCTCGACGAGGGCTACTACACGACCGACGGCGAGCTGAACGTCGAGGACAACGCCGAGCTCAAGGAGCGCTTCGAGATGCTCGGAGCGGCCACCGAGGGCGGCCAGTCCGCAGCCCAGACCGCATGGGACTGGAACGGCGGCAAGTCGTTCGTCGACGGCACCTTCGCCACCTTCGTCTGCCCGGGCTGGATGCTGGGAGTCGTGCAGGGCCAGGTCGAGGCCGGCGGCGGAGACGCCTCCACCGGCTGGGACTTCGCCGACGTCTTCCCCGGCGGCGCAGCCAACTGGGGCGGCGCGTTCCTCTCGATTCCTGAGAGCTCCGAGCACAAGCAGGCCGCGGCCGATCTCGCCGACTGGCTGACCCAGCCCGAGCAGCAGGTCGCGCAGTCCGAGGCCGCGGGCAACTTCCCCTCCACGATCACCGCTCAGGAGACGCTGTCGTCAGAGGCCACGCCCAACGCGTTCTTCAACGACGCGCCCACCGGAGCGATCCTCGCGGAGCGCGCCAAGGGCGTCGTCGCGCAGTTCAAGGGCGCCGATGACTCCGTCATCCAGGAGAACGTCTTCGGCCCGGCCCTCAGCGGGCTCGACCGCGGAGACACCGACACCCAGGGTGCCTGGGATGCAGCGATCAAGCTCCTGAACGAGCTGGTCGACTGACCCACCCACGCATCCCTTCCGGTCGCAGTTCGTGCCGCACCGCCTCTGTCGGGGCGGCACGGATTGCGACCGGAACCCCTCGGACGCACGCACCAGGACCGGAACCAGGACCAAGGAAGAGTCATGACACTCACCGATGAGCGCTCGGAGACGGCGGCCGCGTCGACGAAATACGCGAAGAGCGCGAAGAGCCCGAAGACGGATGCCGCCGGCCGGCGTCCCTGGCGGCACCGCCTCTCGCGGTTCGATCAGAACGCGTCGCCGTACTTCTACATCTCGCCGTTCTTCCTGCTGTTCGGACTGGTCGGCCTGTTCCCGCTGATCTACACGGTGTGGGTGGCCGTGCACGAGTGGGACCTGCTCAAGGGGCAGGGCGAGTTCGTCGGAGCAGGCAACTTCATCGAGATCCTCGGCGATGCGATGTTCTGGAACTCCATCTTCAACACCCTGAGCATCTTCCTGCTGTCCGCGATCCCGCAGCTGGCGGTCGCCCTGGTGATCGCGTACCTGCTGGATCGCGGCCTCCGTGCCCCGACGTTCTGGCGCATGAGCATCCTCATCCCGTTCGTCGTCACGCCCGTGGCCGTCGCCATCATCTTCTCGAGCATCTTCAACGAGGCCGACGGCCTGGCCAACAACCTGCTGAACCTGATCGGCATCGCCGACCAGGAGTGGAAGCACGACACGGCGCTGTCGCACCTCGCGATCGCGATCATGGTGAACTTCCGCTGGACGGGCTACAACGCCCTCATCCTGCTCGCCGCGATGCAGGCGGTCCCGCGCGACCTCTACGAGTCCGCCGCCCTCGACGGTGCAGGAGCCGCCCGCCGCTTCTTCTCGATCACGATCCCCACGATCCGTCCGACGCTGATCTTCGTGATCATCACGGCGACGATCGGTGGTCTGCAGATCTTCGCCGAGCCGCGACTGTTCGACGTCTCGACGGCCGGCGGCATCGGAGGCAGCGATCGACAGTTCCAGACGACCGTGCTGTTCCTGTGGGAGCTCGCGTTCTTCCGCCGAGACCTCGGCGAAGCATCCGCCGTCGCCATTCTGCTCTTCCTGCTCATCGTCGGCATCGGAGTGATCAACTTCCTCATCTCTCGGCGGATCTCGACCGGGGACTCCCCGAAGAATCGAGCCGCCCGCCGCCGCGCACGTACCGCCAGCGCTGCCGCCGCCACCGCTGTCACGGCCGCCGCCACGGCAGCCCCCGCCACGACGATCGCCACCACGACCGAGGAGAACGCGCGATGACCGCCACCCAGGCACTCAGCGTCCCCGAGAAGATCCGCAGGCGCCGCGGAGCCGTCGGCGGAAACGCCGGAATCGGCAGCCGCCCCGGATTCCTCACCTACGGGCTGCTCGCCGCCTTCATCATCGGCAGCGTCTACCCGCTGTGGTGGTCGGTCGTCGTGGCGAGCGGCACCAACGCGACCCGCGGCGAGACCCTGCCGCTGATCCCCGGCGGCAACTTCTTCGCCAACGCCGCCAAGGTGTTCGACGCGATCCCCTTCTGGCTGGCTCTCGGCAACTCGTTCCTCATCTCGGCGATCATCACGCTGTCGGTCGTGACGTTCTCGACGCTCGCGGGCTACGCCTTCGCCAAGCTGCGTTTCAAGGGTCGCGACGGACTGATGATCTTCGTGATCGCGACCATGGCGATCCCGACGCAGCTCGGCATCATCCCGTTGTTCATGCTGATGCGCGAGCTCGGGTGGACCGGCTCGATCGGCGCGGTCATCGTGCCGACCCTCGTCACGGCGTTCGGAGTCTTCTTCATGAGGCAGTACCTGGTCGACGTGATCCCCGACGAGCTCATCGAGGCCGCGCGCATGGACGGCGCGAACCAGTTCCGCACGTTCCTGACCGTCGGCATCCCCGCCGCCCGACCCGCGATGGCGATCCTCGGCCTCTTCACCTTCATGACGGCGTGGACCGACTACCTCTGGCCGCTGATCGTGCTCTCCCCGCAGAACCCGACCCTGCAGACGGCCCTCAGCCAGCTGCAGTCCGGCTACTACATCGACTACTCGATCGTGCTCGCCGGAGCCGTGCTCGCGACCCTCCCGCTGCTCGTCCTGTTCGTCGTCGCAGGACGCCAGCTGGTCAGTGGCATCATGGCGGGCGCGGTGAAAGGATGACCCCTATGACCCGAGCCTTTCCCGAGAACTTCCTGTTCGGCGCCGCGACAGCGGCGTACCAGATCGAGGGGGCGGCTTTCGAAGACGGGCGCACCGCGTCGATCTGGGATGCCTTCAGCACGGTGCCCGGCGCAGTGATCGGCGGCGACAACGGAGACGTGGCGTGCGACCATTACCACCGCTATCCGCAGGACGTCGCACTGATGAGGGAGCTCGGACTGCAGACGTACCGCTTCTCGACGTCCTGGTCGCGGGTGCGACCTGACGGAGGTGCGGTCAACGCCAAGGGCGTCGACTTCTACGAGCGCCTGGTCGACGAGCTGCTCGCGAACGACATCCTTCCCTGGCTGACGCTGTATCACTGGGACATGCCGCAGGCGCTGCAGGAGACCGGCGGCTGGACTAACCGCGACACCGTGGGGCGCTTCCTCGAGTACGCGGGGACGATGCACGACGCCCTGGGCGACCGTGTCAACGTCTGGACCACGCTGAACGAGCCGTGGTGCTCATCGTTCCTCTCGTACACCGGCGGCGAGCACGCACCCGGCCACACGAGCGTCGCCGAGGGCCTGCTCGCCGCCCATCACCTGCTGCTCGCGCACGGCGAGACGGTGCGCGAGCTGCGTGGGCGCGACGCGAGCCTCAACCTCGGCATCACGCTGAACCACACGGTCGCAGACCCTGCCGACCCGACGAACCCCGCCGATGTCGACGCCGCACGCCGCGTCGACGGCCAGTTCAACCGCTGGTTCCTCGACCCGATCTACCGCGGCGTGTACCCGGACGACATCATCAGGGACATCAGGGCGGTGGATGCCGACGCCGTGGCGCGCTTCACGGCTGCCGTGCATGACGGCGACCTCGACGTCATCTCGCAGCGCATCGACACGCAGGGCGTCAACTACTACCACGGCGACTTCGTCTCGGGCTCGGCTCCGGCGCAGAAGCCTGTCAGCGGCGGACCAGCAACGGATCGTGTCGGGCGCAGCCCCTACCCCTCGAGCGACGGCATCCATTCGGTCGAGCGCGGTCTTCCGCGCACGGCGCAGAACTGGGAGGTGCAGCCAGAGGGGCTCACCCGCCTGCTGCAGCGGGTGTGGACGGAGTACGCCGAGCCCGCGGGAACCGTGCTGTACATGACCGAGAACGGCGCCGCCTACGACGACGTCGCGGTCGTCGAAGACGGCGAGACCCGCGTGCATGACGACGACCGCACCGAGTTCCTGCGTCTGCATCTCGGCGCGGTGCTCGATGCGGCCGAGGCCGGCGTCGACGTGCGCGGCTACTTCTACTGGTCGATGTTCGACAACTTCGAGTGGGCCTGGGGCTACGACAAGCGCTTCGGGATCGTGCGCGTCGATTACGACACCCAGGAGCGGAGTCTGAAGGACTCCGGTCGGGAGTACGCTCGCATCATCGCCGCTCGCGCTCTCTGACGCCGGGCGGCGAACCAGGGAGCATCCGGCTTCGCCGCCGGACGGAGGGAGAGTCGTGTCACTGCGAGCGACCATCGAAGAGGTGGCATCGGCCGCCGGAGTCTCGCGATCGACCGTGTCGCGCGTCGTGAACGGATCGACGGCCGTGAGCCCCGAGGCACTCCTCGCCGTGCAGCGGGCCATCGAGGAACTCAGCTACGTGCCCAACCGTGCGGCCCGATCACTCGCCTCGAAGCAGACCCACGCGATCGCGCTGATCGTGCCCGAGGACACCACCCGCTTCTTCGGCGACCCGTTCTTCGCGGCGATCGTCGCGGGCATCACGGGCGCGCTCCGCGGCTCCGACTACCTGCTCAATCTGCTCATCGCGAGTGACGACCCCGGCGACAAGATGACGAGCTTCGTGCGCAACGGCGGCGTCGACGGCGCGCTGATCGTGTCGCATCACACGAGCGACGCCTTCATCGACCGGGTCGCCGACGCGGTGCCGGTGGTCTGGGGTGGCAGGCCCGTGCGGATCCGCGAGGGCGACTACGTGGTCGACGTCGACAACGTCGCGGGCGCTCGCACGGCGACTGCGCACCTGATCGAGACGGGACGCACCCGTATCGCGACCATCTCCGGCCCGCTGACGATGGTGTCGTCTGTCGACCGTGTGCAGGGATTCCGAGGTGCGCTGGCCGACGCAGGGCTCTCGCCGTTCGCGGAGGAGGCCGGTGACTACAGCGAGTCCAGCGGAGCGGATGCCGCGCGGCGCATCCTAGCGGCAGGGCTCCCCGACGCGATCTTCGTGGCGAGCGACCTCATGGCACGGGGTGCGCTGACGGCGCTGCGCGCCGCCGGCATCCGTGTTCCCGAAGATGTCGCGCTGGTCGGGTTCGACGATTCCTCGGTGGCGCTGAGCACCGATCCGGAGCTGACGACGATGCGGCAGCCGATGTACGCGCAGGGCGAGGCGATGGCCGGTGTCCTGCTCTCGCGACTCGCGGGCCGCGATCCTGAGCACGTCACGATCCTGCCGACCGAGCTGGTGGTGCGAGCCTCTTCGTAGCGACTTGCGGTCGCCGGATACCGCCGGCGGAGGGGGAGATGACACGGACGCGGACCAGACGCCCCTCCAGGTTGGTCCGCATCCGTGGTTCTGGGCGGTCAGCCGATCGGGTGTGGCGACCTGAGTTCTATGGGGGCGGGCCAGGGGAGGGTCGCCCAGGGGCCGTGACGTTTCGCCGACGCAGCATCCTTGAAGTCGTGCCACCCTCCGCCGTACTTGGCGAACGAGTCGTCGTCGAGGGTGCCGTCGCTCCAGTGCATGATGCGTCCGGCGAGGTAGCTGAGTCCGAAGTCCGCCCACGAGACGAAGCACGGCCTGGCCTCGACATTGATGCGATGGATGATCCTGCGCGCTTCGGCGAGGTCTGCGTATCCGAGCGCCACGCCCCAGGTCGTCATGGCGACGGCCTGGCCCAGCGCATAGGCGTCGAGCGTTCGGACGTACACGTCCGAAGTCACGATGTCATCTCCGACGCGGCGGCGGATCTCGCGTTCGATGTGCTCGATGCCCGCGACGAACGGATGCGCGTCACGCGCATCACCGCCGTCTGCGGCGATCGCGTCGAGCCACTCCCGTGTTCTCGGCGCGCGGCCCAGCCTGGTGGCGAGGTCGTTGCGCACGGCGAGATGCAGCATCCACGCGTGGCGGCGACGGCGCACCGTCGTCAGGTGCTCGATCATCCCGAGCCAGTCCTGCCGCGAGTGGATTCCCCACTGATCGATCAGAGCCTGCTTCTCGTCGTCACCGAGCTCTGAGGCGGTCGGATCGTTCCACGCACCGGATGGAACCGCACGGATCTGCAGGAACCCGAGCGCGATCTCGTTCGCCGCGGCATCGGAAGTCGCATATTCGCTCGACGCCGGAAATCTGGAGGCGGGCAGGATCCACGAGAGGGGATGCATCGCACTCCTTCCGTCGCTGCACTGCCGACACGCAAAGCTTGAATAGCCGTTCAATCAGTAATATATAGGTTTCGGATCCATTTTCCGAGTCGTCCAATCCTGGGGAGGTGGACTAGACATGACGCGCAACGACGAGCTGAACCGCCTGGCACGGGAGCGCTCCCGCAAGGTCATCCTGGAGGCTGCGATCGAATTGTTCGCAGAGCGCGGTGTCTCGGGTGCGAGCATCGCGGAGATCACTCGCCGCGCGGGCGTCGCGCAGGGTTTGGCGAACTACCATTTCGGTGGCAAGGACCAGCTGATCGCGGCTGTGCTCGACAGCTGGTTCGACGTGCTGTTCGGGATTCCCCAGGTCGAGGGCCCCGCCGATCTGCGTCTGGCCGGCATCATCGATGGCGCTCTCACGGCCACCGGTTATGCGCTGCCGGTGCAGCGAGCGGTGTTCGCGATGCAGCAGCAGCCGAGCACCCACCGTCTGTACGCCGAGGCGGAGGAGCGGCATGCGGAGCAGGCGACCCTCTCGGAGAACATCGTGCGGGAGATCTTCCGGGAGCGGGGCGCTACAGACCCCGCACTCGAAGAGGTCATGCTGCGCAGCACCCTCGAAGGCATATTCATGAAGTACGCCGTCTACGGCGACACCTATCCGCTCGAAGACGCGAGGCGCTGGGTGCATCGGCTCTACGGCCTCCCCAGGCCGGACTCGCCCCTTCCGCTGCGGCTCGCTCCGCGCGACCCGGACGTACGAACGCGCGCGTCCGGCGCGCTCCGCTCGGAGGGCTGAGTGCGGAACGGGATCTGTCTCAGATCCTGTGGTTCATCCGGTTCGCTGCCCTGCGGAACAACTCACCCCAACTGCATGCGTGCGAACGCGCCGAGTACGACGCGCTCCGATTGCACGAGGTAGCGCTCGAGCTCGTCGGCTCCGGCCTGGGCACCTTGCGAGAGGAACGTGTCGAGTACGGCGCGGTTCTTGCGGACGAACGGCTCGTGCAGCGATCGGGGGTCGTCGATCTTCAGGAAGGCGAGTCTCAGCTCTGCGGCCAGGTCCCGATAGGTGCGCGCCAGGCGCGGACTGTCGGCCAGCGCCACCAGAGCGACGTGGAACGCCATGTTGGCGCTGCCGACCGCGCGCCAGGTCTCGGTGTCGTCGAGGACCGCATTGCGGGCGGCCGCCTCAGCCGCGAGCACCGCCTCCTGCATCTGCTGGACCGCCGGATGCTCGGGCTCGGAGTGCAGGAGCGCGGTGCATTCGATGATGCGGCGTGCGCGATAGATGTCGATGACGTCGGCGATCGACGGCGAGGCGACGGAGACGCCGCGGTGCGGGACGTGTTCGAGGAGTCCCTGCTCGGAGAGGGCGCGGAACGCCTCGCGCAGCGTGTTGCGTGAGACGGCGAAGTGCTCGGCGATGGCCGACTCCGACAGCCGTGAACCGGGCGCGAAGGCTCCGTCGATGATCTGCTGTCGGAGCGCATCGGCGAGCATGCCCTGCTGGTTCATGCCTTCATCGTAGGCGGGGGTCGCTACGGATCGTTCGACCGCCGGTCTCGGCCATTACGCGAATGGAACTCCGTCGTAGCACAGCGGAAACAAAGTTGTTGAACAATATTGCTCAATCCGTTCTACACTGGGTGCACTCGACACCCACCAACGACGATGGGAAATCCCCCGCAATGTCTGAGAACACCGCAGCCCCGCTCTCCGCAGAAGACGAAGTCCGGCTCTCCGCCGCCAAGAGGCGCGCCGGCCGCAGTGCCGTGATCGGCGCGATCTTCCTGATGGCCACCAGCGCCATCGGCCCCGGATTCATCACGCAGACCGCCACCTTCACCGCGACGATGGGCGCGGCCTTCGCCTTCGCGATTCTGGTCTCGATCCTCGTCGACATCGCAGTGCAGCTGAACATCTGGCGCATGATCACCTCCTCCGGCATGCGTGCCGGAGAGCTCGCCAACCGTGCCATCCCCTTCTCGGGCCACGTCATCGCCGTGCTCGTCGTGATCGGCGGCCTGGCCTTCAACATCGGCAACATCGCCGGTGGTGGCCTCGGGCTGAACGCGCTGCTCGGCATCGACCCGAAACTCGGCGGCATGCTCACTGCGGCCCTCGCCATCATCATCTTCCTGATCAAGAAGGCAGGGCCCGTGATGGACATCGTGTTGGTCGTGCTCGGCATCGGCATGATCGTGATGACCGTTGTCGTCGCCGTCATCGCCCAGCCGCCGATCGGCGAGGCGCTGCGGCAGACGTTCGTGCCGGATGAGCTCAACTTCGCCACCATCACCACGATCGTCGGCGGAACAGTCGGCGGATACATCACCTACTCGGGCGCGCACCGGTACCTCGACTCGGGTCACACGGGTCCCGAGCAGGCGGGCCCCGTGATGCGCGCCGCGGCGAACGGAATCCTCGTCACCGGCATCATGCGCTACGTGCTCTTCCTCGCGATCCTCGGTGTCGTCGCCTCCGGTGTCTCGCTCGACCTCTCGAGCCAGGCGGCGAACCCCGCGGGTCAGGCCTTCGGTGCCGTGCTCGGCGACGCGGGACTGCGCATCTTCGGCGCCATCTTCTGGGCCGCCGCGATCAGCTCGGTCATCGGGGCGGCGTACACGTCGGCAACCTTCCTCTCGACCTTCACGAAGAAGCTCAAGGGCGGCTGGCCGCTGCAGCTGGCGACCGTCGCCTTCATCGTCGTCTCGCTGATCGTCTACCTCTCGATCGGCACCGCGCCTGCCGCGATCCTCGTCTTCGTGGGCGGATTCAACGGACTGATCCTTCCCATCGGCCTCACGGTCTTCATGTACATCGGCTGGTTCCGCCGTGACCTGCTCGGCTCGAAGAAGTACCCGATGTGGCTGCTCGTCGCCGGTACGCTCGTGACGCTGCTCACCTGGTACATGGGCATCGTCTCGGTGGGCCCCATCTTCGCCTTCCTCGGAATCGGAGCGTGACCCCATGACATCGATCGACCTGAACTCCGACCTCGGAGAGAACGTCCCCGATCGGGTGGTCAGCGACGACGAGAGCATGCTGCGCCTCGTCACGAGTGCCAATGTGGCGTGCGGCTTCCATGCGGGCAGCCCCGAGGGCATCCGCGAGACCCTCGCGAGTGCTGCGGCCGGTGGCGTCGTGATCGGTGCTCACCCCGGATACCGCGACTACGAGAACTTCGGCCGCACCAAGGTCGACATCGATTCGGCGACGCTGCAGGCGCATGTCGAGTACCAGCTCGGAGCCCTGATCGGTCTTGCCGCAGCCGTCGGCGGCACGGTCTCCTACGTCAAGCCGCACGGAGCGCTCTACAACACGATCGCCCGTGATGAGCGGCAGTCGAAGGATGTCGTGGCAGCCATCCGTGCGATCGATCCGAGCCTCGTGCTGCTGGGCCTCGCAGGAGGCGTCGTGCTCGACGTGGCCGAGCGCGCGGGCCTGCAGATCGCGGCCGAGGCCTTCGCCGACCGGGCATATCAGCCCGACGGTCAGCTCGTCTCGCGCACCGAACCGGGCTCTGTGCTGCACGATCCCGCGGCCGTCGCCGAGCGCATGGTGCGCCTCGCCGGCGAGGGAGTGATCCGCGCGATCGACGGCACCGATGTTGTCGTCAGCGCACAGTCGATCTGCGTGCACGGCGACAGCCCCGGCTCGGTGGCCATGGCCGCGGAGACCAAGCGGATGCTGCAGGATGCCGGCATCACGATCGCACCGTTCGCGGGGGTCTGACATGACCGTTCTCGCCACCGCCGACCAGCTCGCCGCCGCACGTGCAGCGCGCGCGGCCATCCGTGTGGGGCACGCCGAGCCGACGAGCGGTGTCGCGGTCGGGCTGACGCAGGCGAACCTGATCTCCGTGCCGGCCGACTGGGCCTTCGAGACGTTGCTCTTCGCGCAGCGGAACCCGAAGCCGTGCCCCGTGCTCGAGGTCATCGAACAGGGCGAGGTCGAGTCGAGGCTCACGCCCGGCAGCGACATCCGCACCGACATCGGTCGGTATCGCATCTGGCGCGACGGCGAACTGGCCGAAGAGGTGGCCGACGCGACGGCGGCGTGGGCGGAGCATCCCGACCTCGTCTCGTTCCTCATCGGATGCAGCTTCACGTTCGAGTCCGGTCTCGTGCAGGCGGGGATCCCGATCCGCCACCAGGAGCTCGGGCGCAACGTGCCGATGTATCGCACATCGGTGCCATGCACCCCGGCGGGCCGCCTGAGCGGCGAGATGGTCGTGTCGATGCGGCCGATCCCGGCCGACCGCGTGGCCGATGCCGTGCAGATCTCCGGACGGACCCCCGCCGTGCACGGTGCTCCGGTGCACATCGGCGATCCTGCCTCCCTCGGCATCGCCGACCTGGCTCGTCCCGACTTCGGCGAGGCTCCCGAGGTGCGTGAGGGCGAGGTGCCGGTGTTCTGGGCCTGCGGCGTCACCCCGCAGGCAGCGATCATGGCCTCGAAGCCTCCCTTCGCCATCACCCACGCGCCCGGCTACATGTTCATCACCGACGTCCCCGATGCGGAGTACCTCGTCTGATGCGCATCCTCACCGCATCCGACAGCGCTCTTCTCGTGGAGGCGGCAGACCTCGACGAGGCGATGCGCCTGAACCTGGCCTGGGACGGAGTGCTCGGCGTGGTCGAGCGTGTTCCCGGCGCTCGCACCGTGCTCGTGCGCTTCGATCCGCTTATCGTCTCGGCTGCCGATCTCGCGGCTGTGCTCGCGGCGACGGAGATCGACGCAGCGCATCTGCCCGTGACGGGTGAGGTCATCGTGCCGGTGAGATACGACGGGGAAGACCTCGACGAGGCGGCATCCCTGCTGGGAGTGTCTGCCGCTGAACTCGTGAACCGCCACCTCGCGGCCGACTGGAAGGTCGCCTTCTCGGGCTTCGCCCCGGGCTTCGGCTACGTGGTGAGCAGTGACCCGCTGTTCGATGTGCCCCGCCGATCGTCGCCCCGCACCCGCGTGCCGGCGGGATCCGTGGCACTCGCCGGACAGTTCACCGGGGTGTACCCGCGCGAGAGCCCTGGCGGATGGCAGCTCATCGGTCGCACGGATGCCGTGATGTGGGACATCGATCGCGAGCCTCCCGCTCTGCTGTCGCCCGGCACCACCGTCCGGTTCGAGCAGGTGCGGGCGCAGGTCGTGGTGTCGGAGAACGCAGATGATCGTGCCGACGCACGGCCTGTCGCCGACCGACACGCCGTCGCAGGCGCGACGGACCCGGGTTCTCCGGCTGCCAACGAGGCCGCGGTCGAGATCGTGCGCCCCTCGCTGCAACTGCTGGTACAGGATTCCGGTCGCCCCGGCTTCGCGGCACTCGGCGTCTCGGCCTCGGGTGTCGCCGATCGTCGTGCGATGCGCGAGGCGAACCGTGCGGTGGGCAACGCGACCGGCGCCGCCGTGCTCGAGAGCGTCGGAGGTGCCGTGCTGCGCTTCCGCGGTCCGGGGGTCGCCGCCGTCGCGGGCGCTGGGGGATCTCTCGAGCTGATCGATGTCCAGGGCGTGACTCGTCGCATCGACCACGGGGCGCCTTTCGCCACGGTCGACGGCGACGAGCTCACTCTGGGACACCCGACCAGCGGGCTGCGCTATGTCATCGCGGTCCGTGGCGGCGTGGCTGTGGAGTCTGCCCTCGACAGTCGCGCGAGCGACACCCTCGCCGGGCTCGGACCTGCTCCGCTGGTCGCAGGCGACGTGCTGCGCGTCGGCGACTCTGCCCGGCATCCGGTCGAGCCCGATGTCACCCCGCGGACACTGCCGGCACCCGGCGACCTCGTCGACCTCGAGGTCACCCTCGGCCCGCGCGACGACTGGTTCACCGCGGCGGCCCTCGCGACCCTCACCGGCCAGGAATGGACGGTCACCCCGCGGTCGGACCGGGTCGGAATCCGGCTCGAGGGCGCCGTGCCCCTCGAGCGATCCGTCAGTGGCGAGCTGCCCAGCGAAGGGGCGGTGACCGGCGCCATTCAAGTGCCTCCGGACGGCCAGCCCGTGCTGTTCCTCCCCGACCACCCGCTCACCGGCGGATATCCGATCATCGGTGCGCTCACCGACCGCAGCCTCGATCTCGCCGGGCAGCTGCCGCCGGGCGTGCGCGTCCGTTTCACCGTCAAGGAGACCTCATGACCAAGGTGCTGATCGCGAATCGCGGAGAGATCGCCGTGCGCGTCATCCGTGCCTGCGCCGAAGCCGGCTACACGTCGATCGCCGTCTACGCCGATCAGGATGCTGACGCGCTGCACGTGCGACTCGCCGACGAGGCCCTGGGGCTGGGCGGGGACACCGCGGCGACCACGTACCTCTCCATCGACGCTCTGCTCGCAGCGGCACGCACGAGCGGTGCGGATGCCGTGCATCCCGGCTACGGGTTCCTCTCGGAGAGCGCGGAGTTCGCGCGGGCCGTCGAGGGGGCGGGCCTCATCTGGATCGGCCCCTCGCCCGAGAGCATCGACGCGCTCGGCGACAAGATGACCGCACGTCGGATCGCGCAGCGTGTCGGAGCGCCCCTGGCGGCCGGCACCGACCAGCCGCTGGCCGGGCCCGCCGAGGCTGTGTCGTTCGCCGAGGAACACGGACTTCCGATCGCGATCAAGGCGGCGTTCGGCGGCGGCGGGCGAGGGCTGAAGGTGGTGCGAGAGATGTCGGAGGTCGCGGATGCCTTCGACGCGGCGACCCGTGAGGCCATCGCCGCGTTCGGTCGCGGTGAGTGTTTCGTCGAGCGCTTCCTCGAGAGCCCCCGTCACATCGAGGTGCAGGTGCTCGGCGACGGACGCGGCGGCGTCGTGGTCGTCGGCGACCGCGACTGCTCGATGCAGCGCCGCAATCAGAAGCTCATCGAAGAGGCGCCAGCCCCGGGCTTGACGAACGACCAGCGCACGCGGTTCCACGACGCGGCGCGCGCGATCTGCGCCGAGGTGCAGTACCGGGGCGCGGGAACCGTGGAGTTCCTCCTCGCGGCCGACGGCACGATCTCGTTCCTCGAGGTGAACACGCGCCTCCAGGTGGAGCATCCCGTCACCGAGGAGGTCACCGGCACCGATCTCGTGCGTGAGCAGTTCCGCATCGCGTTCGGCGAGGGGATCTCGTTCACCGAGACCCCCGTGCCGACGGGGCACTCCTTCGAGTTCCGCATCAATGCGGAAGATCCCGGTCGCGGCTTCCTTCCCAGCCCCGGTCGGGTGGAATCGCTGAGGATCCCCGGCGGACCCGGCGTGCGCTGGGACAGCGGCATCGAGGCGGGCGATGTCGTTCAGCCGGCTTTCGACTCCATGATCGCGAAGCTCATCGTGCACGCCGACAGCCGCGATGCAGCACTCGTGCGAGCGCGGCGGGCGCTGCGCGAGCTCGTGGTCGAGGGGCCGGCCACGGTCATCCCGTTCGACCTGCTCGCCGTCGAGGACGAGGCGTTCGCCACCGATACCTTCGCGGTGCACACGCAGTGGATCGAGAGCACGCTGCTGCCTCGGCTCGAGCCGCAGCTGAGGCCTGCCCCCGCCGCGGATGCGACCCTGCAGCGCTTCCCCGTCGAGATCGACGGACGCCGGGTCGTGCTCGGACTGCCTGTCGCTCTGCTCGCAGGGCTCGGCGGGCTCAGGGGTCTTGCGGATGCCGGAACAGCGGCGCCCGCATCCGATCCGACCGAGCTGCGTGCTCCGGCACCGGGCACGCTCGTGCGTTGGCTCGCCGACGACGGCGTGACCGTCTCGGAGGGCGACCCGGTCGCGGTGCTCGACGCGATGAAGATGGAGACCACGGTCACCGCTCATCGGTCGGGCACGCTCTCGCATCGTGCGGAGCTCTCCGCGGCTATCGCGCCCGACGGGGTGCTCGCGGTCATCGCCTGAGCGGGTCGATCGCTGAGCGCGATCCTCGACTGAACACGATCCTCGACTGAACACGATCCTCGACTGAACACAGAGATCCCGGATGCCGCAGCGGCAGCATCCGGGATCTCTGTGTTCACGAGTCGATCGTGATTACGCGGGGTCGCCACCCAGCGGACCCACGGCCTCGAGCGGCTTCGGGTCGTCCGCGCCGGTCTTGCGGGCGCGGGCGATGGCGTTGCCCAGGTGGTAGATGAGGAGAGCCGCGACCGTGCCGAGGACGATGCCGCCGAACGCGAAGTCACCGAGCTGCATCGAGAATCCGGCGATGCCGATCACGAGCGAGACGGCCGCCGTGTACTGGTTCACCGGACGTGAGAAGTCGACCTTGCTGTCGACCCAGATCTTGATGCCGATGATGCCGATCAGGCCGTACAGCGCGGTGGTCGCGCCACCGAGCACGCCGGCGGGGATCGAGTTGAAGACCTCGCCGACCTTGGGCGAGAAGGCGAGCAGGATCGCGAAGAGACCGGCGACCCAGTAGACCGCGGTCGAGTAGACGCGAGTCGCGGCCATGACGCCGATGTTCTCGCCGTACGTGGTCGTGCCCGATCCGCCGAAGCCGCCGGCGATCGTCGTGGCGACACCGTCGGCGATGAGCGCGCGACCCGTGTGCCTGTTGATCGCCGGGTCTTCGGTCATCGTCGCGACGCCGCGCACGTGGCCCACGTTCTCGGCGACCAGCACCAGGACGACGGGCAGGAACATCGCGATCGTCGACCAGGTGCCGGGCTCGACGAAGTTCGGGAGCTGGAACTCGGGGAGGCCCACCCAGGGAGCATCCGCGATGAGCTCTGCGGGAGTCTTGCCTCCGCGCAGGGCATTGGGCACCTCGAACGAGCCGGTGAAGGCGGCGTAGATGAAGCCCACTGCGACGCCGAGGAAGATCGAGATGCGGCCGAGGAAGCCGCGGAACAGCACTGCGAAGAGGATGATCGCGACGAGCGTGATGGTCGCGGTCACGGGGTCGAGCTGGAAGTTGTTCCATGCGGTCGGCGCGAGGTTGAAGCCGATCAGCGCGACGATCGCACCGGCGACGACCGGGGGCATGAGCGCGTCGACCCAGCGGAGGCCGGCGAACTGCACGACCAGACCGACCACGGTGAGCAGGATGCCGACCGCGACCACTCCGGCCAGGGCGGATCCCGTGCCACCTGCCGCGACCGCGGCGGTGATCGGCGCGATGAACGCGAACGACGAGCCGAGGTAGCTGGGCAGCTGGTTCTTGGTGATCAACAGGAAGAGGAGGGTGCCCAGACCGCTGAAGAGCAGCGTGGTCGAGACCGGGAAGCCGGTCAACGTCGGCACGAGGAACGTGGCACCGAACATCGCGACGACGTGCTGGGCACCGATCGCGATCGTGGCGGGCCAGTTCAGGCGCTCATCGGGTGTGACGACGGCGCCGGGCTCGACCGTGCGGCCGTTTCCGTGGGTCTTCCACAGGGGCATGCGGGCTCCTCAGGATCGGGGGAGGGGGAGTGCTGGAGCAACACTACCGATTCCTGAGTGTTCCCTGGGTGCGCGCGAGTCATCCCTTCGGGCGCATTTCTGCGCCTGGGGCGGAGGATTCTCGAGAATCCCTCCTCCCGAGACGCAGTTCTCCTCCCGAGGTGCGGGGGGAGAGCGCGTGGGTCAGGCCCCTAGGCGCTCGATCAGCTCGCGGTAGCGGTCGGCGGTGCGCTCGACGACGTCCTCGGGAAGCACGGGCGGCTCACCCTGCTTGTCCCAGTTCGAGGCCAGCCAGTCGCGCACGATCTGCTTGTCGAAGCTCGCCATGCGCTCCTTCGGCGTCGTGCCGGTGCGCCAGGCCTCGGCATCCCAGTAGCGCGACGAGTCGCTCGTGAGCACCTCGTCGGCCAGGTGCAGGATGCCCTCGGCATCCGTCCCGAACTCGAACTTGGTGTCGGCGAGGATCAGGCCCTTCTCCTCGGCGATCGCGGCGGCGCGCGTGTAGAGCGCGAGCGAGACGTCGCGCAGCTCGGCCGCACGGTCGGCGCCGACGAGCTCGACGGTCTGCTCGAATGTGATGTTCTCGTCGTGCTCACCCATCGGCGCCTTGTAGGCGGGGGTGAACAGCGGCTCGGGCAGGCGGTCGCCGTTCTGCAGGCCCTCGGGCAGCGGGATGCCGCACACGGTGCCGCTCTCGGTGTACTCGGCCCAGCCGGAACCGGTGATGTAGCCGCGCACGACGCATTCGACAGGCAGCATCTCGAGCGACTGCGCGAGCATGGCGCGGTCGGCGACGCTCGCGGGGATATCTCCCTCGGCCAGGTGGTTCGGAACATCGCTGAGCTCGCTGAACCACCAGCGGCTCAGACGCGTGAGCAGCGCACCCTTCTGGGGGATGCCGGGCGACAGCACGAAGTCGAAGGCGCTCACGCGGTCTGAGGCGACCACGAGGATGCGGGTGTCGGCGGCGTCATCCGAGGCGTACAGGTCGCGGACCTTGCCCGAATAGATGTGGCGCCAGCCGGGGATGGTCTGCGCGTTGCTGTCCGAAGGTGTGCTCACCCGCCCATTATCCCGGTAGACGTCGCCGGTGTCGTGTCAAGGGCTGGTGCGAGCCCCGCGGCATCGGCGACGCTCGAATCGACGAAGCGGAGGAAACATGTCGAAGGATCTGTCGACGGGTGACCGGGTGAGCTGGAACACCCCGCAGGGGCGGACGCAGGGCACCGTCGAGGAGAAGCGGACGAAGGACTTCCGGTTCGCCGGGCAGAGCTTCACGGCCTCCGACGACGAGCCCGCGTACATCGTGAAGTCGGAGAAGAGCGGAGACACGGCGGCGCACAAGGGGGCGGCGCTGCGCAAGCTGAGCAGTTGAGCGCACTGCGGTCGAATGGCCCGAGTGTCGGCGGGGCTGTCTAGCGTGATGAGGTGACTGACGACCTCCTCACTGATCGACTGCGGCTGTCGCGGGCTGTTCCCTCGGATCTCGACGCGGTATTCGCGATCCAGAGCGATCCGCGGGTGTGGGCGCACTATCCGAGCCTCCGCCACACGACCCCCGACGACTCGATCCGGATGATGGAGCGGTGGGAGCGCAGCTGGGACACCGTCGGGCTCGGGTCATGGGTCGCTCGGCTGCGAGACACCGGAGAGGTGATCGGCAACGGCGGATGCACTCTGCTCGGGGGCGAAGTCTGGAACGTCGGCTACCGGATCGCCGCCGACCACCACGGACGCGGTTTCGCGACCGAACTGGCCCGCGCCGGTATCGAGCGGGCGCGGGAAGTCGCGCCCGATCGGCCGGTGATCGCGTACCTCGTCGAGCACAACACCGGGTCGGCACGTGTGGCCGAGAAGCTCGGACTCGAACTCGTGCATCGGGCGCCGGACCTCGGCAATCCCGACCGGTCGGTGATGCGGCTCGTGTATGCAGACCGGGCACTCTCGTCGGCTCAGCTCCGGGCCACTCTTCACTGAGCGGATGGACACCCCCGCGGCGTTGCCCGAGCTCATATCTCGGCGTATAGTCCACATGGACTATTCGAAGGGATGCGCGTGCCGAACGACACCACCGACCGCCTGACCCCGATGGCCGTCATGATCCTCGCGCTGCTGCGCGAGGGCGACATGCACCCCTACGAGATGGTGCGGCTCATGCGAGCCCGGCGCGACGAGCGCCTGCTCTCCATCACCAACGGCACGCTCTATCACACGGTCGGACGCCTCCAACGGGCAGGCCTCATCGACGAGGTCGGCAGCGATCGTGACGGCAACCGTCCCGAGCGCACGACCTACTCGCTGACGGATGCCGGGCGAGACGCCCTCATCGCCTGGCTGCGTCGCGAGCTGTCGATCATCGACCGGCCGGCGGAGTTCCGGATCGCGCTCGCCGAAGCCCACAATCTCGAGAGCGCCGATGTGATCGAGGCTCTGCGTCTGCGACGTGCGGTTCTCGACGAGGGGCACGTTTCGCATCGCGACGGGCTGGTCAGCGCGAGACGCACCGGCGTCCCCGAGCAGGTGCTCGTGGAGTTCGAGCGTCAGGAGGTGCTGCTCGACGCCGAGCTGCGCTGGATCGATTCCCTCATCGACCGACTCGAGGCCGAGGAGTTCCCGTGGGGCCCCAGCGCCTTCGAGTACTCAGACCGCTACCGCGCACAGCGAAAGGCCGCACAGCAATGACCGATTCCTCCTCGACAGGACGCCCGCCCGGAGCATCCTCGTCTTCCGGTCCCTCGACCGGAACCTTCGCCGCAGGTCATCGACCTGCGAGCCCGTGGCCGGCGCTCTGGGCGCTCGTCATCGGCTTCTTCATGATCCTCGTCGATACGACGATCGTCTCGGTGGCCAACCCCGCGATCAAAGCCGCTCTCGACCCGACGACCAACAACCTCGACAACGTCGTGTGGGTCACCAGCGCCTACCTGCTCGCGTACGCGGTGCCGCTGCTGATCACCGGGCGGCTGGGCGACAGGTTCGGGCCGAAGAACATCTACCTCATCGGTCTCGCGATCTTCACGCTCGCGTCGCTCTGGTGCGGGCTGTCGGGCTCGCTCGAGATGCTGATCGCGGCACGCGCCGTGCAGGGTCTCGGCGCCGCGTTCATGACGCCGCAGACGATGGCCGTGATCACGCGCACGTTCCCGCCCGAACGCCGCGGCGCGGCCATGGGCCTCTGGGGCGCGACCGCCGGTGTCGCGACGCTCGTGGGTCCGCTCGTCGGCGGACTGCTCGTCGACGGCTTCGGCTGGGAGTGGATCTTCTTCGTGAACATCCCCGTCGGCGTCGTCGCCTTCGTGCTCGCCTGGCGGCTGGTGCCGAAGCTGCAGACGAGTCCGCACCGCTTCGACATCCTCGGTGTCATCCTCAGCGCGGTGGCGCTGTTCCTCATCGTCTTCGGGTTGCAGGAGGGCGAGAAGTTCGACTGGGGTGTGATCTGGGGCCCGATCTCGGTGTGGAGCCTCATCATCGCGGGCCTTGTGATCCTCGCGCTGTTCATCGTGCAGCAGGCGCGGACGCGCAGTGAGGCGCTCGTGCCCCTCGCGCTCTTCCGCGACCGCAACTTCTCGGGGGCGAACGTGGCGATCGCCGCTGTCGGCTTCACCGTGACGAGCATGTCGCTGCCGATGATGTTCTTCCTGCAGACCGCGCGAGGACTCACACCGACGGAAGCGGCGCTGCTGCTGATCCCGATGGCCGTGCTGTCGGGCGTGCTGGCGCCGTTCGCCGGCAAGCTGCTCGACCGCGTCGACCCGCGCATCATCCTGATCCCTGGTCTGCTCTGCGTCGTCGTCGCCCTGATCTGGTACTCGGCGCTCATCAACATGGACACCCCGATCTGGATGTTCCTGCTGCCCTCGGCACTGATGGGTATCGGCAATGCCGGCATGTGGGGGCCGCTCGCGACCACCGCGACGCGCAAGCTGCCTCCTCGCCAGGCCGGTGCCGGCGCGGGTATCTACAACACGACTCGCACCATCGGATCGGTGATCGGCTCGGCATCCATCGCGACGTTCATGCAGTCCCGCCTCGAGGCGAACCTGCCGGGGCTCGCCGATGCGCCCTCGGGGATCAGTGGAGGTTCGCTGCCGCCCGAGGTGGCCGAGGGGTTCGCGGCCGGCATGTCGCAGGCGATCCTGCTGCCGGCGTGCGTGATGGTCGTCGCGCTCGTCGCATCGCTCTTCCTCGGTCGCTACGACAAGGCGGATGCCGCGGCATCCGCCCCCGCGGAGGCGCCGGCGCCCGCCGCGTGATCCGCGCCTGACGACGAGCCGGGTCTTCTGCACGATGCTGCGGGAGCCCGGCTCTTCTCACACCGGTTTTGCGACAGACGGCTCCGGTGTGATGTCATCGGGCGATGACGATCGAGCTCATGAGGCCCACCACCGACCTGTTCGACTCCTGGGCGGCAGCCGTCGCCGAATTCGGCGACGGGCACATCGACGGATCTGGTCTGCAGGCGCCCGTCACCCCCGATCGTGCGACGCTCGACGCACTGATCGAGAAGTCGGAACTTCTCTCCGACACCACGGCCGAGCTGCCGGAGGATGCGGTGCACAACGACCTGTACTGGGTCGTGGATGACGGCGAGGTCGTCGGCTTCCTCTCGTTCCGGCACGAATTGAACGAGTGGCTTCGTGAGGCGGGCGGACACATCGGCTACTCGGTGCGGGAATCACGTCGACGTCAGGGCTTTGCATCCGCGGCGCTGCGGCTCGGACTCGACCGTGCGCGCGAGATCGGACTCGAGCGCGTGATGGTGACATGCGACGATGACAACGTCGGCTCCTACCGCACGATCGAGGGCGCCGGCGGCGTGCTGCAGGACGTCAGCGACCAGTCGGAGCGCGGTCACGCGATGCTGCGCCGCTACTGGATCACGCTCTGACGCCGAGTCCACGAGCCGACCTCGGCGCAGTGCGACACGCCGACGCCGGTTAGGGTGGATGGTCGACGACCATCCCGGTGACAGCATCCTGTCGCCCATCCGATCCGAGGAGCATCCGTCGTGATCCGAAATCCCTCTTCCGCGTCTGCGCGTCTGCGCACGTTCGGACGCAACGTCGGGGCGATGGCGCTCACGGCGTTCATCGCGGCCGGTGCGCTGCTCGGCGGAGCATCCGCAGCCACCGCGGCCGACGACTCCGAGACCTACGTCATCGGCACGGACACCACGTTCGCGCCGTTCGAGTTCACCTCGCCCGAGGGCGACCTCGTCGGCATCGACATGGACCTGCTCCGGGCGATCGCCGAGGACCAGGGGTTCGAGGTCGAGATCCGTCAGCTCGGTTTCGACGCCGCTCTGCAGGCTCTGCAGTCGAATCAGGTGGACGCCGTCATGGCCGGCATGTCGATCACCGATGAGCGTCAGCAGATCTTCGACTTCAGCGATCCGTACTTCACCAGCGGCATCCAGCTGGGTGTGCTCGATGCGAGCGACATCGAGTCGCTCGACGACCTCGACGGCGAGACGGTGGCGGTGAAGACCGGCACGCAGGGGCAGACCTTCGCCGAGGAGAACCAGGACGAGTACGGCTTCCGAGTCACGCCCTACTCCGACACGACCGACATGGTCGACGCCGTCAAGGCCGGGCAGGCAGTGGGCTACTTCGAGGACTTCCCCGTGCTCGCCTACGGCATCCAGCAGGGATCCGGCTTCCGCCTCGTCGGCGACCCCGAGCTCGGCGGCGAGTACGGCTTCGCGGTCAACAAGGGGCAGAACCCCGACCTGATCGAGAAGTTCAACGCGGGACTCGCGAACCTCCAGGCCTCCGGCGAGTACGACGAGATCGTCGACACCTACCTCGCCGGCGGCGAGGAGACCACGCAGGCGACCGACATCTTCTCGGTCGCCGTGAAGTACTGGCCCGCACTCATGGAGGGCCTGTGGCTGACGATCCTCGCGACGCTCGTCGCCCTCGTCGCCGCGTTCATCCTGGGCATCGTGTTCGGATTCGGGCGCATCTCGAAGTTCCTCCCGTTCCGCTGGCTCGCGACCGCGTACGTGTTCGTCTTCCGCGGCACCCCGATCCTCGTGCAGGCGTTCTTCGTGTTCTTCGCCATCCCGCAGCTGTTCCCCGGGCTCACGTTCAACCCGTTCGTCGCCGGCGCCATCACGCTCTCGCTGAACACGGGTGCGTACATGACCGAGATCATCCGCGGTGGCATCCAGGCCGTCGACCCGGGCCAGAACGAGGCTTCGCGCTCGCTCGGCCTCGGTCACTGGAAGACCATGCAGAAGGTCGTGCTGCCGCAGGCGTTCCGCATCATGATCCCGTCGTTCGTGAACCAGGGCATCATCACGCTCAAGGACACGTCGCTGATCAGCGTCATCGGTCTCGCCGAGCTGACGTTCGTGTCTCGCCAGATCATCGCCTCGACGTACCTGTCGGCTCAGGTGCTGACCATCGTCGCCATCATCTACTTCGTCGTGATCACGCTTCTCACGCTGCTCGCGAACCGCCTGGAGAGGAAGTTCAACGCATGAGCAAGATCGAGGTCAGAGACCTGCACAAGTCGTTCGGCGACAACCATGTGCTCAAGGGCATCGATCTGACGGTCGACGACGGCGAGGTCGTCGCGGTCATCGGTCCGTCGGGGTCGGGCAAGTCGACGCTGCTGCGTTGCCTCAACAAGCTCGAGGAGCCGACCTCGGGTCACGTCGTCATCGACGGTGTCGACCTGACCGACAAGAGCGTCAAGCTCGACGAGGTGCGCCAGCGCATCGGCATGGTGTTCCAGCACTTCAACCTGTTCCCGCACATGACCGTGCTCGAGAACATCACGCTCGCCCCGGTCGAGCTCGGCAAGCTGTCGAAGGCCGAGGCGAAGGAACGCGCGCTCGCTCTGCTCGACCGCGTGGGTCTCGCCGAGAAGGCGGATGCGAAGCCGGCATCCCTCTCGGGCGGTCAGAAGCAGCGTGTCGCGATCGCCCGTGCGCTCGCGATGGACCCCGAGATCATGCTCTTCGACGAGGCCACCAGCGCCCTCGACCCCGAGATGGTCGGCGAGGTGCTGCAGGTGATCCGCGACCTCGCGTCGGGCGGCATGACGATGGTGCTCGTGACGCACGAGATGGGGTTCGCCCGCGAGGTGTCGGGTCGCACGGTCTTCATGGACGCTGGCGTCGTCGTCGAGGAGGGGCCGCCCGCCGAGTTGTTCGGTGCCCCGAAGAACGAGCGCCTGAAGGACTTCCTCTCGAAGGTGCTCTGAGACCTTCTCCTGCGCGAAGGCCCTCACCCGGTCCTGGGTGGGGGTCTTCTTCCGTGTCGGGGTGTCTCGGCGGGGAGCCGTCGCATCAGCGTCGTCTCATCAGGGCGCCGGCGGGGGAGGGCGCCGCCGGTCGGTGTTACTCGGCGACGCGGGCGGCGATGTCGGTGCGGAAGTGCGAACCCTCGAGCGTGATGCGGCCGATCGCCTCGTAGGCACGGTCGCGTGCGGTGCGGAAGTCGGATGCCACGGCGACGACGTTCAGCACGCGGCCGCCCGTCGCGATGAGGGATCCACCGGGGGCATCCGGGCTGGCGGTCGCGGCGTGCACGAGACGGACGCCCTCGACGGCCGCCGCGTCGGCGAGACCCTCGATCGGACGGCCGGTCTGCGGTGCCTCGGGGTATCCCTCGCTGGCGAGCACCACGGTGATCGCGACATCGTCGCTGAAGGCGGGTTCCGGCTGGTCTTCGAGTGTGCCGGATGCGGCGGCGAACAGCAGTTCCGACAGCGGCGTCACGAGGCGCGGCAGCACGATCTGCGTCTCGGGGTCGCCGAAGCGAGCGTTGAACTCGATCACGCGAACACCCGCCGGCGTGAGGATGAGGCCGGCATAGAGCAGGCCGATGAACGGGGTGCCCTCGCTGTCGAGCTGGCGGATGACGGGGAGTGCGACGTCCCGCGTGACCTCCTCGACGAAGGCCTGCTCACTGCCGAACTGGTCGGCGAGCCACGGCAGCGGCGAGTACGCGCCCATGCCGCCGGTGTTCGGTCCCTCATCGCCGTCGAGTGCGCGCTTGAAGTCCTGCGCAGGGCTGAGGGCGCGAACCGTGTCGCCGTCGCTCAGGAAGAACAGCGAGACCTCGGGGCCTGAGAGGAACTCCTCGATCAGCACGGGGCCGGACGGCAGGTAGTGCTCGGCGTGGGCGAGCGCGTCAGCGCGGTCGGACGTGACGATGACGCCCTTGCCCGCAGCCAGCCCGTCGGCCTTCACGACGTAGGGGGCGCCCAGCTCGTCGAACGCGGCCTCGACCTCGGCGGTGGTGGTGGCGCGCACCGCGCGACCGGTGGGCACGCCCGCGGCATCCATGATCCGCTTCGCGAAGGACTTGGAGCCCTCGAGCTGAGCCGCCGCTTTGCCGGGGCCGAACACGGGGATGCCGTGCGCGCGCAGCACATCGGCGACGCCGGCGACCAGTGGGGCCTCGGGGCCGACGACCACGAGGTCGATTGCATGCTCGTTCGCGAACGAGGTCACCGCGGCGCCGTCGAGCATGTCGACTGAGACGGGAGTCGCATCCTGCGCGATTCCGGCGTTGCCTGGGGAGACGAAGATCTCGTGCTCCGCCTGCTCTGCTCGCAGAGCGAGGATGATCGCGTGCTCACGGGCACCGGAACCGAGGACGAGAATCTTCACCCGTCCAGACTACCGACGCGGGCGCGCGGGTTTCGGCGAGTCGCATTCCGCCCGCACACGCTCAGAGTTCGATCGGGCGCTCGACCGAAGGGTCCCACTCCGCCGTCCAACCGGCTGCGTCGAACAGGGCGTCGAGCACCATCGCGGTGAAACCCCAGACGATCGTGCCGTCGACGTCGAAGGCGGGTCCGCGCCAGGTGCGACCCAATCGGTGGATGGTCGAGGTGAATCGCGTCTCGGGGTCGAGCAGTTGCGCCACCGGCACGCGGAACACGTCGACCGTCTCAGCGTGGTCGACGGCCGCGACGCGTGAGGGGGAGCGCCACCAGGCGAGCACCGGCGTGACGACGTGATTGCTCGCGGCGAGCGGCAGCTCGGACAGCGTGGCGAGGATCTCGACGCCGGCCGGGTCGAGGCCGGTCTCCTCCTCGGCCTCGCGCAGGGCGGTGGCGGCGGCATCCGCATCCTGTTCCTCGCGCCTGCCGCCGGGGAACGACACCTGGCCAGGATGCGACGACAGAGTCGCGGCCCGGCGCTGCAGCAGCACGTCGAGGTCGGCCGCCACGGTCAGCTCGTCGGTCTGAGCGGGGACGCTGTCGAGCCGGCCGAACAGCACGAGCACGGATGCCGGGTGAGCGTCGCCGACGATCGGCGGGAACGGACGCGCCCAATTCTCGCTGCGCTGCGTCGCGGCGAGGAGCTCGGCTCGTGCGCCGTGCAGGGTATCGGGATTCTGGCTCATCGCCTCGAGCCTATGCCTGTGTGCGACGCGGCAGGGCGGGCGGCGTGTACGTCAGCGAAGGAGACTCGCGCTTCGGAAGCCCGAGTTCGGGGAATCCGTCCTTCCGAAGTGCGCGTCGACCTCTCAGGCGCACGGGATGCCAGTGGGGAACCGGGACTGATGACCCCGGCGTAGCCTGGTCACCATGCCCTCCAGGAAGATCGACATCATCGACGGGCGCGCGGCTCTCGATGCGGTGCGTCGAGCGGATGCCGCCGGCGACAAACCGCAGCGCACCGACCTCGCGACGGCCGTGCGGTACCTTCTGCAGCTGCTCGATGAGAAGGCGCCTGGCAACAGCGTCGAGGTGAGGGTGCCTCCGTTCGGTGCGGTGCAGGTCATCCAGGGGCCCCGGCACACACGAGGGACCCCGCCGAACGTCGTCGAGATGGATGCGGCGACGTGGATCGCTGTCGCCACCGGCACGGAGCACTGGGCGGATGCCGCGGCATCCGGTCGTGTCAGCGCCTCCGGCACCCGCGCCGACCTCTCGGACGTCCTTCCGCTGCGCCCCTGAGTCGTTGGCGGCCATTCGAATCGCGTGAATGGCTGCATCTGCGGCTCGGATGCGACCATTCACGCGATTCGAAGGCAGCGGCAACGACCGGGCCAGAAAAACGACCGGGTCAGAGGCCGCGGCGCGCGACCACCAGGGGCACACCGGTGACGGGATGCGGGAACACGTCGACCGGCTGACCGTAGACCTCTTCGATCCTCTCGGACGTGAGCACTTCGGCAGCCGCGCCCGTCGCGGCCACCCGGCCCTCCGAGAGCAGAGTCACGCGATCCGCGTGGGCGAGAGCGGCGTTGAGGTCGTGCAGCACGATCGCGACGGCGATGCCGGCATCCGCCTGCCCTCGGATCAGACGCATCACGTCTTCGTGGTGCTTGAGGTCGAGTGCGGCGGTCGGCTCGTCGAGCAGCAGGATGCCGGTGCTCTGCGCGATCACGCGGGCCAGCGCCACGCGGGCGCGCTCACCGCCCGACAGTGACGTCACCGCACGCGACGCGAGAGGCAGCACCTCGGTCGAAGCCATCGCTGCGGCGACGATCTCGTCGTCGTCGTCCGCGGCCCCGGTGCGTGCCCACGGCGCCCGGCCCATGCGCACGACCTGCTCGGCGCTGAAGGGGAACGACACCGTGTTCTCCTGCAGCAGCACCGCTCGCGCTCGCGCCATGTCCTGTGCGCGGATGCCGGTGATCGGCGAACCGTCGAGCAGAACCGCGCCCGCGCTCGGGGTCACATCGCCCGCGAGAACTCCGAAGAGAGTCGACTTGCCCGCGCCGTTGGGCCCGACCAGCGCGTGGATCTCGCCCGCTCTGACCTCGATCGACGCGTCGTCGAGGATCGCGCGCTCGCCGCCGACGAGCACGGTGACGCCGCTCGCCTGCAGCCGGGTGGTGATGTCGACGGCGCTCATGCCCATCCTCCCGAGCGTCGGCGCGTGCGCACGAGCAGCCAGAGGAAGAACGGTCCGCCGACGAGCGAGGTGATCATGCCGATCGGCAGATCCGCCAGCGGCACCGCGGTGCGGGCGACCAGGTCGGCGATCGCGATCAGCAGTGCGCCGCCGAACGCCGAGGCGATCATGAGCGGCAGATGCGCGGGGCCGATGATCATGCGCATCAGGTGCGGCACGACGAGCCCCGCGAATCCGATGATGCCGGCGAAGGCGACGGCGGCGCAGACCAGCACCGCGACCGTGACGATCACGACCATACGCAGCAGCTCGACGTTGACGCCGAGGTGGCGGGCGGTGCGCTCGCCGAGCGCGAAGAGGTCGAGCTGCGGCGACACGATCAATGCGACGACGATGCCGATGGCGACGAGCGGAGCGACCAGCGCCACGTTCGACCAGAGGGCGCCGTTCAGTGAACCGAGCTGCCAGAACACGATCTGCTCGCGCGTCGACGTCGTGCCGAGGAACGTGAGGAAGGCCATGCCCGCGCCCGCGATCGCGTTGATCGCGATGCCGGTGAGCAGCAGGGTGACGACCTCGGTGCGCCCGCCCGATCGGCTGATGAAGTACACCGCGAGCACCGCGATCAGCCCGCCGAGGAAGGCGAACGCGGGGGTGGTCCACATGCCGAAGGAAGCGAGGCCCAGGGTGATGCTCGCGGCTGCGCCGAGCGCGGCACCGGACGAGACTCCGACGACACCGGCATCCGCCAGCGGGTTGCCGAAGATCGCCTGCATGAGAACGCCCGACACGGCGAGGGCGGCACCGACGAGCAGGCCGAGCACGAGACGGGGGAGGCGCAGGTTGTAGATCACGCCGTAGTCGGCCGCTTCGGTGGGGGCCCAGGCGGTGTCGATGCCGATGCCGCGCAGCAGCACCCCGATGAGGTCGGTGGGGGAGAGCGAGTATTGTCCGCTCGTGATCGACGCGATGCAGGTCACGAGCAGGGCGGCGACGAGGCCGATGATGACGAGCGTGAAGCGCAATCCGAGGTGTCTCGACGGCGTGCGGGTGACGACTTCGCCGCTCACTTCACGGGCTCGGCGGTCGCGGGCTCCGGGGCGTACAGGGCGCGGGCGATCGCCTCGATCACGTCCGCCGAGCGGGGGCCGAAGCTGAGGATCTCGCTGTCGGCCATATCGATCACGCGACGGTTCGCTCCGGCGGGAGTCTCGGCGATCGCGGGGATGCGCTCGATCAGCCCGTCGATGCCGTCGACGGACTCTAGTCCGTCGGTCATCATCACGAGCACGTCGGGCCGGGCCGCGACGAGCGCCTCGGCCGTCATCGGCTTCATACCCTCCCACCCGATCTCTGCGGCGACGTCGACCCCGCCGACGGCGTCGATCAGAGAGTCGGCTCCTGAGTCCTCGCCGAAGATGTAGTAGATGTTCGCGTTGCCGCGCACGTAGAGGAACAGCATCCGTGCCCGGTCGTCGACCTCGGTCGGCACGACTTCGGCGATCTCGGCCAACGCATCGTCGAGGTCGGCGTCGAGGCGCTCGATCAGGGCCGCTCCGCGAGAGGGGACGCCGAGCGCCGTGGCGATCTCGGTGACCAGCTCGTCGGTGGTGTCGAGGCGTCGGTCGCTCGAGATGACGACGATCGTGATCCCGGCGTCGCGCAGCTGCTGGCGGATCTCCTTCGGGCCGATGGTCGTGTCGGTGAGGATGACGGTGGGGGCGAGCTCGAGGATCGCCTCGGCGTTCAGTGTGTGCCCCGTCTTCGTGACCACGGGAAGGTCTTCGGTACCGGCGAACATCGTCGACGAGTCCCGGCCGACGACCTGGTCGCCGAGGCCCAGGGCGAAGACGGTCGAGGCGATCGTGCCCGAGATGTCGATCGGCAGGATGCGGTCGACATCGGTGATCTCGACCTCGCGACCCTCGCTGTCGGTGACGGTCACGGGGAGTTGCGGGGCGGTGTCGTCGGCCACAGGCTCGATCGCACGACTCGAGAGGCAGGCCGTGGATCCGCCGGTCGCGCCGCGCACGTCGTCGACGAGATCCAGATCGACGAGCGGGACGGATGCCTGGGGGCAGGCGTCTGCGGCGTCACTCTTCTGCGGCGCGGCGGATGCTCCCGGGTCGGCGCACGCGGCGAGGCCGACGGCCAGGACGGCGGCGAGAAGGAAGGCTGAGGCGCGTCGCATTAGGCAAGGCTATCCTAAAACTTGACTCGACCTCGTGGCCGCCTCTAGTCTCTGGAACGAGACTTACTTAGCTAAGCCTAACCAACAATCACCCTCTCGCCCGACTGCATTGCGGCACCGCTGGCGCGCGTCCGTTCCTGCGCGCCCGGAGCCCTGGAGAATCGTGAACGCCACAGCCACAGCATCCACGGGGAGCGGCCGCATACGCGTGCTGCTCGCCGCTCTCGTATCCTTCGTCCTGATCGCGGCGGGCGCGGTGATCGTTCCTCCCGCGCATGCAGCGGGCGGCTCGGTCGCCGCTTCCGTGACATCTGCCGGCACCACCGGCATCACGGTGCAGGTCGATGCGTCGGGTCTTCCCGAGGTCGCGAGCGTCTACGCGGCGCTGATCGTGAAGGGCACCGAGAGCGGACTCTCCGGCCCCGGCGGCGGGTACGCCGCGTTCGCGCAGCCGTTCCCGGCGGTGGCCGCGGGAGCGAGCTCGTTCACGCTGACCGCTCCGGCAGGATCCCTCGATCGTACGAAGGCCTACGAGGTCCTGATCTGGCAGCAGCACTCGGTGCCCAACGCCGAGACGATCTACGCTCGCGGCGACGTCACCATCTCGACAGCGCAGTGGGATGCGGTCTTCGGTGTGGAGACGACCGACCCCGGGACCGACCCGGGCACGGACCCCAGCACTGACCCGGGAACGGACCCGGGGACGGACCCCAGTACCGACCCCGGCACTGACCCGGGGACGGACCCGGGCACTGACCCGGGTACCGACCCCGGCACTGACCCGGGAACAGACCCCGGGACCGACCCGGGTACCGACCCGGGTACCGACCCGGGTACCGACCCGGGCGAGGTCGAGCCCGCCGCTCCCTCGATCCAGGTGTTCCTCGCCGACGGCACCACGCCTGCCGGCACGACCGCACTGAAGGCGGGCGACAAGGTCGTCGTGAAGGGTTCGGGCTACGACCCGACCGCGAACGTCGGCGGCCGGGGGGTGCCGATCCCGGCGAACCTGCCGCAGGGCACCTACGTGGTCTTCGGCAACTTCGCATCGGCGTGGCAGCCCTCCGCGGGGGCCGCGAGTGCGACGCGTTCGGTCGGCGCGCAGGCATGGGCCCTGTCTGAGACCGTGCTCGACCAGGTCCCGGCTCAGTATCAGGCAGCCATCCGCGCGCAGTGGGTCGACATCGCCGACGACGGCACGTTCCAGGCGTCGCTGACCCTCAAGGACTCCGCGACGACCCCCGGGTCGTACGGTGTCTACACCTACGGCGCCGGCGGCGTCGCCAACGCCGCGCAGGAGCAGAGCGTCGCCCTGAACTACGGGCTCACGCCCGCCGTCACGTCGACCGTCGCCGCCGCGACCGCCGCAGAGGGCCTGACGGTCACGGCTGCCGGATCGAAGCTCGGCGACATCTCAGGCGCCTATGTCGCGCTGATCGAGAAGGGCACCGAGGCCGACGTCACCTCGGGCGGTGGCTTCCTCGGCATGCAGTACGTCCGCGGCATCACGGGCGGCGCGTTCAGCGTCGACCTGACGGCGGCGACCGAGTCGCTCGACAGCACCAAGACGTACGAGGTGATCGTGTGGCAGCAGCACACGATGCCGAACGCGAGCACGATCTACGCCCGCTCGACCGTCGTGATCAGTGACGCGAACTGGAGCGCACTGTTCCCGGCCCCCGCGGCATCCGTCTCGACGAGTGTGAAGACGGCGACGGCCGCCGACGGCCTGACGCTGGCCACCACAGGTGCGAACCTGGGCGACATCGCCGGTGCCTACGTGGCTCTGATCGAGAAGGGCACCGAGGCCGACGTCACCGCCGGCGGCGGATTCCTCGCGATGCAGTACGTCCGCGGCATCACGGGTGGCGCGTTCAGCGTCGATCTCAACACGTCGGACGACACGCTCGACCGCACCAAGACCTACGAGGTCATCGTGTGGCAGCAGCACACCCTGCCGAACGACAGCACGATCTACGCCCGTGCGACGGTCGCGATCACCGAGGCCCAATGGGACGCTCTGAAGGGTGAGAAGCCCGAGAACCCGAACCCCCCGGTGACCGTTCCGACGATCCCGGCGGTCTCGGTTCCGGGTGGATCGCTGCGCTGGGGCATCTCGACGTCGTTCACGCAGTACGTGGTCGGCGATATCGCCAAGGGGGCGATCGACGTCTCGGGTGGAGCCACCCGATCGGGCGGGCTCTTCCAGTTCGGTCAGACGGTCGGCGGTGACTACAGCACGGCGACCGGCCTCGGCAGCGTCGTATACCGCGGTTCGGTGCGATTCACCGGCCATGGTGGTGTGCTCGACGTGACCGTGTCCAACCCGCAGATCAGCGTCACCTCCGCGGGTGCTGCGACCCTGTACGTCACGCATGCCGGCGCCCAGGTGGCGTTCGCGACGCTCGACCTGTCTCGGGCCGTCGTCACCACCGCGAACGGCGCGGTCACCTACTCGGGTGCTCCCGCCGCTCTCACGGCGGACGGACGCAACCGCGTGCTCGCCGGCTTCTCGACGAACCTCGACCCCGTGTCCTTCACGATCGGGTCGGTGGCGGCAGCGCCGTCGGGGACGACCGGCACCGTGGCGGCCGCAGCGGTGAAGGCCAAGACGACGCTCCCGGCGACCCCGCCGGCGACCGCGGGCATCGAGATCGACGAGCAGAGCCTCGCCGCACTCCAGTCCGGCAAGACCGCGACGTTCTCGGCATCCGGGTTCCAGCCGAACGAGACGGGCATCAAGGTCGTCGTGTACTCGACGCCCGTGCTGCTCGACACCATCTCGGCGGATGCCGCCGGCGTCGCGACCTGGACCGGAACGCTGCCGGCGAGCCTCGAGGACGGCGTGCACACGCTGACGCTGCAGGGGTCCGTCGCGCGCGGCCTCGAGTTCACGCTGGCGCGGGAGACCGCTGCGATCGGCGCCTGCACGGTCGACGGCGCCACACTCAAGTGGGGCTACAAGGAGTCGTTCCGCATCTACATCGAGGGCATCGCCGCCGGTGGATGGACGCTCACCGACGTCGCCTACGAGTACCCCGACTACGTCTGGTCGAGCGGCACCGGCTCGTTCGACGACGAGACCCTCACCGGCCTCGTCACGTTCGGCGGCAGCATCAACTTCACCGGCCACAGCGGCGCGCTGAACACCACGCTGGCGAACGCGCGAGTCGAACTCGCCGGAGACACGGGCTACCTCGTGTTCGACCTGCTCGGCACCACACAGGACGGCCAGAGTGTCGACCAGAAGGCGGTCCGGCTCGCGGAGTTCGCTCTGGGGGATGCCGCGGTCATCGACGGAGTGCTCTCGCTCGACGCGATCCCGACGACTCTCACCGAGGCGGGTGCTGCAGCATTCGGCACCTACGCCGCAGGCGAGGAGCTCGACCCGGTGACCGCGCTGCTCCCGGTCGCGGCCGAGTGCGGGGTCGCTGTCGAGGAGGACGAGCCCGCCGAGTCCGAGGGCACGGCGGCCGCGGCATCCGTCACGGCCGTGGCCGACACCGAGGGTGCCCCGGTCTGGCCGTGGATCGTCGGAGGCCTCGTCATCGTCGTGCTCGCCGTCGGCGGCGGCGTGCTGATCGGACGCCGCACCAGGGCGACGGCCGAGAACCCCGAGGTCACGACCGAGGTCTGATCCGCCGCATAACGGCGACGCCCTCCCCGCCGCGGACGCGGGGAGGGCGTCGCTCTGCGCAGAAGGGCGCGACCCACAGCCAACGGTGGGACAATGGATGCATGTCCTCCCACGATTCCTCCCAGACGGTCGAGGCGACCGTCCGACGCGTTCCGCGATTCGGCGTGTTCATGGGCATCGGCGTCGTGCTCGGCATCATCGCCGCCGGCATCCTGACGATGGTGGGCAGTTACGAGCCGTCCGAGGCAGTGAACGTCGTCTACCCTCCCGGCCAGGTCTTCGGATTCCTGCTGCTGTGGACGGTGCCGATCGGCTTCGCGCTCGCGAGCATCGTCGCCCTCGTCCTCGAGCGCGTCGCGCGACGCCACGACCATGTCGTGAAGGTCGAGCACGAGACGATCATCGAGAACGACTGACCGCAGTCTCCTGACAGCTGTCGGCTGAGCGCCGCCGCTCGACCGCGCGTTCCCGACCTACGCGAGTTCGGCGATGATCGGCCGGATGGCGGCGTCGAACGACACCACGTCGCGGCGCAGACCGTCGGTGACGGCCACGGTCAGCGCGCCGATCCACCAGATCCCGCGCTGTGAGAACGGCAGGACCTGCACGTTCAGCTCGAACGAGTGCGCACGGCGCCCGATCTCACGCTCGAACTCGGCGATGGCGCTCGCATAGGCGCGATACGCCTCGCCCCCGATCGTGCCCCCGCCCGACCGGTTCGCGATCGAACTGTGGATCGACGACACGTAGCGATCGTGCGCGACGCGGGCGAAATGCATCGCCGATGCTGCATGCGGCACGATCGCCTCGGCGAGCTGCTCGGATCCTGTTGCCGGCAGTGCCACCAGCGTGTCGAAGCCCTCGATGAGCTCGAGTGGAACTCCGGACGGATGCGCTCGCGGCTCGACCGTCATGTCCCAGTACTCTCGCCACTGCTTCTCGAGCTCGGGGGTGGCCTCGGTGGCGTCGGGCGCTCTGACGGGCAGATCCCGCAGGCTCGGCAGGTCTTCGGGGGCGCGGATGCCGAGCGATTGCCGCAGCGCGAGCGCGACGAGCACCGGAACGCTCGCGTCCTCGCGGATCAGCCACTGCGGCTTGTCGGCCATGGCCCCATCGTAGGAGATGCGGGGAGGGGAGAGGAGGTCTCCGCGGGCGGTAGGCTGGATGCGTGGCTGCCTCCCCCACCAATCCCTATTCCGAAGCCGGCGTCGATACCGCTGCAGGCGATCTCGCCGTCGAGCTGATGAAGTCCTCCGTGCGCGCGACGCACGGCCCTGAAGTGTTGGGCGGTGTCGGCGGATTCGCCGGGCTGTTCGACGCGAGTGCGCTGCGCGACTTCCGTCGCCCGCTGCTCGCGACCAGCACCGACGGCGTCGGCACGAAGGTCGCCATCGCGCAGGCCATCGACAAGCACGACACGATCGGCCAGGACCTGGTCGGCATGGTCGTCGACGACATCGTCGTGGTGGGCGCGAAGCCGCTCTTCATGACCGACTACATCGCCTGCGGCAAGGTCTTTCCGCAGCGCATCGCCGACATCGTGCGCGGCATCGCCGAGGCGTGCACCGCCACCGGCACCGCGCTCATCGGCGGCGAGACCGCAGAGCACCCCGGCCTACTCGGACCGCGCGACTACGACGTGGCGGGTGCCGCCACGGGTGTCGTCGAGGCCGACGGCATCCTCGGAGCCGACCGCGTGCAGGACGGCGACGTCGTGCTCGCGATCGAGTCCAGCGGACTCCACTCGAACGGCTACTCGCTCGTGCGCCACATCGTCACGAACGCCGGCATCGGCTACGGCGACAACGCCGCCGACTTCGGCAAGACCTGGGGCGAGGCTCTGCTCGAGCCGACCCGTCTCTACACGCTTCCGCTGCTGCGTCTCATCGAGCAGCTCGGCGGCGCTGCGGGGGCGGGCGGCGTCCACTCGCTCAGCCACGTGACCGGCGGCGGCATCGCGGCGAACCTCGCCCGCGTGCTCCCGCAGGGCAGCTGGGCCGAGGTCGACCGCAGCACCTGGTCGCCGAGCCCGGTCTTCCGCGTGCTCAGCGACATCGCAGGCTCCACGCTGGAGTCCGCCGAGGGCACCTGGAACCTCGGAATCGGATTCCTCGCGATCATCGCGGCGGACAAGAAGGATGCCGCGATCGCGGCCCTCGCGGCCGAGGGCATGCCCGCATGGCAGGTCGGAACCGTGGGCTTCGGCGCGCGTCCGGCAGGAGAGTTCGAACAGGGCGCCAAGGGCGTCGACGGTGGAGCAGTGCGCCTGGTCGGCGCCTACGCGGACGGAGCGAAGTAAGAGCCCATGTGCGGCATCGTCGGAATGGTGGGCTCTGCCCCGGTCAATCAGGACATCTACGACGCACTCCTGCTGCTGCAGCATCGCGGCCAGGATGCGACGGGAATCGCCACCGCTGAGGCGAACGGCGTCATGCACAACGCCAAGGCGCAGGGCATGGTCCGCGAAGCGTTCCGCACCCGTGACATGCGTGGGCTCCTCGGAAACGTCGGGCTCGGTCATGTGCGCTACGCGACCAAGGGCACCGCGTCGAACGAAGAGGAGATGCAGCCGTTCTATGTGAATGCGCCGTACGGCATCATCCTCATCCACAACGGCAACCTGACGAACACGCGTGAGCTCACGGCTGACATGGCCAAGCGCGACCGTCGTCACCTCAACTCCTCGAGCGACACCGAGCTGCTCCTCAACGTGCTCGCCGGTGAGCTTCAGAACACCACCTCGACGGTCGACCTCGACGCAGAGCGCATCTTCGAGGCCGTCGAGCGCACGCACGAGCGCATCGAGGGTGCGTACGCCGTCATCGCGGTGATCGCCGGATACGGTCTGCTCGCCTTCCGCGACCCGTTCGGCATCCGCCCCCTCATCCTCGGCCGTCGTCCCTCCACCGTCCCCGGCGCTGAGGGCCGTGACGAGTGGGTCGTCACGAGCGAATCGCTGGTGCTGGAGAACGCCGACTACGAGGTGGTCCGCGAGGTCGAACCCGGCGAGGCGATCTTCATCACGAGCGAGGGCGAGCTGCACAGCAGGCAGTGCGCCACCGAGACCATGCTCGCGCCCTGCGCGTTCGAGTACGTCTACCTCGCGCGTCCCGACTCGGTCATGAACGGCGTCTCGGTCTACGAGTCCCGCCTGCGCATGGGGGACAAACTCGCCGACACGATCGCCAAGCACGTGCCGATGGACAAGATCGACGTCGTCATGCCGATCCCCGACTCCTCCCGCCCCGCGGCGATGGAGGTCGCCCGCAAGCTCGGGATCGAGTACCGCGAGGGCTTCTACAAGAACCGCTACGTCGGCCGCACCTTCATCATGCCCGGCCAGGCGGTGCGCAAGAAGAGCGTGCGCCAGAAGCTGAACGCCATGTCGACCGAGTTCCAGGGCAAGAACGTGCTCCTGATCGACGATTCGATCGTCCGGGGAACGACGTCGAAAGAGATCATCCAGATGGCGCGGGATGCCGGTGCGACCTCGGTCACGTTCGCCTCGGCGGCGCCGCCGGTGCGGCACCCGCACGTCTACGGCATCAACATGCCTTCGCGTCACGAGCTCATCGCGCACGGCCGGACGATCCCCGAGATCGCCGAGGTTCTGGGCTGCGACCACCTGGTGTACCAGGAGGTCGACGATCTCAAGGCGGCGATCACCGAGGGCTCGGTGCTCGACGATCTCGACATGAGCTGCTTCGACGGCCGGTACGTCACCGGAACCGTCTCGGACGAGTACCTCGCGTGGGTGGAGGGGTCGCAGACCTCGTGACCTCGGGTGCGCAGCCGCTCTGGCGCGGACGCGCCCTCGCGCTGATCGGCATCGTGCTGGTCGCGTTCTCCTTGCGATCCGCCGTCGCCTCGCTGTCGCCGGTGATCGATCACATCGCCGAGGACTTCACCGTGTCGTCGGTCGTCGTCGGTCTCATCGGCGCCGCTCCACCGGTGTGCTTCGCCGTGTTCGGCCTGCTCACGCCGCTGTTCGAGAGGCGTTTCGGCCTCGAGCGGGTCGCTGTGGTGGCGATCGCACTGATCGCGGCCGGTCTGTTGCTGCGCAGCCTCGCGGTCGACTCGACCTCGCTTCTCGCGGCGACCGCAGTCGTCTTCGCGGGTGTCGGTTCGGGCAACGTGCTGCTGCCTCCGCTGGTCAAGAAGTACTTCCCCGACCGCCTCGGTCTGATGATGACCGTCTACTCGACCACCATGGCGGTGTCGACGTTCGTTCCGCCGCTGGTCGCGGTGCCGATCGCCGACACCGCTGGGTGGCGGGTGTCGCTCGGGCTGTGGGGCGTCTTCGCGGCGATCGCGCTGGTTCCGTGGGTGGCGATGCTGCTCGCGCACCGGACGGATGCCGTCACGACCGGGCGTTCCCACGCCGAGCCGTCGTCTTCCGAGGCGGCGACGGGCGAGTCCGACGCCGCATCGATGGCGACCGGTCCGATCGCCACGACCCCGGCGAACCCGCGAGTCTTCGGTCGGCTCTGGCGACTGCCCATGGCCTGGTCGATCGCGCTGGTCTTCGCGTCCTCCTCGACGATCGCCTACGTGTCGTTCGCCTGGCTGCCCACGATCATGATCGATGTGGGAGGCGTGTCACCAGCCAACGCCGGACTGCTGCTGTCTCTGTTCGGGCTCATGGGTCTGCCGTGCTCGCTGCTGGTCCCGATTCTCATCGTGCGCTTCCAGGCGACTCGTCCGGTCTTCTTCAGCGCGATCGCCTCCGGGCTCATCGGACTCGCGGGGATGCTGTTCCTTCCGACCGTGGGCATGCCGCTGTGGGTGGCGTTCTTCGGCCTCGCTGCCGCGCTGTTCCCGCTCGCGCTGGTGCTGCTCAGTATCCGGGCCCGCACGCCCGAGAGCGCCGTCGCGCTCAGCGGGTTCGTGCAGAGCATCGGCTATGCGGTGGCTGCAGTGTTCCCGCTGCTCATCGGACTGCTCCACGATGCGACCGACAGCTGGCTGATCCCGCTCTGGCTGCTCGTGGGCGTGCTGATCGCCGTGATCCCCGCAGGGTGGATCGCGGGTCGCCGCCGCACGATCGAAGAGGATTGGGAGCGCCGGCACGGTCGCTGGTGAGCCGGTCGTGAGCCGGTCGTCGGTGAGCCGGTCGCTGGTGGCGCGGGCCTGCGGTGACCGTGGTGCGCGGTGAGCTCAGTGCGCGGTGACGGAATCTCCGAGACGGATCGTGCCGCCCGTCCAGGAGGTCTGCCCGCCGTCTGACGCGGTGCCGGGCAGGAGAAGTCTTCCGAGGGTGGGCTCGGCCTGCGAGAACGCGGTGGTGAGTGTCGTCAGCACTTTGGCGTCGCGCACCCCTGTGTCGGGATTCGCATGCGTCGCCAGGCAGCGCACGATGGGGCCGGCCGCGTCGAACGAGACGTCCCCGACGGTCACCTGCCCTGTCCAGTCGAGCTCCGACCACGCAGCGGCATCGTCGATGACGATGTTCGAGCGGAAGCGGCGGTCGTCGACATCCGCGCCGAGGGCTTCTCCCAGTGCGCTCACACTGCTGCGGGTGTGCACAGAGACATAACCGCGTGCTCGATCCTGGAATCTCGACGTCACTCCGTCGCCCACAAGGATCAGCGGTAGCCGCCCGGGGCGCCGGAGCCTGCGGCCCTCCGCGCTGGCGAGCACGAACTCCGTCACCGCATCCGCGAGCTGCGTGCGGCCGTCGTCGTCGAGTCCCGCCTCCACGAGGACGGATCCGGAATGCTCGATCCGCATACGCCGCGCCTGGTCGTCATATCGGGTGCGCAGCGAGGCGAGCGTCGGGAAGTCCTGAAGAGAGAGCCCCTTCGCCTTCGGCCAGTGGTCGAGGCCGTCGCGATCCTCCGGCGTCGTCGCATCCGCGAAGCGGAAGGCGAGGACTCTGTCGCCGGCGATCCGACCGTCGGGCTGCACCCTGAGCTCATCGACGGACTCGGCCGTGAAGCCCTTGATCGGATGACGGTAGAGCGAGACGACGTGTGGCATAGGGGAGATTCTCTCAGGTGCGAGACGACGCACTGCGATCGACGACGCGATCGCAGTGCGATGTTCCGGGATTCCAGACACGACGAAACCCCCGTGCGGTGCACGGGGGAGACGACGGACGAACGAAAGGGCGGTCAGGCCTTTTCGAGTTCGTCCTCGTCTTCGTCTGCATATTCGTCGGCCCACTTGTCGACGTATGCGTCTTCAGAGTCGCTCGGGTGCGCGAGCTCGCGCTCGAGCGCCGAGTAATTCACCGACGGACTGAACGACTTCAGTTCGCGGGCGATCTTGGTGTGTTTCGCCTTTTGACGGCCACGGCCCATGCCTGAGACCCCCTCACGAGTTAAGCTGCGGGCAACGACAGGCCCGAGTCATTCACGACACCGGCTGAGGGCCGGTAAGAGTAGCATTCAGAATAGCACGCGGCCAGACCGCACTGGCCCGTTGGCAGCTGGTGAAGGGAGCGATCCTCATGACTGACAACACCTCGACGCCCTCCGACGAGGCCGCGCAGAACGCGACACTGCAGAAAGCAGTGATCGTCGGGATGCAGCCTGGACAACCCGCGCGAGTGATCGAAGAGGCCGCGAGGTTCGCACGGCTTCTGCGCGTGCCGCTCGTGGTCGCCCACGTCGATGTCACGCGCTTCGTCACCTACGAAGATCCCGACGGCTACGTGCACTCGGCGCCCATCGACATCAACTTCGACGCCGGCACGGCCGAGTTCGAAGCAGTGCAGGCCGAAGCATCCGCCGCGCTCGACGGCACCGGCCTCACCTGGACCGCCCGTCAGCTCGTCGGAGACCCGGCGCTCGCCATCAAGGCGCTCGCCACCAAGCTCGATGCGCAGCTGATCGTGGTCGGCACGCGCAAGCGGGGCATCGGCGAGTCGATCCGCGAGTTCTTCACCGGGTCGGTCGCCGCCCGCCTCGCACATCGTCAGCATCGTTCGGTGCTCGTCGTTCCGCTGCAGGATCCGGTGCCCGACGAACAGCCCGAGATCTGGACCGAATAGGTCTCGGCATCCCTCGCTGAGTTCCGTCCGAACGGATGACTGGCCGATCCCCGCCCGGCTGGTCAGATCGGCCGAACGACGTAGCCGACCGGGGCAACGCCAGCCACCCGAACGGCCGAAGCCCCTCTCGTCGTGTGACGGGAGGGGCTTCGAGTATCTCGGCAGATGTGAGCGGCAGGATGTGAGCGGCAGATGTGAGCGGCTGAGGTCAGCGCTCGAGCGACGCCAGCGCGGTGGTGACGCCGCGTGCGGCGGCATCCAATCCGTCCTCCAGCTGCGTGACGACGGATGCCGGCAGCGCGCCGCCCTTCGCGATGTGCGTGCGCAGATCGGTGCGCACGCGTGCGCGGAAGGCGTTGATGACGGCATCCGCTCGGTGCATCTCTTCGCGCGTGATGATGCGCTCGTCGTCGCCTGCGGTGCGGGGGCGGGACTTGGATGCGGCGCGGTCGTCCTTCTCGGCGGTGGCGAGGTCGGCGCGAAGGCTCTTCATCGCCTCCTTGACGCTCTGGCGAACCTCGTTGGCGATCAGGCGCACCGAATCGGTGAGTCCCGCCTCGATGCCGGCGAGGTCGCCCTCGCGGGAAGCGAGCTCGGTGCGGCCGGCATCCGTGATCGCATAGATCGTGGTGCGACCGTCGACGGTCTTCGTGACCAGCCCCTCTTCCTCGAGCTTCGCGAGCCGGGGGTAGATGGTGCCGGCGCTCGGCGTGTACGTGCCGCCGGTGCGGTCGGTCAGGGCCTGGATGATTCCGTATCCGTGCTGGGGCGCCTCGGCGAGCAGCGACAGGAGGTACAGCCTCAGGTCGCCGTGGGAGAAGACGGCGGGACTCATGCTTCCCACTCCGCATCATTCGTGATCGAGGCGGGAGTGCGGCGCAGAACGGTGACGCCACCCGAGACGGAGTTGGCGCGCAGGTCGACGAAGCGTCCGGCGAGCTCACCGGACGAGCCGGTGTAGTTGTTGATGCCGGACGAGCCGCGCTCGATGCCGTCGATCAGCAGACGGCCGCTCAGCGAACGGATGACGTAGTTGGCGGCGAGCGACTCGTCGAGGCGCACGGTGGTGCCGCCCGAGACCGAGTTGACGTTGATCGTGTTCACATCTCCCGCGGCGTCGACGAGCGTCGAGCCCGAGACGATGTCGACGGTCGCGCGACGGACGGTGCCGGTGACGGCCACATCTCCCGAGACGCTGTTCGCGCTGATGGAGCCGGTGAGACCGCGCACCTGCACGTCGCCAGAGACCGAGTTGACGGTGAGGTCGCCGATGAGGGTGTCGACGATGATGTCGCCCGAGACCGTGTTGAGGCGGGCGTCGTTGCGGATGCCCGACACCAGGGCGCCGGCGCTGACGACGCCGAGGTTGAGGGCGATCGAACGGGGGACCGCGACGCTGACCTCGGCCTTGGGGCCGCCGGATCCGAAGTTGCGGAAAACCTCGAGGAAGTTGTCCCAGCCGAGCTGCGGGTGGTCGATCTCGACCTCGCCGTCGTTCGACTCGATGCGGAGGTCCTTGGTGGTGACGCCGTGGACCTCGATGCGGATGCCGGGTTCGTCGTGCGCGATGACATCGACCTGGCCGCCGACCAGACCGATCTTCAGGCGGGTGACGTTCTCGATGTCGATGACGCGTTCTTCGCCCGGGGCGATGAGCCACTTCTCGGTCATGTCTGCTTCTCCTGTGTTGAGGGAACACGATATATCGTGTTCGGACAGCGTAACACGATATATCTCGACTTTGTCAAGAGGGAGATCCCTGAGTGCGACTGAGGGTCAGAAGAAGTGAGTCGGGAGCGACCTCAGAGGAGGGGCGGGGTGTGCCAGATGCGGTCGATGTAGTCGCGGATCGATCGGTCGGACGAGAAGAATCCGGTGCGGGCGATATTGAGGATCGCTGAGCGGGTCCAGGCATCCTGATCGGCGTACGCGGCATCCACTCTGTTCTGCGCCGCGATGTACGACGCGTAGTCGGCGAGCACCATGAAGCGGTCCTCGTAGAGCAGGTTCGAGACGACGGGCTCGAACACCGATCGGTCGCCGCGCGAGAAGGCACCGGATGCGATCAGATCGATCGCCCGACGCAGGCCCTCGTCGGCCTGGTAGAAGTCCTGAGGGCGGTAGCCGCGAGCCGTCAGGTCGGAGACCTCGGGCTCGCTCATGCCGAACAGGTAGAAGTGGTCATCGCCGACGAGCTCGCGGATCTCGACGTTCGCGCCGTCATCCGTGCCGATCGTGAGCGCGCCGTTCAGGGCGAACTTCATGTTGCCGGTGCCCGATGCCTCTTTGCCGGCGAGCGAGATCTGCTCCGACAGGTCGGCGGCGGGGATCACGCGCTCGGCGAGGGTCACGTTGTAGTTCGGCGGAAAGACGACCTTCAGCCGGCCCTCGAGGCGAGGGTCGGTGTTCACGACCTCGCCGACGGCGTTGATCAGATGGATGATGCGCTTCGCCATCGCGTAGCCCGGAGCGGCCTTCGCTCCGAAGATCGCGGTGCGGGGAACGACATCCGACACGGCGATGCGCCCCGAGATCACGCCCTCGTAGGTCGTGACGATGTGCAGCACCTTCAACAGCTGCCGCTTGTATTCGTGCAGGCGCTTGACCATGACGTCGAGCATGTGGCCGTCGCTGATCTCGACGCCGTCGCGCTCGCGCAGCACCTCGCTCAGGCGGCGCTTGTTCGCGGCCTTCACGCCCGCGAAGGCGGTGCGGAACTCGGCATCGTCGACGAACGGCTCGAGTTCGCGCAGTCGTTCGAGGTCGGTGACCCAGCCGTCGCCGATCGCCGCGGTGATGAGCGACGAGAGCTCGGGGTTCGCGAGACGCAGGAATCGACGAGGGGTGACGCCGTTCGTGACGTTCGTGAACTTGCCGGGGAAGAACGCATCGAAGTCGTGGAGCACTTTCTCGCGGAGCAGCTGCGAGTGAAGCTCTGCGACGCCGTTGACCTTCGCGCCGGCGACCGTCGCGAGGTACGCCATGCGCACCGAGCGGACCGGATGCTCGGCGATGATCGACATGTTGCGCACGAGCATTTCGTCGTCGCCGAAGCGCTCGCGCACCGCCACGAGGAACTCGTCGTTGATGCGGTAGATGATCTCGAGGTGGCGGGGCAGCAAGCGGCCCAGAAGCTCGACCGACCAGACCTCGAGCGCTTCGGGCAGCAGCGTGTGGCAGGTGTAGGCGAAGCACTGCCGGGTGATCGCCCATGCGGCATCCCATTCGAGGTGCTTCTCGTCGATGAGCACGCGCATGAACTCGGGCACCGCGATCACCGGGTGGGTGTCGTTGAGCTGGAAGATGACGCGATCGGGAAGGTTCGTCAGGTCGAAGCCGTCGGCCAGCATGTTGTCGAGGAAGTCGTGAATGGATGCGGCGACGAAGAAGTACTGCTGCTGCAGCCGCAGCTCTTTGCCCTGCGGGGTGGAGTCCTCGGGGTAGAGCACCTTCGAGATGTTCTCGGCGTAGGTCTGCGCCCGCACGGCCTCTTCGTAGTCGCCCGAGTTGAAGATGCGCAGGTCGAAGGCGCTGGTGGCGACCGCGCTCCACAGGCGCAGTGTGTTGACGCGGCCGTTCTGGAACCCGGGGACCATGTAGTTGTACGGCACCGCCTGCACGTTCCACGCGGGCACCCAGCGACTGCGCGTCACGCCCTCGTCGTCGTACTTCTCGGTGTGGCCGCCGAATGCGATGGTCTGCGCGTCTTCGGGGCGCGCGAACTCCCACGGCGAGCCGAGGGTGAGCCAGGAGTCGGGCTGCTCGACCTGCTGGCCACCGACGAAGGTCTGGCGGAAGATCCCGTATTCGTAGCGGATGCCGTAGCCGATGCTCGGCACCGCCATCGTCGCGAGCGAGTCGATGAAGCAGGCCGCGAGGCGCCCGAGTCCACCGTTGCCGAGGCCGGGCTCGACCTCGTGGGCGCGCAGCTCATCGAGCGAGACTCCGCACGAGGCGAGAGCTTCGGCCGCGACGTCGGTGAGGTCGGCGGCGAGCAGGTTGTTGTCGAGCTGACGCCCCAGCAGATACTCGGCCGAGAGGTAGCAGACTCCCTTCGCCTGCACCTCCTTCTGATGCCGCACATCTTCGAGCCAGCGCGCCATCAGATAGTCGCGCACGGTGTGGGCGAGCGCGAGGTAGCGGTCGTTCGCGCTGGAGGCCGACAGGGCGACGCCCCGATCGAAGTTGAGGTTGTGCAGGAAGCGCTCCACGAACTCGTCCGCGGTGCTCGGCGGAGCGATCACGGGAGCGAGGGCGAGCGGATGCGTGGCGGAGCGGGATTCGGGCACGTGTCGACCGTAGCGAGCGACAGGCCGATTCGTGTGACGAGCGGATGAAGAATATCGGTTGAGACGATGGCTTGACCTTGACGCAACGTCAACTTCTACCGTGGAGTTATCGAAGAACGGATCCACGGAAGGAGGAGGCCATGACCGGTCGCGACTGGTCGATCCAGGAGATCGCCCGACTCGCCGGCACCACCAGCAGAACGCTGCGTCACTACGACGACGTCGGCCTGCTGCGGCCGTCGCGCATCGCGCACAACGGCTATCGCCACTACGACGAGGCCGCGCTCGTGCGCCTGCAGCGCATCCTGCTGCTGCGTGAGCTCGGACTCGGTCTGCCGCAGATCGCCGAGGTGCTGAACCCGGTGACCTCACGGCAGAGCGAGGCGTCTGCTCTCGAAACCCACCTCGCGCTGCTGCGCGAGGAGCAGAACCGGCTGGCGCGACAGATCGCGTCTGTCGAGAACACCATCAACGCATTGAAAGGAGGTGAAGAACTCATGGCAGAGAACATGTTCGACGGATTCGACCACACCCGGTACAAGGAGGAGGTCGAAGAGCGCTGGGGTCGCAAGACCTACGCCGACAGTGACCGCTGGTGGCGCGGGATGACCGACGCCGAGCGCGCCGACTGGCAGCAGCGTGTCTCCGACCTCGGTCGCGACTGGATCGCCGCCGCAGAGAGCGGCATCGACCCGGCATCCGCCGAGGCTCAGGACGTCGCTCGCCGCCACGTCGAGTGGCTCACCGGCATCCCGGGGACGCCCGCGGCCGTGCCGGGCGGTGACGTGAAGGCCTACGTCATCGGACTCGGTGAGATGTACGTCGCAGATCCGCGCTTCGGCGCGAACTACGCGACGTCCGCAGGCGGCACGCAGGGCGCGGAGTTCGTCCGCGACGCACTCCGCATCTACGCGGAGAGCAACCTCTAAGCAGCCGCGCGGCATCCGCTGGCGCTTGCGGGGTCAGAAACGCATCGCAATCGACCGATTCAGGTGCGCTTTTGACCCCGCATCGCGCGGGCGGTGCGTTTTTGACCCCGCACGGAGCGGGAGGGCTTTGCACAGAACGAGACACCACGGCAAGGCCGAGAACGGATGCCGGGGGTGGGCGTAGGGTCGGGGCATGGCCCCCCGCCGCAGACGCACCGATGCCGCGCCGCTGTTCGCCGCCGCAGCTGTCGCCTACACCGCGAACTGCGCGCTGGGCACAGCCGTCGCGACCAGGGTCATCGACACCAGCGGCTACCGCTGGCTGCACCACGCGATGTACATCGCGACCTGCGTGACATCTGCCGCCGCGTTCTCCGCGGTGCTCTGGGGCCGGCCGAAGCACGCGAGCCGCCGTGCCGCACTGGCGCTCGCGCCGGCCGCCGCCCCGCTCGCGGCCATTCCCTACCTGGGGTCGCACAGCCGACGGCATCCGCTGGTCGCGCTCGCCGCGGCCCCCTTCATCGTCGCGGGCTTCATCTGCTCGCGCCTCACCACCGACCGGAAGTGAACGCATGGAACTGCTCGACGCCATCCGCCGCCGCAAGACCACGAACGGGCCGTTCCTGCCCGACCCGGTGTCGGAGGAGCATCAGCGCATCCTGCTCGAGGCGGCCGGTCGCGCACCCTCGCAGCTGAACAGCCAGCCGTGGCGGTTCGTGGTCATCGAGAACCGCGACACGATCGATCAGATCGCGCGCATCTCGGGCGAGAGCATGACCGAGGCCATGTCGAACGGCACCTTCTTCGAGCGCTACAAGCCGTACTTCCGCTTCAGCCAGGCCGAGATGGAGGAGAAGCGCAGCGGGATGCTGTTCGACAAGCTCCCCGCGGCCCTCCGACCCTTCACCAGCCAGGTGTTCACCAAGCGCGGCCAGAAGCTGATGAACACGTTCGGGGTGCCGAAGACCCTGGGCGAGGAGAATCACAAGCTCGTCGCAGGGTCCCCACTGCTGCTGGGTGTGATGCTCGATCGCAGCGAGTACCGGCCGGGCCAGCTGTCGTCGTTCTACTCGGTGTTCAGCATGGGGGCGGCGATGGAGAACGTCTGGCTGACCACTGTCGAGCTCGGCATGGGCATCCAGTTCATCTCTTTCCCGATGGAGGTTCCGGGGCGCTGGGACGAGATCGTGAAGCTGCTGCGAGTGCCAGACGACCTCGAGCTCATGGCCGTGTATCGTCTCGGCTATCTGCCGCCCGAGCAGCGCCGCCCGGCGATCGACTGGTCGAGCCACCAGCGCAAGCTCGCCTCGCAGTATGTGTTCCGCGAGAACTGCGACGAGCCCCAGCAGGGCTGGGACTCCCCGCCGCCGGGCGCCGACGCGCCGCGCGGCTGACGCGCTCAGCCCCCGCTCTTGCGCGGGAGGATCTTCAGATCCTCCACTGCGGGGCCTTCGATCCGTGTGCCGTCGGCCGCGAAACGCGAGGCGTGGAGCGGGCAGTCCCACGTGCACTCGGCGTCGTTCCATGCGAGAACACCGCCCAGGTGCGGGCACACGGCCGACACGGCACGGGTGACTCCGCCGACGGTCGAGATGGCCACCGGGCGTCCGCTGCGGTTCGCGACCACGCCCTCGCCCTCCGCCGGCTTCGGCACCGGCACGGGGCGTCGCTCGGCATCGACCCATCCGGTCGTCGCCGCGGCCGCCACCTTCGCGCCCTCGACGGCCCCTCGCGCGAGGTCGGCGGGGACGGTCAGTCTCGTGCCGATCTTCACCATCCACGACGGGCGGTCGTGCCAGTTGGCACCGAGGATCTCGGCGGTCAGGCGCAGGGCGGCGGCCGGAGCGTTCGACAGCCCCCACTTCGCATAGCCCGTCGCGAAGCGGATGACGCCGAGTCCGCGCGGCATCGCGCCGACGAAGGGGATCTGATTGTGCGACTCGTAGTCCTGCGCAGACCAGCGGTGGGTCTCCTCGGCATCGGGGAAGTACTGTCTCGTCCACTCGACGAGGTCGTCGACCGCGGCTGCCTCGCCGTCGGAGCGCCCGACCGGATGCCCGTTGCCGCCCACGACGAGTCGCGCGTCACCGCCGGGCCCGTCGGCGTCGGAGACCGGGCGGATCGAGCGCGTGGAGCCGTCGACCGAGATGAACGTCGACGTGGGCAGATCGCCGCTCACGCGGAACGAGACGCAGTACGAGCGGAACGCCCGCATCTTGGCGAAATACAGTCCCCGATCGAGGATCGGGTATCCCGTCGCGATCACGATGTGCTCGGCGAACATTGGTCCGACCGGTGTCTCGACGCGAGGATCGGGAAGAGCATGGGTCGCAGTGACCCGCACTCCGGTGTGCAGGGTCCCGCCGGCGGCGAGGAGCTCCTCGGCGAGCGCGTGCGTCACCAGCGCGGGGTCGATCGTCACCTGGTCGTCGAGCGCGACCGCACCGAAGACCGGGAACGGCAGAGATGAAAGCTCGTCGGGCGTCAGCATCCTGGTCGGGAGCCCCGCCTCGTGCGCCGCGTCATGCACCTCGCGCACCGCGTCCAGCCCGCTCGGGTCCTGCGCGTAGGAGTGATCGGTGCGGCGTTCGTACGAGACGCCGGCATGGTCGGCGAACGCGACCAGCCACTCCATGCCCTCGCGGTTGCCGTCGACGTAGGCCTGCACGAGTGAGGCCGGGTGGTGCGCGCGGATCTCGGCGAGGCGCTTGCCCTGCAGCAGCGACAGCTTGCCGGTGTTGCCGCCGGTCGCGAGCTCGGCGACCTCACCCGCCTCGATCACCGCGACGTCGAGACCCGCCCGGGTCAGCATGACGGCGGTGGTCAGGCCCGTGAGGCCCGCGCCGACGATGATGACGTCGTGCCGTGCTCCCGGGTCGAACGGCGTGCCGGTGGGCGGGGTCCGGTCGAGCTTCCACAGTGGCTTCATGGCTTCAGTCTTCGCCTCGGCGGCGCTGAGCCACACCGGGTTGACATTCGACGGGTGCACCACAACGACGAGACTAGAGTGGCGGCGTGACCGCTCGCCGCCTGCTCCTCGTCTTCGCAGGCGGGAGCATCGGCACCGCCGCGCGACTCGCGGTAGGGCTCTGGATGCCGGATGCGGGCGGCATCCCGTTCGCCACCCTCGCGGTCAACGTGCTCGGGTCGCTGCTGATCGGCATCCTCGCCGCGCGCCTGCCGCAGACGACCGGCCTGCGGCTGTTCCTCGGCACGGGTGTGCTCGGCGGGTTCACCACCTACAGCGCCTTCATGACCGGAACGGTCGCCCTGTGGTCTGCTGCTCCCGTGCTCGCGTTCGCCTATGCCGCCGGCAGCCTTGTGCTCGGCCTGGGGGCGGCAGCGCTGGGCCTGCGGCTCGGCCGACCGCGCGCGACGCCTCGCGCGGGGGTTACGTCGTGACCCCGCTGCTGTTCGTCGGGGCCGCGCTCGCCGGGGGAGTGGGTGCCGTGCTCCGCTACGTCGTCGACCTCGGGGTCGCGAAGGTCGCGGGCCGACGCTTTCCGTGGGGCATCCTCGTCGTCAACCTCAGCGGATCGTTCGCACTCGGCCTCGTGACCGCCGCGCTGCCCGCGGAGGCGTTCCTGCTGGGCGCGGGTCTTCTCGGCGGCTACACGACGTTCAGCACCGCGATGCTCGACGCGGTCGCGCTGTGGAAGGACGGCGAGCGCACAGCATCCGCGTTCGATGCGATCGGGATGCTGCTGCTGGGCCTTCTCGCGGCCGGCCTGGGACTGGCGCTCGGCTCCGCGCTCTGACCTGCGCTCCGGACGCCGGCGCATTCGCGCCTCTCGAAGATCGATGCTTGCGCGCTCCCCGCCGGTCGAGTTAGTCTCCTTGCTAATCGTTTAACTGCTAATCGTTTAACACGTCTGATTCCGCTCGTCACGATCCCCTGCACCCGTCAAAGGAGACATCGATGCCCCGCACCTCCCGTCGCGCCCTCGGCGCCCTCGCCGCCTCTGCGGCAGCTGTCCTCGCGCTCAGCGCCTGCTCGTCACAGGCCGGGGGTGAGAGCTCGTCCGGTGGAGACGTCACCCTCAGCTACGCGATCTGGGACGAGAACCAGAAGCCCGCGATGGAGGACATCGCGGCGGCGTTCGAGAAGGAGAACCCGAACGTCACGATCGACATCCAGGTGACGCCCTACAAGGAGTACTTCACCAAGCTGCAGACCGCGGCCACCGGCGGGTCCGCCGCCGACGTGTTCTGGATGAACGGCCCGAACTTCCCGCTCTACGCCTCGAACGGCCAGCTCGCGCCACTCGACGACGCCGGAGTGGATGCGGCCGACTACCCGCAGGGTCTCATCGACCTCTACACCTTCGACGGAAAGCTCTACGGCGCCCCCAAGGACTTCGACACCGTCGCGCTCTGGTACAACAAGGAGCTCTTCGACGCCGCGGGTGTCGACTACCCGACCGCCGGCTGGACGTGGGACGACTTCACCGCGGCTGCCGCTGCGCTCACCGACCCGGCCACCGGGCAGTTCGGCGTCGCGGCGAGCCAGTACGGCCAGGAGAACTTCTACAACTCGATCGCGCAGGCCGGTGGCGAGGTCATCTCGGCCGACGGCACCGAGAGCGGCTACGGCTCGCCTGAGGCGCTCGCGGGTATCGAGCTGTGGACCGATCTGATCGAGGCGGGGTCGTCTCCGACCGCGCAGCAGATGACCGACACCAACCCCGAGGACTTCTTCCTCTCGGGCAAGGTCGCGATGTTCCAGAACGGCTCGTGGGCGGCCATCGCCTACGGGGACAACGCCGACATCGCCGACAGGGTGAACGTCGCGCCGCTCCCCGAGGGGCCGGAGGGCAATCAGAGCGTGATCCACGGTGTGGGCAACGTCGCCAACGCGAAGAGCTCTCATCTGGCCGAGGCCCAGGCGTTCGCCGCCTTCGCGAGCGGCGAGGAGGCGGCGCAGATCCAGGCCGAGTCCGGCACCGTGATCCCCGCGTTCAACGGCACCCAGCAGGCGTGGGTCGATGCCCTGCCGCAGTACGACCTGCAGGTCTACATCGACGCCCTCGACACCGCCGTGCCCTACCCGGTCTCGAAGAACACCTCGGCGTGGACGAGCATCGAGAGCGAGGTGCTCTCGCAGGTCTGGTCGGGTGCCGTCGCCCCGGCGGAGGGACTGAAGGACCTCGCCGAGCAGATGCAGACGGCGCTCGACGCCGAGCAGGAGTAGCCGGACATGACAGCCGTCGCGTCACCCCCGCGTGCGCAGGCGGAGCGGATGCCGGAGGCCAAGAGCCCCGGCATCCGCCGCCGCCGCAACCCGGGTGCCTCCCCGTGGTGGGCTCTCGTCTTCATCGGCCCGACAGCCCTCGGCATCGCCGTCTTCTACCTGTGGCCGACCGTGCGCACGCTCATCATCTCGTTCACGAAGTCGGGGCCGTTCGGCGGCGCGGAATGGGTGGGGATCGAGAACTACGTCCGCCTGTTCCAGGACCCGGAGCTGATCGGGGCGCTGCGCAACACCGCGCTCTACACGGTCATCGCCCTCATCGGCATCCCGCTCGCCGTGGGCATCGCCGCCCTGCTCAACACCGCGGGGCTCAAGGGGCGCAGCGCCTATCGGACGCTGTACTTCATCCCGGTCGTCACGATGCCCGCCGCGATCGCCCTGGTGTGGCGCATGATCTACAACGGCGATTACGGCGTGCTCAACGCCGCCCTCGGCTCGGTCGGCATCGCGGGTCGCAGCTGGCTCACCGATCCGAACACGGCGCTCGTCGCCATCGCGGTCGTGGGCATCTGGGCGGGCCTCGGCACCAACATCGTGATCTTCCTCGCCGGCCTCCAGGGCATCCCCGACACGATCATGGAGGCGGCCGACCTCGACGGCGCCGGTCCGGTGCGCAAGTTCTTCTCCATCACCATCCCCCTGCTGTCGCCGTCGATCTTCTTCGTCAGCGTCATCAGCGTGATCGGCGCGCTGCAGGTGTTCGACCTGATCTACATGATGCTCGGACGCAGCAATCCGGCCATGCCCAACACTCGCACGGTCGTCTACCTGTTCTATGAGGCGGGGTTCCTCGACAACGACCGGGGGTATGCCGCGGCCGTCGCCTTCCTGCTGCTCGTGATCATCCTGGTGCTGACCGTCGTGCAGTTCCGTCTGCAGAAGAAGTGGGTGCACTATGAGTGAGGTCTCGCTCGACACGCGCGCCGTCGTCGGCGCTCCGGCCGGTCGCTCGGCCGCCCGTCCCGGAAAGCCTCGCAACAGGGCGCTCTGGATCGTCCACGTCGTGCTCCTCGTCGGTGCGATCCTCATGGTCTTCCCGTTCATCTGGCAGCTGCTGACCTCGTTCAAGACCCTGTCGGACTCGGTGCAGGTGCCGCCGAGCCTGCTCCCGCGCGAGTGGGTGTTCACCAACTTCGCCGAGGTCTTCGACTCGATGCCCTTCGCGCAGATGTTCGCCAACTCGGTGCTGCTGACGGTCGGCCGCACGGTCGGACAGGTCGTGCTGTGCACCATGGCCGGCTACGCCTTCGCCCGCATCCCGTTCCCCGGACGCAACGCGCTGTTCGTGGTGTTCCTGTCGGTGCTCATGGTGCCCTCGCAGCTGTACCTGCTGCCGCAGTACGAGATCATCCAGTCGCTCGGGTGGCTGAACACCCTGCAGGCGCTGATCGTGCCCGGGATCTTCAGTGCCTTCGGCACGTTCCTGATGCGTCAGTTCTTCATGTCGATGCCTGCGGAACTCGAGGAGGCGGCCCGCATCGACGGGGCGAATCCGTGGCAGACCTTCTGGCGGATCATGGTTCCGCTCGCGAAGCCTGGCATCATCGCTCTCGTGGTGTTCACTGTGCTGTGGTCCTGGAACGATCTGCTCTGGCCGTTGATCGTGACGACCGACCCCGCCAAGATGCCGCTGTCCGTCGGGCTCTCGCAGCTCGTCGGCATCCACGGCACCGATTACCCGGTGCTGATGGCGGGAGCGCTGCTCGCGACCCTGCCGATGCTGGTCACCTTCATGATCCTGCAGCGGCAGTTCATCCAGGGCATCGCCTTCAGCGGATCGAAGGGCTGACCGATGGCAGAGCGCAGGCAGCAGTCGACGACCGTCCGGCGGCCGACCCTGAAGATGGTCGCAGAGCGCGCAGGCGTCTCGACAGCCACGGTGTCGTACGTGTTCTCCGGGCGCTCGGGCGCGGCATCGGGGGCAGGCGTCGCCGAGGCCACCGCGGCCAGGGTGCTCGCCGCGGCCGACGAGCTCAACTACCGGCCCAACGTCGCGGCGCGGACGATCCGCACCGGGCGCAGCGGCATGGTGCAGCTCTCGCTGCACATGCTCAGCGACCCGTGGTCGCTCGCGGTGGCCGACGCCGTGAACGTCGAGGCGAACAGGCACGGTCTCACGACGCTCATCCTCGCCGACGGAGACTGGCATGCGGCTCTCGACCGGGTCGAGAGCGACGTCGCCTATCTCGACGGCGTCGGGATCGACGAGGACGCCGAGCGCAAGCTGGCGGACCTCGTGCAGCGCGGGCAGCGGCTCGTCGTATTCTCGGAGCACCTCGAACCCGCCGGATTCGACGTCGTGCGCTCGGATGCGATCCCGGGGTGCGAGCTCGCGATGGACCATCTGCTCGAGCGGCACGTGCGGATCGGATGCCTGGCCGCCGAGGGCGCCGTGCGTCTCGCGCCCACGCAGGTCACCCGGTACACGCCGTATCTCCAGAAGATGGCGGATGCCGGACTCGCGATCGATCCCGAGTGGACGGTGACCTACACCGAGGGCCAGGCGAGCGCCTTCGCCGCGGCGGTGCGGCTGCTCTCGCGCGACGATCGACCGGATGCGATCTACGCGACGACCGACTTCGCGGCCATCGCGGCGATCAATGCGGCGCACATGCTCGGACTCCGCGTGCCGCACGACGTCGCGGTGATCGGAGTGGGCAACACCCCCGACGCGCAGCTCGTCGCGCCCACCCTGACCACGGTCGGCCCGACGGACTTCTACGACAGGCAGGCGCGCATCATCATCGACCGCGCGCTCGCTGCAGACGATTCTGCCGGGCAGCTGCACGAGTTCGCCTGGTCGCTGTTCCCCGGGGCATCGACGGACCTCGACGCCCCCACCCCTCACGCGCGCTGACGCAGGCGTCCGCGTACACACACGATTCGACTCTCAGAAGGACCACCGTGGATCTCACCATCGGAATCATCGGCTTCGGCGCGCGCGCCACACTGCGCGAGGAGGTGCACCGCCCCGGCCAGGGGTCTCGCATCACCGCGATCTGCGACCGGTCGGAGCGTGCGCGTGATGACGCCCGGCGTCTGCTTCCCGAGGCTTTCGTCACCGACTCGCTCGATGAGCTGCTCTCCTCAGGAGTCGACGCCGTCATGGTGCTGACGCCCGACGACACGCACGCAGCTCTCAGCATCCGCGCCCTCGAAGCCGGTGTCGCGGTGTTCTGCGAGAAGCCCCTCGCCATCGACCTCGCCGACGCCGACGCGATGCTCGAGACGGCCCGGCGCACCGGCAGCCGGCTCTACATCGGTCACAACATGCGCCACATGCCGGTGATCACCCTGATGCGCGGGCTCATCCAGGACGGGCGGATCGGAGACGTCAAGGCCGTGTGGGTGCGCCACTTCGTCGGACACGGAGGCGACTACTACTTCAAGGATTGGCACGCCGACCGCCGCCGCACGACGGGACTGCTCCTGCAGAAGGGGGCGCACGACATCGACATCATCCACTGGCTCGCCGGCGCCTACACAGAGCAGGTCGCGGCGATGGGCGAGCTCAGCGTCTACGGCGGCATCACCGACCGCCGCGATCGCACCGGAGAGCGGATGCCCGATTGGTTCAGCGTCGACAACTGGCCGCCCGCATCGCTCACGGGCCTGAGCCCGGTGATCGACGTCGAGGACATCTCGATGGTCAACATGCGCCTGTCAGGGGGCATCCTCGCCTCGTACCAGCAGTGCCACTTCACACCCGACTACTGGCGCAACTACACCGTGATCGGCACCGAGGGTCGCATCGAGAACGTGGGCGACACGGCGGGCAGCGAGGTCAGGCTGTGGAACCGCCGCCATCGCGGGGCCGCAGCCGCCGACGAGACGTTCATCGTTCCTGCGGCTGAGGGCGCAGGTCACGACGGAGCGGACGCGCTGCTGGTGGCGGAGTTCCTGCGATTCGTGCGCGACGGGGGAGTCACGGAGACCTCGCCGGTGGCGGCTCGCGAGGCGGTGGCCGCCGGCATCCTCGCCACCGAGTCGCTGCGCGGGGACGGCTCGGCGATCACGGTCCCCCAGCTGGACGAGGACCTCGTCGCCTACTTCGAGCGCGGCCAGGTCGAGTAGACGGCGCGCCGTGCGCCTGTCGTACTGGCGGCGCCCGTCGCCGCCGCAGCGCCCCGAGCGAACCCTCAGGTTCGGGATGCAGAATGTACAAACGTACATGTACGCCCGTACAGGGGTGATCGCTGGGGGTCCGGAATGAGCGATGGCACGCGCCGCCGCCGCGACCCTGAGGCGCGCCGTCGCGAGATCGTCACCGCCGCCGCAGAGCTGATCGTCGAGATCGGCGTCGACGCGCTCACCCACCGCAAGGTCGCAGCGCGAGCCGGGGTGCCCCTCGGCTCGACGACCCAGTACTTCGCCACCCTCGACGACCTGCGCGAGGCGGCGATCGGGGCATTGGCCGCCGAGATCGAGGCGCGCATCTACGCGACCCGGCGAGCCGTGGTCATCGAGGGAGTGACGCCGGAAGGACTCGCTCGTCTGGTGCGCCGAGGGCTCGACGACGCCCGCGCTGTGCAGGCCGACCGAGCCGTCGTCACCGCCGCCGTGCACGACCCGCGCGTCCGTCAGTTCGCCCGACTCTGGTCCGACGAGATCGTCGGCTTCATCGCCCCCGTTCACGGAGTCGACAGGGCCAGGGCCGCCGCCGTCTTCATCGACGGCGTACTCTGGCACTCTCAGATCCACGACGAGCCGCTCGACGAAGAGCTCATCCGCGACGCCCTCGCCGGGATCCTCACTCCTTCTCCGGCGTCCCCCTCCGCATCCGCCGCCGCAGCATCCGCCTGATCCGATCGAGAGAGAATCCGCCTTGTCGAACCTCGCCGTCCTGAGTCTCAAGAACCGCGCACTGATCGCACTGATCACGATCGTCGCCGCCGTGTTCGGCGGGCTCGCTCTGACGAACCTCAAGCAGGAGCTCATCCCGTCGCTCGAGCTGCCCAACCTGATGGTCATGACGACGTACCCCGGTGCGTCGCCCGAGGTCGTCGAGAACGATGTCTCGACGCCGATCGAGTCGGCGATCCAGGGCGTTCCCGGACTCGAGGGGACCACGGCGACGAGCACGACCAACGCGTCGATCGTGCAGGCGACCTTCGCCTACGGCACGAACCTCGCGACGGCCGAGCAGAAGATCCAGCAGGCGATCAACCGCATCTCGGGGCAGCTGCCCGACGACCTGAGCCCGCAGGTGCTCGCGGTGTCGATCGACGACTTCCCCGTGATCCAGGTGGCGGTGACCGGCTTCGACGACGCCGAGAACGCGCAGGCCGAGCTCACGAGCGTGGCCATTCCTGAGCTCGAGGACGTCGACGGCGTCAACGCCGCACAGCTCATCGGAGGTGTCGGTCAGCGCATCACGATCACGCCCGATGTCGCCGCGCTCGCCGCGGTGGGGGAGAGCACCCAGGCGATCAGCACGGCCCTGGAGCAGAACGGCACGCTGTTCCCGGGTGGTGACATCACCGAAGACGGTCAGACCCTGACGGTGCAGACCGGTGCGAAGATCACCTCCGTCGAGGAGATCGCAGCGCTTCCGCTGGTCGGCACGACCGCCAAGGTCGGCGACGTCGCGACCGTCGTGCAGGAGACCGACCCGATCTCGTCGATCTCACGCGTCGACGGCGAGGACGCCCTCTCGATCTCGATCACCAAGCTGCCCGCCGCGAACACGGTCGAGGTGTCGCAGGGTGTCATCGCCGCGCTCGACACGATCGAAGAGGCCTTCCCCGACGCGACCTTCACGATCATCTTCGACCAGGCGCCCTTCATCCAGCAGTCGATCGAGACGCTCGCGACCGAGGGGCTGCTCGGCCTCGTCTTCGCGGTGATCGTCATCCTCGTCTTCCTGCTGTCGATCCGCTCGACGCTCGTGACGGCGATCTCGATCCCGACCAGCGTCCTGATCACCTTCATCGGGCTCCAGGCCTTCGGCTACTCGCTCAACATCCTGACCCTCGGCGCGCTCACGATCGCGATCGGACGGGTGGTCGACGACTCGATCGTCGTGATCGAGAACATCAAGAGGCACTACGTCGGCGATGCCGACAAGGGCGATGCCATCCGGCTCGCCGTGCGCGAGGTGGCGATGGCGGTGACGTCGTCGACCATCACGACCGTCGCCGTGTTCCTGCCGATCGTGTTCGTCGGAGACATGGTCGGAGAGCTGTTCCGGCCGTTCGCGATGACGGTGTCGATCGCGATGGTGGCCTCGCTGCTCGTGTCGCTGACGATCGTCCCGGTGCTCGCGTACTGGTTCCTGCGCCCGGGCAAGCCGCTGCTCGACGAGAACGGCGTGCAGATCGACCCCGAGCACCCGGATGCTCCGCCGACGCGCCTCCAGAGTGCCTACCGCCCGATCCTGGGGTGGACGCTGAAGCACTCCGGTCTCACCGTGATCCTCGCGGTCGTGGTGCTCGGAGCCACGCTGGCTGCGGCCCCGCTGATGAAGGTCAACTTCCTCAGCGACTCCGGGCAGAACACCATGACCGTCACGCAGGACCTCGGTCCGACCGCGAGTCTCGAGACGAAGTCGGAGGCGGCCGTCGCGGTCGAGGACGCGCTGCTCGAGATCGACGGCGTCACCACCGTGCAGGCCTCGATCGGCTCGAGCGGATCGGCGCTGCGCGACGCCTTCTCGGGCGGCGCCGGCGTGACCTACTCGGTGCTCACCGACCCGGACGCCGACCAGGAGAAGCTCCGTACCGCGGTGCAGGACGCGATCGAGGACCTCACGGATGTCGGAGAGGTGTCGGTCGCAGCATCCGCCGGCCTCGGCTCCAGCGACATCGAGATCTCGGTCACCGCGTCGAACGCCGAGGACCTGCAGACCGCCACCGCCGCCGTGGTCGACGAGCTCGAGGGACGCGACGGCATCGGCAAGGTCACCGACAACCTCGCGGCCGCGCTGCCGTACCTGGCCGTGGTCGTCGACCGCGACGCCGCAGCCGCGCGGGGACTGTCCGAGGTGGCCGTCGGCGCACTCGTGTCGAACACGATGCGTCCCCAGCAGGTGGGCTCGGTCGAGATCGACGACACCGCGCTGACGATTTACCTCGCGGCAGCCGAGCCGCCGACCACCGCGCAGGCCCTGCGCGAGCTCACGATCCCGAGTGCTCTCGGAGTCGTGCAGCTGCAGGACATCGCGACGGTCGAGGAGCGCAACGGCCCGACCTCGATCACCACCGAGCAGGGACGCCGCACCGCGACGATCACCGTGCCCCCGGCATCCGACAACCTCGCCGTGGCGACGCAGTCGGTCACCGAGGCGCTCGCCGCCGTCGACCTGCCCGACGGTGCGTCCGCCGAGGTCGGTGGCGTCGCGACGCAGCAGGCCGACTCGTTCTCGCAGCTCGGTCTCGCGATGCTCGCCGCGATCCTGATCGTCTACGTCGTGATGGTGGCGACGTTCAAGTCGCTGCGTCAGCCGCTGCTGCTGCTCGTGTCGGTGCCGTTCGCGGCGACCGGCGCGATCCTGCTGCAGATCGTCACGGGTGTGCCGCTGGGGGTGGCCTCGCTGATCGGTGTGCTGATGCTCATCGGCATCGTGGTCACGAACGCGATCGTGCTCATCGACCTCGTCAACCAGTACCGCGAGAAGGGGCTGTCGACTCTCGACGCGGTCAGGGCCGGTGGCGAGAAGCGTCTGCGCCCTATTCTCATGACGGCGCTCGCGACTATCCTCGCACTCACTCCGATGGCGCTGGGCATCACCGGGCACGGCGGGTTCATCTCGCAGCCGCTCGCGATCGTCGTGATCGGTGGGCTGCTGTCGTCGACCGTGCTGACACTCATCGTGCTGCCGACGCTCTACAACCTCGTCGAGGGTGCGAAGGAGCGGCGTCAGGCACGCAAGGCGGGATCCGGCGACGACGGGTCTGCGCCGGTCGACGGCGACGAGCCGTCCGACGGCCCTGTGCCTGCGGGCGACTTGGTGCTGGCCGGTGCCGGTGCCGGTGCTGGGGCTGGGGCCGGTGCCGCCGGTGCTGGTGAGTCCGGGCTGCCGCACGCGCCGCAGCTGACCCGCCGGGAGATGCGCGAGCGCGGCGAGTAGTCGCCGGCCTGTGTTCCGTTCTCAGCACGACTGAGCCCGACGCCCACCCGGAATCGTCTTCCGGGTGGGCGTCGGCCGTTCGGTGCTGAGTTGTGCACGCGGGCCGTGCCGTCACCCCGGAGATCCCAGGCCGGGGTGGTGCAGAGCGGGGTCGGCGCTGCCGGCGTCAGTCGAGCGTGATGCCCCACTCGAGGGTCCAGGTCTCGCCCGGGGCGAGGCGACGAACGCCTGTGCCGCTGTTCAGCGCATCGGCGGGAGCGGTCATCGGCTCGATCGCGACAGCGAGCGACTGCCCCGGATACTTGTCGGTCGTGTAGACCTGCACGAAGTCGAAGCCCGCGCCCTGCCAGAGGGTGAGGCGGCGCCCGTCGGGTGCGGTGAGCGAGTGTCGCACGAGTCCGTCGGCATCGCGCTCGAGGTCGGTGAATCCGGTGTCGAGGTCGACGTCTCCGAGGCGGGCGCCGTCGCGTAGCGCGGCATCCGCGGGTCGCGTGCCCGTGGGCAGCATCCGCTCGTCGGTCGTGATCTGGGTGTGAGCCGGCACACGCAGCACGAGGTCGCGCGGATCCACATCGCTGATCGTGACGAACGGGTGCGTGCCGAGAGCGACCGGCGCCGCTGTCGCCGAGCGGTTCGTCAGCGCGTGCGTGACGTCGATTCCGTCGGCGCGCAGCACATAGGTGACGCTCGTCTCGATCAGGTACGGGTAGCCGGTCTGCGGAACGATCGTGGCGCTCAGCGTCGTCCCCGACGCTGTCTCTTCGATGCCGTAGGCGGTGAAACGCAGCAGCCCGTGGCTCGCATTGCTGAACTTCGGCTCGGTGATCGCCAGCTGACGCTCCGTGCCCTCGTCGTTCCACCGGCCGTCTCGCACACGGTTCGGCCACGGCGCGAGCACGACTCCCGAGCACGAGGGCGTCGGGGAGTCTGCCGGGTACGGGGAGATCAGGTCGACCGAGCCGATGCGGAGTGATCGGAGGGATGCGCCGACCTGGGCGATCTGGGCGCTGACGTCGCCGAGCTGGAGGTACACCTGGGTGCCGGTGGGGGATGCGGAGTTCACCCCGCAATCGTATGGCGAGGCGTGAGCGTCCGGGGGACTGGGCGGATTTTCAGGAGTGACCGCTACACTTGATGGGTCGGCTTCGGACACCCGTGCAATGCGCGGACGTTTTTGTGTAAGAAGTGTGAGTCCAGGGGCCGATGGTGAGCGTCGCTCGACGCTAATCAACCATCACATGAATGGCCCCGGCCGCTGACAGTCCGGAACCCCGCCCGATCGCATCCGATCCGGCGCAGGGTGCTCGCGCGTGTGCGCAGCGCCGTTCTCGTGCGAGAACTCAGAAGGACACACCCATGCCCAAGAACAAGAAGCCGCGCGGCGGCCGTCCCGCCGCCAACTTCGAGCCGCGCTACGGCGCGAACAAGACCTCGTTCCACGACCGCCACGTCGGCGGCCGTGACGCCGGTCGCGTCGGTGCTCGCGACACGCGCGATTCCCGCGACGCGCGGGGCGGACGAGCGGATGCCGGCGAGCGCCGCACCCCGGCCGCCGGTTTCGACCGTCGCCCGGGTAGCCGCAGCGCGAGCCACCGCGGCTACCGTCCCGCCGAAGAGGGCGCGCCCAAGCAGCGCTGGAGCGCTCAGGAGCGTGCGGGTCGCGACGAGTCGCGCGGCATCCGCAACCGTGCCGAGTCGGGTCGCCGTGAGGCACCGCACAATCGCGACGACCGCCCGCGCTACAACGACCGCTCATCCACGGGCTTCGACCGTCCGCGTCGCGATGACCGCGGCAGCCAGCGTCCGACCGGTCCCGGCACGTACCGCGATGAGCGCGGCGGCCAGCGTGACGAGCGTCCGCGCCGTGACGACCGCGGTGCGGGCACGCAGCGCCAGGGCTTCCGCGACAACGATCACCGCGATGGCGGACGTCCGGGCCGCGACGACCGTCGTGACCAGCGTTCCGGTGGCTTCCGCGACGATCGCGGTGGCCAGCGCTTCAACCGCGACGACCGCCCGCAGCGCGATGACCGCGGCGCGTCCGAGCGTCCGCGCTTCAACCGTGCAGCATCCGAGCGTCCGCGCTTCGACCGTGCAGCATCCGAGCGTCCGCGCTTCGACCGTGACGACCGTCCTCGTCGTGACGACCGTGGCGCAGGCCCGCGTCGTGATGACCGTGGCGGCGCCGAGCGCCCCGAGCGCTCCTACGACGCCGACCGTGCGCGTCGTGCCTTCGACCGTGACCGCACTCAGCGTTCGTTCGAGGGTGGCCGCGACGAGCGCTCGCGTCCCTCGACCGGTGGCGCGTACCGCACCGAGCGTCCGCGCCCGCTGACGTCGGACACCCGCGGGCGGCCGTCGCGCAACGAGCGACCCAGCCGTAACGACTGGAACGCCACATCGAGCGCGGCGCCCGCCAAGAAGTTCGAGCCGACGGATGACGTCGTGCACGAGCGCCTCGAGGCGAAGTCCGTCGCTGCCGTCGAGGTCGACGGTGTGACCTTCGGCGACCTCGGTCTCGGATCGAACATCGTCGAGACGCTGGTCGGCATGGGCGCGGCGACGCCGTTCCCGATCCAGGCCGCCAGCATCCCCGCCGTGCTCGAGGGGCGCGATGTCCTCGCCCGTGGCCGCACCGGCTCCGGCAAGACCATCGCCTTCGGCGCACCGCTCGTCGAGCGCGTGCTGCAGTCGCAGGCCGGCAAGCGTCGTGAGTTCGGTCGGTCGCCGCGCGCGATCATCCTCGCTCCGACCCGCGAGCTCGCGCTGCAGATCGACCGCACGATCCAGCCGATCGCCCGCAGCGTCGGCCTCTTCACCACGCAGATCTACGGTGGCGTGCCGCAGGGCCGCCAGGTGGGTGCGCTGAAGAAGGGCGTCGACATCGTCATCGGCACGCCAGGTCGTGTCGAAGACCTCATCAACCAGGGCAAGCTCGACCTCTCGGACTGCCGCATCGCGGTGCTCGACGAGGCCGACCACATGTGCGAGCTCGGATTCGTCGAGCCCGTGCAGCGCATCCTGCGCCACACGGCCGACGGCAGCCAGAAGCTGCTGTTCTCGGCGACCCTCGACCGTGAGGTCGCGGCTCTCGTCGACGAGTTCCTCGTCGACCCGGCCGTCTACGAGGTCGCCGGTGAAGACCAGGACTCGAGCACGATCGAGCACCGCGTGCTCGTGATCGAGCACCGCGACAAGGCCGACATCCTCACGTCGCTCGTCGACCGCGCCGGCAAGACCCTGGTCTTCGCCCGCACCCGTGCGTATGCCGACATGCTCGCAGAGCAGTTCGACGACGCCGGCATCCCCGCGGTCTCGCTGCACGGTGACCTCAACCAGGCCAAGCGCACGCGCAACCTCGAGCGTCTGACATCGGGACGAGTGAACGTGCTCGTCGCCACCGACGTCGCCGCGCGCGGCATCCACGTCGACGACATCGACCTCGTCGTCCAGGCCGACGCCCCCGACGAGTACAAGACGTACCTGCACCGCTCGGGCCGTACGGGCCGCGCCGGTCGTTCGGGTCGCGTCGTCACGCTGATCACGCGTCAGCGCCAGCGTCGCATGACCGAGCTGCTGGAGCGTGCCGAGATCGACGCGCCGTTCGAGAACGCGCGCATCGACGACGACCTGATCGAGGAGATCGCCGGTCGCGTGCCGACCGCGGCAGACCTCACGGCCTGATCCGTCACGCTCGAAGGCTCCGTTCCTGCATCGGCAGGGGCGGAGCCTTCGTCGTGCGCGGGGTGTTGCGCAGGGGGCGACATCTCCCCGGGAGGAGAACTGCGCCTCGGGAGGAGGATTCAGCGTGGAGCGTCCTCCCGAGGCGCAGTCTTCCGCCTGAAGAGGCGCCGCGAAGCGCCCTGTCGACTCAGCCGAGCTCGTGCTCGTGGATCGCCGTCGTCAGGGTCGTGCCGTTGAGGTCGAGGTAGAGCACCTGCTCGGTGACGGTGAGTGTCATGGTGTTGCGGCGCTCGATGAGCGGTGCAGCGGACTCGATGAAGCCGGGGTCGAAGCTGTAGACGCGGATGTCCTCGGACCGGTGGATCCGCTTGTCGGCCCACGGCGCCATGACCTTCGCCGGGTCGCGGTGGGTGTAGACGACGGTGCGCTCGGCGAGCCGACTGCCGTAGTGCAGGCGCTCGGCGTCGGGGGCGCCGATCTCGATCCATGCGGTGGTCTGGCCGGTGAGGTCGCGCACCAGGACGGCGGGCTCGTCGGTCTGCGAGATGCCGCCGCCGAACGTGATGCCCTCGGTGAACTCGAGCCCGTAGGCGAGCACGCGGGTGAGCATGTACGCATCGGTCTCGGAGGGATGCCGTGCCACGCGCAGCGAGAAGTCGTCGTACACACCGCGATCCATGTCGGCCAGCTGGACCTCGAACGTGTGCATTGTGGAGCCGATAGCCATAACGTCCGAGCCTACGCGCCCTGGAGGTGCCCTCCAGACCTCGCCTGATCGCGCTCGGCGCCTCGCCGAGCACTCCGATCCGTGATCAGAACAGCATCGGCTGCGCAGGAACGGGCGACGGAGCGACTGCGGGCGTTGGTCGTCCGTGCGGGGCGGACGACCGGATGCCGCGCACCGGGTAGTCGTCTTCGTGCTGCCCGTCGAGCCCGTGCATCCGGATCAGGGGTCGCGCCCGCTTCGCGAGCCACTGCCGATAACCCTTGGGTGCCTCTGCTGAGACGCCCGGATACAGTCCGCGATACGACGAGACCAGGTCGGGACGGAATTCGCCGAGCCACTGCATGAACCACGGCTTCACCCCGGCGCGGAGGTGCAGCGCGCCGTAGATGACGCGACTCGCTCCGGCCTCTTTGATGCGGCGCAGAGCGGTGTCGATCGCCTCGAGCGAGTCGGTCATGTGGGGCATGATCGGCATCAGGAACACGGTGACCCGGAAGCCCGCATCCCGCAGCGCTCGCACCGTGTCGAGCCGCGCCTGTGTGGTCGGGGTGCCGGGCTCGATCGCCTTCTGCAGATCGTCGTCGTACATCGCGATCGACATCTGGATGTCGACGGGCACCCGCTGTGCCGCCTTCACCAGCAGGGGGATGTCGCGCCTGATCAGCGTTCCCTTGGTGAGGATCGACATCGGGGTGCCCGACGCGGCGAGGGCCTCGATGATCCCCGGCATCAGCTTGTACCTGCCCTCGGCGCGCTGGTAGGGATCGGTGTTCGTCCCGAGGGCGACGGTCTCGTGCTCCCAGCTGCCCTTGCGCAGCTCCTTCTCCAGCACTTCGACGACGTTGACCTTCACGACGATCTGAGAGTCGAAGTCCGATCCGCCGTCGAGATCGAGATACTCGTGCGTGCCGCGAGCGAAGCAATATACACATGCATGACTGCATCCGCGGTAGGGGTTGATGGTCCACGCGAAAGGCATGCGCGAAGCGCCCGGAACGTGGTTGAGCGCGGATTTCGACAGGACCTCGTGGAAGGTCATGCCCGCGAAATCGGGCGTGGTCACCGTGCGGAGGACGTTCGAGCGGTTCTCGAGTCCTGGCAGCGCTGCGGCATCGACGTCACCGAGCTTCTGTCCCTGCCACCGCATGAGAGACATTCGAACATAGAAACGACAGTGGAGTCAACCCGGCTGGGATATATGTTCTATTGGACTTAAGGGACAATGGGAGCATGTACTTCTCGCCGCAGCCTCAGCATGCGGCGCCGCGTTCCCCGATTCGCGGACCCGCGCTGCCCATCGGTCTTGCGGTGACCGCCGTCGGCATCCTGCTGTCGATCGCCGGCGCGCCCATCGCGAACTCGGCGTCGGAGGCGGTGGCGATGCCGCAACCGCTCGTCGTGCAGGAGGTTCCCTCGGTCGAGGTCGGAGCGACCACGGCGGCCGACCCGTGCTCGGAGCCGAGTGTGGTGGAGGCGATCGCGGTGGCCGATGATGCGGCGATCATCGCCGGCTTCGGCGGTGCCGAGAGCTTCCGCGCAGCCGTGATCGCCGGCAATGCGCCATGCGTGGCGCTCGATGACCCCGCCCATGTCTGGGTGGTCGTGAACAAGGCGCGTCCGCTCGCCCCCGTCACCTTCGCCCCGCAGTCGCTCGCGGACATTCCGCTGCAGATGACGACCGCGTCCGGTCAGGCGCGCGCCGACGTCGCCGTGGCTGTGGGCGAGATGGCTGAAGCCGCGGCGGCCGAGGGCGCGGGGCGCATCGGGGCGAACAACGGCTACCGCTCGTACGATCTCCAGGTGGCGACCCATGCGTCGCACGTCCGCAACAGCGGGCAGGCCGGCGCGGATGCGTCGTCGGCGCGGGCCGGGCACAGCGAGCACCAGACCGGTCTCGCCATCGATCTCGTGGCCTGCGACTCCCGGTGCGGGGCGATCGAGGCGTTCGGCTCCACGGCGCAGGGGGAGTGGATCGCGGCGAACGCCTGGGAGCACGGGTTCATCGTCCGCTACGAGCAGGTCGGCTCCGGCGTCACCGGATACAAGCCGGAACCCTGGCACCTCCGGTACCTCGGACGAGACCTTGCGGCTGCCTACCACCACGGCGGATATCACACGCTCGAGGAGTTCTTCGGGCTCCCCGCCGCGCCCGACTACACGCACTGAACGCCGCACGGAACGCCGGGCCGAACATCGCCTGGGCCGCCGCATTGCGGCATCCGACAATCGCGGTACCCAGTCCCACCGATTGTGGGATGCATTCTCACAACGGGCTGTCCCGGTGTCGGCGAACCGGCATAGAATCGCCGGAGCAATGACGCACGAACGTTCAGGAGGACGCAATGGAACGCGACATCTACGAAGAGGATCACGAGGCATTCCGCGACCTCGTCAAGGATTTCGTCAAGCGCCACGTGACCAATGAGGCGATCGAGGGGTGGGACGCCGCGGGCGAGATCGACCGGGCGACCATGCTGGCAGCCGGTGAGGCGGGCCTGATCGGGCTGTCCGTGCCCGAGGAGTTCGGCGGTGCCGGGATGCTGCAGGACTACCGCTTCCGCACGATCGTGATGGAAGAGGTCATCGCCGCAGGCGCAGGTTCGCTGGCCGGCGCATTCGGCATCCAGGACGACCTGGCCGTGCCCTACCTCGTGCACATGGGCACGCAGGAGCAGAAGGAGAAGTGGCTGCCCCGCATGGCGACGGGTGAGGTGCTCGGCGCTCTCGCCATGACCGACCCCGGTGCGGGCTCGGACCTCCGCGGCATCAAGACCAACGCCAAGAAGGTCGACGGCGGCTACATCCTCAACGGCGCCAAGACGTTCATCTCCTCCGGCACGACGGCCGACGTCGTGGTGACCTTCGTCAAGACCGGCGAGGGCAACCGCCCCGACGCGTTCAGCCTGCTGCTCGTCGAGAAGGGCATGGAGGGCTTCGACCAGGGCAAGAAGCTCAGCAAGATGGGCTTCCACGGCTGGGACACGGCCGAGCTCAGCTTCACCGACGTGTTCATCCCCGACGAGAACCTCATCAGCGGCAAGGAGGGTCAGGGGTTCATCCAGCTGATGCTCAACCTGCCGCTCGAGCGTCTCTCGATCGGCGTCGCCGCGGCCGCGGCCGCTCAGGCCGCGCTCGACTGGACAGTCGCCTACACGAAGGACCGCGAGGCGTTCGGCGAGCGCATCGCCGACTTCCAGAACACCCGCTTCCGGCTCGCCGACATGGCCGCGACCACCGACGCGATGTGGGCGTACATCGACCGCGCGCTGCTCGCGTACAAGAACAGCACGCTCACCGCCGAGGATGCCGCGAAGGTCAAGTTCTGGGCGACCGAGCGCGAGTGGGAGGTGCTCGACACGGGCGTGCAGCTGCACGGTGGCTACGGCTACATCATGGAGTACCCGATCGCTCGCGCGTTCACCGATGCCCGTGTGCACCGCATCTACGGCGGCACGAACGAGATCATGCGCGACCTCGTCGGTCGTCAGATCGTCGGCAAGCGCTGACGCAACGTCTGCGAGAAGGGCCCAGGATGCCAGCATCCTGGGCCCTTCTCGATCGTCACGGGGCAGAACTGAGGAACCGATCCCCACTCCCGGGCACAGATTCGGAGGGTGGGCGCGACGCGCCGAGGTCGGCGGCCGGAGCACGGCGCGCCGCACCCCGGCATCCGAAGCTGTGCCCGGCCGGAGGGGCGGGCAGAGGGGCAGAGGGGCAGAGGGGCAGAGGGGCAGGGGGGCAGGCGGCAAGGGGCGTTCGGACAGGCGGGCAGCTGAGAAGGCTGGAGCGAGCGCCGGTCAGCGGGGCAGACGGCCGCCGACACCCGCGCGGCGCAGCCGATCGGCGATCAGGATGCCGAGGGCGGTGCCCCCGAGGCAGCTCGCGAGCGTGATCGCGAAGAACGTGATCTGCAGGCCCAGGTCGAACGTTCCGAGGTTGAACGACGTCCAGGCGAGGATCGGATAGACGATGCCGACGATCGCCGCACCGAGGTAGTGCAGCCAGGTGCCCCAGTAGCGCCAGAGGACGAACAGGAACGGGAGCTCGGTGAATGCCGCCCACCAGACGTTCGTGGCCACGCTGCTGAAGCCGTATCCGGAGAACGGGACGATCACGAGGCCGGCGAGGAGCCCCACCAGCAGCCCGACCAGCGGGCGCCGCAACAGGCGCAGGGCGATCACCGATGGCAGCAGCCAGAGCCCGGCCAGGCCCACGCTGACGAACGGGAGGCCGAGGAACAGGAGCGTCGAGATCCAGTTGGCGGGTGCGAGCAGGATGCCGCCGGCGACGCCGAGCGCCGCGCACGTCAGCAGGATCGCGGTCGGGAACCGGAAGCGTGAGCGTTCACCGCCGGTGCGTGGCCGATTCTGCAGCTGAGGAGGCGATTTCGGATGCGTTTCTGACCCCGCACCGGGAGTCGGATGCGTATTCGACCCCGCACCGGCCCCCACGCCGCGCGACGCATCGGCGTAGGGGTTCGGTCGCATGGCATCCGCTCCGCCCACGGCTTCCGCCCCGTTCACGGCTTCCGCTCCGCCCACGGCTTCCGCCCCGTTCACGGCTTCCGCTCCGCTCATGCGAGGGGCTCGGCAGCGGCGTCGCGAGCGGTCTTCGAGGTCGGCGAGGACGCGCCGATCTTCCAGTAGCCGCAGAAGCTGACGGCGTTCTTGTCGACACCGCGCTCACCGACGAGATGCTTGCGTGCACCGGATGCCAGTGACTGCTCGCCTGCCGCATACGCGTGGAACGGCGCATCGGGCAGCGACAGCTCGCCGAGCCGGGCGAGGGCGAACGAACCAGGGGCGAACTCATGTGGACGTACGAGCCAGACGATGTCGATCCCGGCCGGGTGCGGGAAGTCCAGCGCATCCTCCCGAGTGGGCACCTCGATGAGCGCCGAGCCCGTGGCATCCGCGGGGAGCGAGGCGCAGATCGAGGCGATCGCCGGCAGCGCCGTCTCGTCGCCCACGAGCACGACCCGATCGGTGCCACGCTGTGGATTGAACGTCAGTCCCTCGTCTATGATCAGCACGTGCTCGCCGGGTTCGCACGTCTCGGCCCACCGCGATGCCGGGCCCGCCGTGCCGTCGGCGGCGGATCCGTGCAGCACGAAGTCGACGTCGATCTCGGCGCCGGCCTCCGCGGTCGCCGCGCGATACGCCCGCACGCTGTAATTGCGCATCACCGGACGCTCGCCGTCGGGGATGCGCAGGAACTTCAGGTAGCCGAACATCTTGTTCGCCTTCGCGGGCACCCGGTCGAGGCCGGCGTCTCCGCCGATCGGCAGGAACAGCCGGAACCACTGATCGAAGCCCATGGGTCGGAACCTCTCGATCTCGCCTCCGCCGAGCGTGACCCTGATCCAGTGCGGGGCGAGCCGTTCGGTGCGCACAACGCTGAGGTGGAGGAGCTCGGCCGACTCGGGCTTGACCAGTTTGCTGAATGCCATGCGGGCGCCTTTCAGGGCAGCTGCCAGGGGAAGAAGAGCACGAAGATCGCGGTGGATGCGGCGATCGAGGCGACGATGAAGACGGTGTCGCGCGTGCGGAACGGCACGAGGTGGCGTTCGGTGCGCGTGGGATGGGCGCCGAAGGCGCGGGAGTCCATCGCGAGAGCGACGCGCTCGGCGTGGCGGATGGCTCCAGCGAGCAGCGGCACGATGTAGCCCCATCCGCGGGCGATCCGCGAGAACGGTCCGCTGCCGCCATGATGACCGCGCACGCGATGTGCCGCGCGGATCACGGCCAGCTCATGCCCGAACCGGGGCACGAACCGGAAGGCGGCGAGCGCCGTGTACCCGATCCGATAGGGCACCCGCAGCTGCTGCACGCTCGCGCGCACGAGGTCTGGCCCGGTGGTGGTGAGGCCGCCGATCAGCGCGAGGGAGATGATCGCGCCGAGACGGAGGGCTGTGGCGAAGCCGATCGCGAGCGCCCCCTGATACAGCGTCCAGTCGCCGATCTGCAGAGCAGGCGGGGTGTCGCCGACGATGCCCGCGTCGACCCACAGCGAGAATCCGAGACCGATCGCGAGCATGCCCAGCGGTAACGCGAGGAAAAGCAGCGCCGCGGTGCGCAGGGTGAGCCGCGCCCCCACGATGATCAGCACGAGCGACAGCACCAGGAAGGCGGCCGGGGTCGCGAGGTCGCGCACGAAGATCAGCACCAGCATCGCGGGTGCGACTGCGGCGACCTTCGCGAGCGGATTCAGGGCGTAGAGGAACTGACGGGGAGAGGATGCCGTGACCGCGGCGTACGGATCGAACGTCTGCGCGCTCACGCGATCGCCCGCCCTGCTGCGGCGAGCATGCGCTGGAGCGCCGGAAGGCGCAGCCCGGCCTCGACGAAGGGCGTCTCGTCGCCGAAGAGCACCGCAGTGCGGTCGGCGGCGTGCACGCGACCGTCTTTCAGGATGACGGTGTGCGAGGCGTGCTCGGCGACGAGCTGCAGGTCGTGCGTCACGATCAGGATCGTGGTGCCCTCGTCGCGCAGGTCGTGCAGCAGCGTGAGCAGCTCGGATGCTCTGGCGCGGTCCTGTCCGAACGTCGGCTCGTCGAGCGCGAGCACCTGGGGGCGGGTGATCAGCGCCGTGCCGACCGAGAGGCGTCGCTTCTCTCCGCCCGAGAGCAGGAACGGATGCACATCGGCCTTGGCCTCGAGCCCGAAGCGCGCGAGCATCGAATCGACGCGCTCGGTGATCTCGGCATCCGGCGTGTGTCTCAGCCGCAGCCCGTGCGCGAGCTCGTCGAAGACCGTGTGCGCGATGAACTGGTGCTCGGGATTCTGGAACACGAAGCCGACGCGGCTCGCGAGATCTCTCGGCGACGCCGACCCGGGATCGATGCCGTCGACCGTCACCTGCCGCTTCGGCGGCGGAACGACCCCGGCGAGCGACTGCAGCAGCGTCGTCTTGCCCGCACCGTTCGTTCCGACGATCGCGGTGAGGGTGCCCGGCGCGATGTCGAGGTCGATGCCGTGCAGGATCTCGGTGCGGTGACGGCGGACGGTCAGACCGCGGGCGCTGATGATCGGGGCGCTCGAGGCCGGGGTGGAGTCGGGGCGTGTCGTCTCGTCGCTGCGCTCCTCGCTCGACGAGCGAGCGGAGAGAGTCGAAACGGGGTGGATGGTGGCGCCGGCGAGCGCGGCGGCGAGCTCGTCAGGCGTGAGGGGGAGCGGGTCGAAGTGCGTCCCGGCATCCTGCATGCGAAGGGCCGCGAGAGTCGCCGCGGGCAGCCAGACCCCCATCGCGACGAGCTCTGCGGCATTCGTGCGGATGATGTCGGCGGGCGGTCCGTCGAACGCCACGCGCCCCGCGCGGTCGATCACGATCGTGCGGGTGAGGAAGCCCATCGCGGCGTCGAGGTTGTGCTCGACCAGCAGGATCGACCGGTCGCCGGCGGCGACCACGTCGGTGAGCGCGGCGTAGACGTCGTCGATGCCCTGGGGGTCGAGGTTGGCGGTCGGCTCGTCGAGCACGATCAGAGGGGAGCCCATCGCCAGGGCGCAGGCGATCGCGAGACGCTGACGCCCGCCGCCCGAGAGCCGGTCGGGGTTGTCGTCTCGTCGTTCCCACAGACCGACACGGCGCAGTGCGTCTTCGGTCCTCGTGCGCACCTCGTCGAGCGGCAGCAGCAGGTTCTCGGGGCCGAAGGCGACCTCGTCGTAGACGGTGCCGGTGACGATCTGCGCATCCGGATCCTGGAAGACCATCGCGACGTGGGTGCTCAGCGTGGCGGTGAGTGCGTTGGCGGTGTCGAGTCCGCCGGCCTCGACCGACCCCGTCATGGTCGCGGGCACCGCGTGGGGGATCAGCCCGTTGAGTGCGAGCGTCAGCGTCGACTTGCCCGAACCGGAGGGACCGAGCAACAGCACGACCTCGCCGGGGTGGATGTCGAAGGTGACGTCTTCGGGGGAGGGGTGCGCGGCATCGGCGTGCGTGATCGAGAGGTCACGCACGCGGAGGAGAGGCGCAGATGAGCGCACGGCATAACCCCGGTTTCGGCGGATCGGTACCGTTCTAACTTAGCTGAGCCTTACCTGATCCGCATTCGCCGGATTCCGAGTGATCGGGCATCAACGGCGGGCGACGCCTGCCCGGCTCAGGGCTCCGCCGATGGCCAACCCCACGGCCGTCCAGGCGATGGGGCCGAGCACCGCGATCACGAGGTAGGCGATCTGCGCCCACAGCGGCAGCACGGCCAGATGAGCGGCGAAGAAGACGACGACGGCCACGATCACGCCGATCACCCCGGCCGAGATGAAGAAGCGCCAGGCGCCCCAGGAGCGGTAGCGGGTGAGTGCGGCGATGCCCTCCTGGATCGCCCCGAACAGCAGCGCGGTGCCGATGAAGCGCAGCGACCATGCCGGGTTGAACGCACTCGAGATGAGCGCGGCGATCACGTGCGTGACGAGAGCCACGAGCGGTCGGCGCAGCACCTCCTGCGCGATGATCCCGGGCAGGACGTGCGATCCGAGAACGAGTCCGTAGAGGAATGCCGGGCCCGCGAGAACAGGGAGCGTGATCCACCCGGCGATCCCCCCGAGGATGCCGGTGGCGACGCCGATCGCGGCACAGACCAGCAGCACGCGAGTCGTCAGGACGGGGGTGGTTGCCACCCCTCAAGCCTACTTGCGCGTGGGTGCGGCGGAGCCTGATCGGCGCCGTGGAAAACCCCTCCGGCATCCGTTCGTCGCGTGGTCTGCGCCGTTCGTCGCATCCATCCCGAGATGCCCCCGCCGGTCCCGCGGATGCTTTCTAGCGTGGGTGAACGCAAAGACGCGCACCCCGAGGAGACCCCCATGACTGCACCTTCGTCGCATCGCCGCGACGGGACCGGCCGCGATCGCACCGGACTCGACGAACCGGTGATCACCACCGACCCCTCCCTGCCCCCGGTCGCCCTGAGCGACGAGCACCACGAGAAGGCGAACCGCTGGACCTGGCCGAAGATCCTCATCTGGTCGGCGATCGCGCTGCTGGGCGCCGTCGCCTGGACGATGCTCGCGATCGTCCGCGGTGAGACCGTCAACGCGATCTGGTTCGTGTTCGCGGCCGTCTGCACCTATCTGATCGGCTACCGGTTCTACTCCAAGGTGATCGAGAAGTACATCACCCGCCCTGACGACCGCCGTGCGACCCCGGCCGAGGTCAAGCAGGACGGCAAGGACTACGTCCCGACCGACCGTCGTGTGCTCTACGGCCATCACTTCGCCGCCATCGCCGGTGCCGGACCGCTCGTCGGACCGGTGCTCGCGGCGCAGATGGGCTACCTGCCCGGCACGATCTGGATCATCGTCGGCGTCGTGCTCGCCGGCGCCGTGCAGGACTACACGGTGCTCTTCTTCTCCATGCGCCGCGGCGGCCGCACGATCGGCCAGATGGCGCGTCAGGAGCTCGGCCGCATCGGCGGCACGGCCGCGATCATCGCCTCGTTGCTCATCATGCTGATCATCGTCGCGATCCTCGCCCTCGTCGTGGTCAACGCGCTCGGCGAGAGCCCCTGGGGCGTGTTCTCGGTCGCGATGACCATCCCGATCGCGATCTTCATGGGCATCTACCTGCGGTTCCTGCGCCCCGGCAAGGTCACCGAGGTCTCCATCATCGGCTTCGTGCTGCTGATGGCCGCCATCATCGGCGGTGGCTGGGTCGCCGGCACCGACTGGGGTCAGGCGATCTTCCACCTCGACCGCACCACGATCGCGTGGGGCATCATCGTCTACGGCTTCATCGCCGCGGTGCTGCCGGTCTGGCTGCTGCTCGCCCCGCGCGACTATCTGTCGACCTTCATGAAGATCGGCGTGATCGTCATGCTCGCCGGAGCGATCATCCTCGTGCGCCCCGAGATCACCGTCCCGGCTGTCAGCATCTTCGGCGAGAACGGGATGGGCCCGGTGTTCGCAGGCCCGCTCTTCCCGTTCCTGTTCGTGACGATCGCGTGCGGCGCGCTATCGGGTTTCCATGCTCTGATCGCGTCCGGCACCACACCGAAGCTCATCGAGAAAGAGCGCCAGACGCGCTTCATCGGCTACGGCGGCATGCTCATGGAGTCGTTCGTCGCGATCATGGCGCTCGTCGCCGCGATCTCGATCGACCAGGGCATCTACTTCGCCATGAACGCGCCGACGGCGGCGACGGGAGGCACGGTCGAAGGGGCCGTCGCCTTCGTCAACTCGCTGGGGCTGACGGGGGTGAATCTGACGCCCGAGATGCTCACCGGCACAGCGCAGGCCGTCGGCGAGGAGTCGATCGTCTCTCGCACCGGCGGTGCCCCGACGCTGGCGCTGGGCCTCGCGCACATCATGCAGCAGGCCCTCGGCGGGCAGGCGCTCATGGCGTTCTGGTACCACTTCGCGATCATGTTCGAGGCCCTGTTCATCCTCACCGCGGTGGATGCCGGCACCCGCGTCGCCCGCTTCATGCTGCAGGACTCGATCGGCGCCTGGTTCCCCAAGTTCCGCGACGTCTCGTGGCGCCCCGGTGTGTGGATCTGCACCGCGATCATGGTGGCCGGCTGGGGAGCGATCCTCATCCTGGGGGTCACCGACCCGCTCGGCGGCATCAACACCTTCTTCCCGCTGTTCGGCATCGCGAACCAGCTGCTCGCGGCGATCGCGCTCGCCGTGGTGATGGCGATCGTGGCCAAGAGGGGACGAAGCTACGTCAAGTGGCTGTGGATCATCGGGCTGCCCCTCGCGTTCACGGCGGTCGTCACGATCACCGCGTCGCTGTACAAGATCGCCTCGCCGGTGCCCGCCATCGGTTACTGGGCGAACCACTTCCGCTACGTCGAGGCTCGCGACAGCGGCGACACCTCGCTCGGAGCGCCGGAGGTGCTCGACGCCGTCATCCGCAACACGGCCGTGCAGGGCACGCTGTCGATCATCTTCGTGACGCTGGCGATCATCGTGATGGTCGCCGCGGTGATCGTGACGATCAGGGCGATCCGCAACGGCGGCGGCGAGAACACCGAGGAGACCCCGGTCGCCTCCCGACGGTTCGCTCCGGCCGGATTCCTGCCGAGCCCTGCCGAGCGCGAGCTCGAGAAGGAGTGGGACCCGATCCTCGCCGACGAGCGCAAGGCATCGACCCACTGAGATGGCCGACACCGTGACCCGCGCGGATGCCGCGACCACCCTCCTGCGCACGCTTCTCCGCGGCGCGGGGCGGGTGGGCCGCGGCATCCGCTGGTACATCACGACTCTGATGGGTGACACCGCTTACGCGACCTACGTCGCGCATCACCAGAGGCAGCACCCGGGGGAGGAGCCGCTGACCGAGCGGCAGTTCTGGCGGCAGCGGATGGACGATCAGGATCGCAATCCGGGCGCGCGGTGCTGCTGAGTCCCGGTCGTCGCCGACCCCCGAGTGCCTAGGCTGAGGGCATGACCGACGTCGTTCTCGCTGCGGTGCTCGGCGTGCTCGGCGGCGTCGTGCTCACGGTGCTGCTGCTGCTCGCCCGTCGGCTCGCGCGCGGGGCGGCAGACCTCGGCAGCGATGCCGAGCGTGCGGCCCTCACCGCCCTGCACCATGCGAGTCTCGCGGCGCCGCACCTGCGCGCGGGCCTCGCAGCGTCCGATGTGGTGAAGGCCGCCCGACACCTGCGGGTGCTGCTCGGCAGCGCGGCGGTCGCGATCGTCGACGCCGACGGCACGCTGTCGTTCGACGGCCCCTCGGACGGGCTGGAATCGGCCGCGGTGCGCATCGCCGAGCAGGTCACGGCGTCGGGGCGTCGTCAGGTGTTCCCCTCGCCCGGCGCCGATGACGACCTCGAGGGGGTCGGTGCGCCCATCCTCGTCGACGGACGGGTGATCGGAGCGGTGGTCGCGTTCGCCGCACCGGTGCGCGCCTCGCTCGTGCGTGCGGCCGAAGAGGTCGCCGACTGGTGCGCCGCGCAGGTCGAGCTGGGTGATCTCGACCGCTCGCGCACGCAGCTGGCAGAGGCCGAGCTGCGATCGCTGCGGGCCCAGATCTCACCGCATTTCATCTACAACGCGCTCACCGCCATCGCCTCCTTCATCCACACCGACCCGATGCGCGCCCGCGATCTCGTGCTGGAGTTCGCCGACTTCACCCGGTATTCGTTCCGCAGGCAGGGCGAGTTCACGACGCTGGCGGAGGAGCTCGGCAGCATCCATTCGTATCTCGAGCTCGAAAGGGCCCGGTTCGGCGACCGGCTGAGGGTCACTCTCCAGATCGCCCCTGAGACGCTCGCCACCGTCATCCCCTTCCTCTCGGTGCAGCCGCTGGTCGAGAACGCGGTGCGCCACGGTCTCGAGCCGGGGGAGGGCGGCGGCGAGATCCGCATCGCATCGCGGGATGACGGCACCCACACCGAGATCACGGTCGAGGACGACGGGATCGGGATGGACCCGGAGGGTCTGCGAGTGCTGCTCACCGCCGGATCCGAGGGGGTGCACATCGGCCTGCGCAACGTCGACACGAGACTCCGCCAGCTGTATGGCACCGACGGCGGACTCGTCGTCGAGACCAACACGGGCGCGGGTACCCTGGTGCGGATGCGGGTGCCCAAATCGCAGCCGCTCCACGACCCGGACAACGACTGAGGTGCGCTCATGATCGACGTCCTCGTCGCCGACGACGAACAGCCCGCGCTCGACGAACTCGTGCACCTGCTGCGCACGGATGAACGGATCGGCGAGATCCTCACCGCGCGCACGGGCGCCGACGCGCTGCGCCAGCTCTCCGAGCGTGCCGTGCGGATCGCGTTCCTCGACATCCACATGCCGGGGCTGCTCGGCACCGAGCTCGCCCGCGCGTTCCTCTCTCTCGCCGATCCGCCGGCCGTCGTGTTCGTGACGGCCGACGAGGCACGCGCCGTCGAGGCGTTCGAGCTCCGCGCCGCCGACTACCTCCTCAAACCCGTGCGCACCGAGCGGCTGCGTCGAGCAGTGGATCGCGTGCTCGAACTCGGCGAGAGTGCGGCGTCGGGCGACGACGAGGTGATTCCGGTGACGGTCGGATCCGCCGTCCGCTTCGTGCATCGCAAGAACGTCGTCTGGGCACAGGCCCAGGGCGACTACTCGCGCCTGCACACGGAAGACGGCACAGGACATCTGGTGCGCATCCCGATCTCCGAGCTCGAGAGTCGCTGGGCCGATGCCGGGTTCCTCCGCATCCATCGCTCGGTGCTCGTGCGGATCTCCGCAGTGACCGAGGCGCGACTGTCGGGCGCCGATCCGTCCCTCGTGATCGGCGCCGTCTCGCTGTCGGTCAGCAGACGCCTCGTGTCGACGGTGCGCGAGGCGCTGGTGCGCGGCGAGGCAGGGCCATGACAGAGCCGGCGAAGAGGGGCGAGGCGCCCAAGAGAGTGGAGGCGCCCAAGAGGGTGCGCGTCACGGCCGACCTGCCGACACGTCGGACGCAGGCCCTCACCCGGGGAATCGCGCTCCCAGGCTCACCGGTCGACGAAGCGGATGCCGTCTACGTGCGCGCCCTCATGCGCAGTCAACTGCGCCTGGCGCTCGGCACCATCGCCGGATTCGTCGTCGTCGTGCTGGTGTTGGCGCTCGCCGTGGCGCTGATCCCCGGAATGGAGAGCATCACCCTGTGGGGCGTGCCGCTGTCGTGGCTGCTTCAGGCCTTCGCGTTCTATCCGGTCATCCTCGTCTTCGCCGTGCTCTACGCGCGCACCGCCGCTCGCAACGAGCGCCGCTTCCGCGAGCTCAGGGACCGTGAATGAACACCGTCGCCAATCTCGTCGGTGTCGCCCTGATCATCCTCGCGACGCTGCTGATCGGCGTGTACGGGCTGAGGGTTTCGCGGACCACAGGCGACTTCTTCGTGGCATCGCGCACGGTCCGCCCGGTGTGGAACGCATCGGCGATCAGCGGCGAGTACCTCTCGGCAGGAACCTTCCTCGGGTTGTCCGGCCTCGTCCTCCTCGACGGAGCCAGGGGCTTCTGGTTCCCGATCGGCTATGCGGCCGGCTACCTGCTCGTGCTGGTGTTCGTGGCCGCACCGCTGCGTCGAAGCGGTGCGTACACGATCCCCGACTTCATCGAGGCGCGGCTCGAATCGACAGCGGCCCGTCGCGTGACGAGTCTCGCTGTGCTGATCATCGGATGGCTGTACATCGTGCCGCAGCTGCACGGGGCGGGCATCACCCTCGTCGTGGTTGCAGGGCTGCCCGAATGGGTGGGCGCCGTGACTGTCGCCGTGCTGGTCGCGGCGGCCGTGGCGGCGGGTGGGATGCGCGCGATCACGTACGTGCAGGCGTTCCAGTACTGGTTGAAGCTCACCGCTCTTCTCGTGCCGGTCATCTGCATCGCCTTCGCTCTCAGCGGCGGGCCGTACGACTTCGACCCGGCTCTCGTCTTCCCCGCGGAAGCAGGGCCCTCCGGATTCGACGCCTACGAATCGGCATCCCTGCTTCTCGCTCTGCTGCTGGGAACCATGGGGCTGCCGCACGTGCTGGTGCGCTTCTACACGAGTCCGACCGGGGTCTCGGCGCGCAGGACCACGGTGATCGTGATCGCCATGGTCAGCGCCTTCTACGCCGTGTCGAGCGCGATGGGTCTGCTGGCGCGCATCGAGGCACCGGATCTCGCGGTTCCCGGCACCGCCGACACCGTCGTGCTCCTGCTGCCGTCGCGGGTGTTCCCCGGGGTGTTCGGCGAACTGCTCACGGCACTGATCGTCGCCGGAGCGTTCGCGGCGTTCCTGGCGACCTCGGCAGGGCTTGTCGTGTCGCTGGCGGGGGTGATCAGCCAGGACGTGTTCTCAGGTTCCGTGCGCTCGTTCAGGGTGTCCGCCGTTCTCTGCGCCCTGGTGCCGCTCGCAGTGGCGCTCACGACCGCACCTGCCGGACTCGTGTCGAGCGTGGGGGTGGTCTTCGTGGTCGCAGCGTCGACGCTCTCGCCGGTCGTGCTGCTCGGCGTCTGGTGGCGAGGGCTGACCGCGCGCGGGGCCGTGGCCGGCATGGCCGCAGGCGGACTCGCCGCCGGGCTGGCGCTGCTGATCCACGGAGCGGTCGGGGGAGTCGGCGTCGCAGCGCCGTATCTCGCGCAGCCGGCCGCCTGGACCATCCCGCTCGCGGCCGCTGTCACCGTGATCGTGTCGCTGTTCGATCCGCGCGGGCCGTCACCGCGCACCTCGCGATTTCTCGCTCGGGTGCACTCGCCGGAACGACGCTGAGGCGAGCCGGGGCTCACGGGTCGACCAACGGCGATTCCGCTGGCCGTTCGTCTAGGAATCGTCCCTGACCCTGGAATGTAGACCAAAGCCCGGCGTAGCTTGAGCGGCGGTGCGGCAACGCAGTCGCACGAAGATCATCGGGAGAAGCACATGGGTCGAACACCCCTCCGGATGGCAGCAGCCACCACCCTGGCAACGCTGTTCATCGCATCGACGGCAACCGCAGGCTACGCAGGCACGGAGGAGGTGACAAACCCCACTCCGGTCGAAGGGACGCCCGGGCATTACATCGTCGTGCTCAAGTCCGATCCTCTCGCCAGCTACACCGGCGACGTCAACGGGCTCAAAGCCACGAAGCCCGCCGAGGGCGAGCAGCTCGAGACGCAGTCGCAGGACTCGCAGCGCTATGTGCAGCACCTCGAGACCGAGCAGCAGACTGTCGCCCAGGAGGCGGGAGTCACGCCGGAGGTCAGCTATCAGGTCGTGCTGAACGGCTTCAGCGCCGAGCTCACGGGCGAACAGGTCGACAAGCTGCGCGCGTCGAAGGACGTCTACGACGTCTACCCCGACTTCATCCGCCATCCCGACGCGCAGACGTCGACGGACTTCCTCGGTCTCGGTGATGACAAGAAGGGCCGCGGCGGCGTCTGGCAGCAGACCGGCGGCGTCGACAAGGCGGGCGAGGGCGTGGTCGTGGGTGTCATCGACACCGGCATCGCTCCCGAGCACCCCTCGTTCGAGGGCAAGAAGCTCAAGAAACAGCCGAAGAACGACAAGCGCCACAAGGGCAGCCAGCCGTACACCGACGGCACCTTCGTCTACTTCGACAAGTCGGACGGCGGTCAGTTCCGCGGTGCGATGGTCGAGGCTCAGGAGTGGGACAAGGGCGACTACTCGTCGAAGCTCATCGGAGCCCAGTACTTCTCCGCGGGCGCGGCGGCCGCCGGCTTCGACTTCCAGTACGACTACCTCTCGCCGCGCGACGGCGATGGCCACGGTTCGCACACCGCGAGCACCGCGGCAGGCAACTTCGGCGTGAAGGCATCGATCGAGGACGTCGACTTCGGCAAGATCTCGGGTGTCGCACCCGGTGCCAAGGTCGCGGCCTACAAGGCCTGCTACGTCGGGCCCGACGAGGCCGTCACGACCGACGACATCTGCGCCGGCAGCGACCTGATCGCCGCCATCGACCAGGCCGTCGCCGACGGCGTCGACGTGATCAACTACTCGATCGGCGGCGGTGCGGCATCCACCGTGCTCGCCCCCGAGGACATCGCGTTCTTCAACGCGGCAGCGGCCGGCGTCTTCGTCGCCACCAGCGCCGGCAACGACGGGCCCGATTCCGTCACCGCCGACCACGCCTCCCCCTGGTACACGACGGTCGCGGCATCGACGATCCCGACCTGGGAGGGCACCGTGCAGTTCGACGGCTTCGCCCAGGCCGGCGCCTCGGTGAGCGTGCCGTTCGGCACCACGGTCACGGGTCCCTCGATCTACGCGGGTGACGCACCTGCTGCGGGTCAGGCGGCCGCGGACGCGGCGCTGTGCCTGCCGGGCACGCTGGACGCGGCCAAGGTCACAGGCCACATCGTGGTCTGCGATCGCGGCGGCAACGCTCGCGCCGAGAAGTCGCAGGTCGTGAAGGATGCCGGTGGCATGGGCGTCGTTCTCGTGAACGTGCCCGGCGGTGCGGACTCGCTCGACAACGACTTCCACGCCGTGCCGACCGTGCACCTCGCCTCGGCGTATCGCGCGGCCGTGCTGGCATACGTGCAGGGCGGCACCGACCGTCCGATCACGCTCGTGGGCGAGAACACCACCGGTGTCGTGACGCCGGTGCCGCAGATCGCCGGATTCTCGAGTCGCGGACCGATGCTCGCCGACGGCAGCGACATCATGAAGCCCGACATCGCAGCGCCCGGTGTGGCGATCCTCGCCGCGACGCAGAACGCTCCGGGCGAAGCACCGACCTTCGGCATCCTGTCGGGAACGTCGATGGCGTCGCCGCACATCGCCGGTCTCGCCGCGCTCTACCTCGGTGAGCGCCCGAACGCGAAGCCCGCCGAGATCAAGTCCGCGATGATGACGACGGCGTACGACACGGTCAACGCCGACGGCTCTGCCAACAAGGACCCGTTCCAGCAGGGTGCGGGTCAGGTCGACCCGAAGCGCATGCTCAACCCGGGTCTGCTCTATCTGAACGACGTGCCCGACTGGGTGGCGTTCCTCGAGGGCAAGGGCCTCGCCGACTTCCCCGGAGAGCCGATCGACGGCAGCGACCTGAACGTCGCGTCGTTCTCGATCGGATCGCTGGCGAGTGCGCAGACCGTCACCCGCACGGTCACCGCGACCGAGAAGGGCACGTTCACGGCATCCGTCGATCTGCCCGGCGTCGACGTGACGGTGCAGCCGTCGACGCTGAGCTTCGACAAGCCTGGGCAGACGGCGACCTACACGGTCACGTTCGACAACCAGAGCGCACCGGTCGAGCAGTGGGCGACCGGGTCGCTTACCTGGACGAGCAAGAAGAACACGGTGCGGTCGCCGATCGCGGTGTTCCCGGTCACGGCGGATGCTCCGGCCGAGGTCGAGGGCACGGGAGTCGACGGTGCGACCACGGTCGACATCACTCCCGGCGTCGACGGCGCTCTCGCTCTCGCACTGTCGGGTCTGACGCCGTTCTCGCTGCTCGAGGACCCCGACGGCCGCGTCGTCGGTCACTCGGGTGACGAGGCGTCGGGAGACGCGAACAAGGACGTGTCGTGGATCGTCGACGTGCCCGAGGGCACGACGCTCTCGCGCTTCGACCTCGACTCGTCGGATGACACCGGCAGCGACCTCGACCTCACGGTCTATCGGGTCGTGAGCCCTGACGACCTGCGCTACTACGAGCGCTGGCAGTCGGCGACGGGCTCGGCCGACGAGCAGGTGACGCTGGCGGCTCCGACGGCCGGCACGTATCTGGTCGTCGCCAACGTGTACTCGACGTCGGCGCCGATGACGTGGGACATGACCTACGCCAACGTGCAGCCTGCAGGCGAGGGAGCGCTGACCGCGACCCCGAACCCGATCGATGCCGTCCGGGGTCAGGCGACGAGCTACGAGCTCAGCTGGACCGGCCTCACCGCCGGCACCCGCTACCTCGGACTCGTGCAGTACAGCGAGTCGGACGTGCGGACGATCGTCACGGTCGACGCGCCGTAGCAGCCGATACGCCGCTCAGGTCGTTGAGCGAGCGGCGGAGCAGCGAGACGAAACGCGGTGGGCATGCAGGATCAGCTCACCGCGTTTCGTCTCGGTCGACTCCGTCGTCCTCGCTCAACGACCGGAGAAGGGCGGATCAGATCCTGCGGCCGCGCGGCATCAGGCGCACGTCGGGCAGGGGAGGAGCGGGGATGCGCACGTCGTGCCCGTCGACGACTCCGAAGCGCGGGGAGGCCGTCTCCCACTCGGCGCGCGCCTCGACGATCTCCTCGTGCGTGCGGCCGGCGAAGTTCCACCACATGACGATCTCGTCGTCGAACGGCTCGCCGCCGATCAGGAAGAGCAGTGCGCCCTGCGTGCTGGCGACCTCGATGTCCTCCCTCGAATCGCCGAGGTACAGCATGTCGTTCTGCGTCATCTCGTGTTCGGAGATCGACGCATCGCCCTCGACGAGCATGATCGCGTGCTCCCAGTCGCCCCGCAGCGGCAGTCGCATGCGGCTTCCGGCGGGGATGACGATCTCGGCGCCGACGATCGGGGTGTGCACGGTCGCGGGTGAGGTCGTGCCGGCGAACTCGCCGAGCACGACGGTGGCCGTGGCATCCGCGCCCTCGTGGGCGACCAGGGTCACCTGCGGGAGGTCGGTATGCCGCTCGAAACCGCCGACCCCCTGACGTGCACCGTCGGGGAGCACGACCCAGAACTGCAGGGCGTCGAGCGGGATCGGGTCGTCACCGATCGAGTACTCCGAGTGCGAGATGCCGTTGCCCGCGGTCATCAGGTTCAGCTGGCCCCGACGGAGGTCGGCGTCGCTGCCGAGCGAATCTCGGTGGCGGATCTCGCCGACGAGCGGCCAGGTGACCGTCTGCAACCCGATGTGCGGGTGCGGCTCGACGCGCATCCTGGTGTCCGCCGGTCCGAATCTGTCGAGGAAGCACCAGGCCCCGATCGTCGGCAGGTTGCGGTGCGGCAGCACGCGCAGCACCTTCATACCTCGGACGCCGCCGAGCGGAACCTCGCGCGGCTCGAGCACGATGCGGCGCTCACCGATCGTCGGTGAAGCGCCGTGGGCGTCGGCGGATCCGCTCGCGATCTCGGTCATCCGATTCTCCTTCGCTCAGGTGCGTCTGCGCACGGTCGCACGAGCGGACTCGTAGGCTCAGCGGATGAACGCTCGACGCTCTCCCATTATCCTGCTCGCCCTCGGTGCATCGGCCGTGCTGCTGTCGGGGTGCGCATCCGGCGGAGACGCCGGCTTCTGCGGCCCGCTGATCGATGACACCCAGACATCGGCGGCCGCCTTCTCGCCGCTGATCCCCGGGATGAACACCGAGGGAGACGTCACGGCGCGACTCGCGCTCATGGAGAAGGTCGAGCCGACGCCTGAGCTCGCCGACGACCTCGAGACGTGGAAGGGATACCTGACGGTGGCATCGGAATCGATCACCGATGACGTCACAGCGATGATCAACGCCTACGACGACGACGTCAAGGCTGCTGGCGAAGCGCTCTTCGACTACTACAACGGCACCTGCATGCAGTAGCCGTTGTCCGGGGCGCGGCATCCGGGCGTCGTCAGGCTTCGGTCGGCGCGTCGCCGGGTCTCTTCGGCCAGCGGATCTCGGCTCCTGCGATCTCATGGGTCGTGAGGTACTTCGCGATGTACGGGCACAGTGGCACGATCGCGTCGCCGGATGCCGCGGCATCCGTCAGCGCCCGCTCGGCGAGGATGCTCGCGAGGCCCTGCCCCTGGAAGGCGGGGTCGAGCTCGGTGTGGATGAAGCGGATCGCCCCGGGCCGCAGCTGGTACTCGGCGTAGCCCGCGAGCGCACCATCCGTGCGGATCTCGTAGCGGGACTCGTCGTCGTTGCGGGTGACGGTGATATCGGTCATCGAGTGCTCCTTCGGCTGTCTGCGTCCAACCTACGCCCGCTGAGTTGTGGACGGGCGGGCCGAGGTCGGCGGGGGTCGTTACGCTGGAGGGATGCCGCAGACTCCCCGTGACCCGTACGAGGATCTGCCGTACGCAGACGAGCCGTGGGACGGCGCCGAGTGGGAGCCCTCGGAGCCGCCGGAGCCCATGGACTGGGTGCCGCAGGGCGCAGGCTACGAGCCGCCGCTCGATTGGGGGCCAGGACCGGTCACGCCGGTGGGACAGGCGACGACGGCATTCGCCGCGCCGGCTCGACGCGCTGCGCCCAGCCGCTACCCGAGCGCGGGTGAGGCGCTGCACACGGTCTTCGGATACGACGAGTTCCGCGGTGACCAGGCGGCGATCGTCGAGCACGTGATCGGCGGCGGCGATGCCGTCGTGCTCATGCCGACCGGTGGCGGCAAGAGCGTGACCTATCAGGTGCCGGCGCTCGTCCGCGAGGGCACGGGGCTCGTGGTCAGCCCGCTGATCGCTCTCATGCACGACCAGGTCGACGCGCTGCGGGCCAACGGCGTCAGCGCGGCGTATCTCAACTCCACGCAGTCGATCGACGAGCGCCGCGAGGTCGAGCGCGCGTATGTCGCGGGGGAGCTCGATCTCATCTACGTCGCCCCCGAGCGGCTGTCGTCGCCGCAGACGACGGCTCTGCTGCAGCGGGGAACCCTCAGCGTCATCGCGATCGACGAGGCGCACTGCGTGTCGCAGTGGGGTCACGACTTCCGTCCCGACTACCTCGCGCTCGGCGACCTCGGCGAGCGGTTCCCCGGCGTGCCGCGCATGGCGCTCACGGCGACCGCCACCCGTGCGACGCACAAGGAGCTCACCGAGCGGCTGCGTCTCGACGACGCGAAGCACTACGTCGCGAGCTTCGACCGCCCCAACATCCAGTACCGCATCGTGCCGAAGGTCGACCCGCGCAAGCAGCTCGTCGCCTTCATCCGCGCGCAGCCCGAGGGCTCGGTGGGCATCGTCTATGCGCTGAGCCGCAAATCCGTCGAGCAGACGGCGACCTATCTCGCGGCGCAGGGCTTCGACGCCCTGCCGTACCACGCGGGTCTTCCCGCCGAGGTGCGCGCGAAGAACCAGTCGCGCTTCCTCCGTGAAGACGGCGTCGTGATGGTCGCGACGATCGCCTTCGGCATGGGCATCGACAAGCCCGACGTGCGGTTCGTCGCCCACATCGACCTGCCGAAGTCCGTCGAGGGGTATTACCAGGAGACAGGCCGCGCGGGTCGTGACGGAGAGCCGTCGATCGCGTGGATGGCCTACGGCCTGGGCGACGTGGTGCAGCAGCGCCGCATGATCGACCAGAGCCCGGGCGACCGCACCTTCAAGATGCGCCTGGGGCAGCACCTCGACGCCATGCTCGCCCTGTGCGAGACGGTCGAGTGCCGCCGGCAGAACCTGCTCGGCTACTTCGGGCAGGACTCCCAGCCGTGCGGCAACTGCGACACATGCCTGGAGACCACCGAGACCTTCGACGGGCTCATCCCCGCGCAGAAGCTGCTCTCGACGATCGTGCGGCTCAAGCGCGAGCGCAACCAGTCGTTCGGCGCCGGACACCTGATCGACATCCTCCGGGGAGCCTCGACCGAGCGCATCCGGCAGCAGGGGCACGAGAAGGTCGCGACCTACGGCATCGGCGCAGACCTCTCGGATCAGGACTGGCGCAGCGTCGTCCGGCAGCTGCTCGCCCGCGGCATCATCGTGGCGCAGGGAGACTACGGCACGCTCGCCCCGGGTGAGCAGTCGGTCGGCGTACTGAAGGGCGAGACGCCCGTGCCGCTGCGCAAAGACACGATCGGACGACCGGCATCCACCCCGCGGGCGCGCAAGGCGAGCGCGGCGGATGCGCTGGATGCGGCCGACCGCGGACTGTTCGAGGCGCTCCGCGCCTGGCGCGCCGAGACCGCTCGAGAGGAGGGGAAGCCGGCGTACATGGTCTTCGGTGACGCGACCCTGCGAGCGCTCGCCGAACATCGCCCGGCCTCGCTCGCCGATCTCGACGGCATCACCGGAATCGGCGCCAAGAAGCGCGACGGCTACGGCGAGGGCGTGCTGGCGGTCATCGCCTCCGCCTGATCGCGCGCGACCCTCACAGTCGAGGAAGCACGTCCTCGAGATGCGCGCGCAGGTGCGCCGCGACGTCGACGGCCTCGCGGTCGTAGAGCCACTGGTATTGCAGTCCGTCCCACAGCGCGAGAAGCCAGACGGCCTCGTGCTCGGGGTCACGGTGATCCGGAAGGTCTCCGTCGACCTGCGCGAGCCGGAACAGCTCGGCGAAGTGATCGATCACCCTGCGGAATCGTTCGGTGAAGTAGTCGTGGGCCGGATGCCCGGACGGCACTGCCTCGCACGAGAGCACCGCGTAGACCTCGATCAGACCGGGTTCGTCGAGGGCGTTCACGCGAGCGCCCTCGTGGATCGCACGCAGCACGTCGGCGGCCCGCTCCGCCCTGTGCGCATTCGTGCGCTCCTGGATCGACCGGTCGCGCTCCGAGAGCACGGCGCTGAGCAGCAGCTCCTTCGAGGCGTAGTGGTGGAGCAGCGTCGACTTCGACACCCCGACCGCCTCCGCGATGTCCCGCAGGCTCGTGTCGCCGTATCCGGCAAGGGAGAAGAGTCGCATCGCGTCCGCGAGGATCTGCGCTCGCCGCCTTCGGCCGACGGCGTAGCCGGGGTCGGTCTCCGGCAGTCCCTCGACCGCCGTGCCGTCGAGGGCGGGCAGGGGGCCCGCCGCGTCCGGGGCAGGGGAGGGCTGATCAGGGTCGCGCCAGCCGACGGGGAGGACCCAGAGGGACTCCCGCTCCTCGAGCATCTCGACGACGTCCACGCGGTCGGGGAGGTACTGCGAGATCAGCTGCAGGCCGTCCCATCCGGCGATGTGCCGGGTGGTCTCATCCGACACGTGGCGGTCGGATTCGATGGTGCCGTGCAGTGCCGCATCCTCGAGCACGTCGGAGCTCAGCGCCCGCAGCCGGGCGTAGCGCTTCCGCATCCTCTCGTGGGCGGGGTGATCGGGTGCGGAGGCCTCGCCGGTGAGCGCGGCGAAGAGTTCGAGGTAGCCCGGTGTGCGGGCATTGCGTCTGGCGACGTCGGCGAAGATCAGCTCACCGGAGTCGGATGCGGCGGCGATCAGGTCGAAGGCCTTCTCGTTGTCGCCTTCGAACCCGGCGACCACCTCTGCGAGCAGGTCGTCCTTCGACGCGAAGTGGCCGAGGAGTCCGGGGTGGCTGACCGAGGCCGCCGCCGCGATGTCACGCAGAGACGTCGACCGGTAGCCGTCCGAGACGAAGAGCTCGCGGGCGGCATCCACGATGCGCTGCCGGGTCTCGGCCGCGCGCGTGTGACGGGAGCCTGTCGCCACAGTCGTCATCGCTGCCCCCTTCCTTCCCCCATTCTGTCTCATTACCAATCGGTCGACATTCACTTACCAAACGGTCGATATTCCGATATGGTGTTCCTCACGCCAGGTCGCGGATGACCGGCGAACCTTGCCCGAAAGGACCCCCATGACAGAGCTGTCATCGGCCGCCCCTGCGGCCGCAGTCGGAACGACCGGCTTCAAAGCCCCCGGCACCACGCCCCTCAAGACCCCGCGCGGCTACACCCCCGGACTCGCCGCCGTGAACTTCGGCGTCTACCTGGCGCTCCTCACCCCGGTGATGGTGTCGATGGCGTTCAAGATCCAGCGCCTCGACCCGGTCAACACCGAGGGCAGCCTCGGCCTCGTGATGGGTGTTGGCGCCGCGTTCGCCCTCATCGCGAACCCGCTCGTCGGCCGCCTCTCCGACCGCACCACCTCTCAGTGGAGCATGCGTCGCCCGTGGATCCTCGGCGGCGCGATCGTCGGGCTCGGCGGCTTCGCCATCATCGGCGCCGCGACCTCGGTGCTCGTGGTCATGCTGGCCTGGTGCCTCGTGCAGGCATCGATGAACGCGGTGCTCGCCGCCGCCAACGCGACCCTGCCCGACCAGGTCCCCGTCTCCAGCCGCGGCAAGGTCTCGGGCATCATCGGCATCACGACGCCCATCGGCATCCTGGCCGGAAGCTTCATCGTGAACTTCCTGCCAGGCGACTTCGAGCGCTTCTTCGTGCCCGGCGCGATCGCTCTCGTGCTCGTCGTGGTGTTCGTCCTCACGCTCAAGGACCGCCGCCTCACCGAGAAGCCGGCCACGCGCTTCACGGTGGGCACGTTCTTCGGCTCGTTCGTCTTCAACCCGCGCAAGCACCCCGACTTCGGCTGGACCTGGCTGACGAAGTTCTTCGTGATGTTCGGCTACGCCGGCATCGCCACCTTCCTTCCGCTGTACCTCGTGACCAAGTTCGCGCTCGACGAGCAGGGCGCCGTCGGCACGATCCTGATCGCGAACCTCGCCTCCATGGCGGCGATGGCCATCTCCGCACCGCTCGGCGGATTCCTCTCCGACAAGATCGGCAAGCGCCGACCGTTCGTCGCGATCGCCGGCGTGATCATGGTGATCGGTCTCGTGATCCTCGCGATCGCCCCCACGATCGCCGTCGTCATCATCGCGCAGGCCATCATCGGCCTCGGCGCCGGGTCGTTCCTGTCCGTCGACCTCGCACTCGCCACCGAGGTGCTTCCCAACCCCGACGATGTGGCGAAGGACCTCGGCGTGCTCAACATCGCCAACGCCCTTCCGCAGTCGATCGCTCCCGCGATCGCCCCGAGCATCATCGCCCTCGGAGCTGCCACCCCGCTCGGCGTATACACCACCTGGTACCTGTTCGGTGCGCTCGTCGCACTCGCCGGCGCCGTCCTCGTCTATCGCATCAAGGGAGTCAAGTGACCATGACAGACGTGACCACCGCCCGACCGTGGCTCGACACGAGCCTTCCCGTCGATGACCGCGTGCAGCTGCTTCTCGACGAGATGAGCATCGAGGAGAAGGCGGGGCTGTTCTTCCACACGATGATCGCGATCGGCGACCTCGACGAGGCGAACCCGGTCTTCGCGACCCCGAGCGCGCGCGAGTTCGTGCACGTCAAGAACATGACGCACTTCAACCTGCTCGGCGCGGCTCCGACCGGACGCGAGATCGCCGCGTGGCAGAACGCCCTGCAGCGTCTCGCCGCAGACACCCGACTCGGCATTCCGGTCGACGCTGTCGACCGATCCGCGTCACTCGTTCAGCGAGAATCCGGGCGCATCGATCCTCGCGGGTCCTTTCTCCCAGTGGCCCGAGACGCTGGGGCTCGCCGCCACACGCGACCCTGAGCTGGTCGAGCGTTTCGCGGATATCGCGCGCCAGGAATATACGGCCGTGGGTCTGCGGGTCGCGCTGCACCCGCAGGTCGATCTCGCCACCGAATCACGCTGGGCTCGCCAGACCGCGACCTTCGGAGAGGACGCTGAGTTGGCAGGCATTCTCGGAGCGGCATATATCCGTGGATTCCAGGGTGAGGCCTTCGGCCCCGGCTCCGTCTCGACCATGACGAAGCACTTCCCCGGGGGCGGCCCGCAGAAGGACGGCGAAGATCCGCACTTCCCGTACGGCCGTGAGCAGGTGTATCCGGGAGGGCAGTTCGAGCTGCACCTCAAGCCCTTCGAGGATGCCCTCGCGGCGGGTACGCGGCAGATGATGCCGTATTACGGCATGCCCGTCGGCACCGAGTACGAGGAGGTCGGGTTCGGCTTCAACAGGTCCGTGATCACCGGGCTGCTCCGCGAGCGCTACGGCTTCGACGGCCTGGTGTGCACCGACTGGGGTCTGATCAACGACGCCGAAATCTTCGGCCAGCCCTTCCCCGCCAGGGCGTGGGGCGTCGAGGACCTGACGCCGCGCGAGCGGATGCTGAAGGTGCTGGATGCGGGGGCCGACCAGTTCGGCGGCGAGGACTGCCCCGAGCTGCTGCTCGAGCTCGTCGCGGACGGCTCGGTGTCGGAGGAACGTCTCGACGTCTCCGCCCGCCGCATCCTCCGCGAGAAGTTCGAGCTCGGGCTCTTCGAGAACCCGTTCGTCGATGAGGATGCCGCCGACGAGGTCGTCGGATGCGCGGAGTTCCGTGCCGCCGGCGAGGCGGCTCAGCGCGCATCGGTCACGGTGCTGACGAACGACGGATCGCTGCCCTTCGCGATGGGGATCAAGCTCTACGTCGAGGGGATCGATGCCGAGGCCGCGGCGGCCTACGGCACGGTCGTCGGGACCCCCGCGGAGGCCGATCTCGCGATCATCCGGCTGCAGGCGCCGTTCGAGCAGCGGGAGACCATGTTCGAGAACTTCTTCCACGCGGGCTCGCTGGACTTCGCAGACGACGTGATCGCCCACGTGATCGAGGTGGCGAGCGCGGCTCCGACCGTGGTCGACGTGCTCGCGGATCGTCCGCCGATCCTCCAGCCGATCACTGATGCGGCGGCAGCCGTCACGGTCAACTGGGGCGTCTCCGCGGCCGCACTGCTCGATGTCCTGAGCGGCGTCGCGACTGCGCAGGGCACGCTGCCGTTCGACCTGCCGAGGTCGATGGCGGCGGTCGAGGCCTCGCGCCCCGACGTCCCTTTCGACACCGCAGATCCGCTCTTCCGGTTCGGGCACGGCCTCACGCTCTAGCGACCCGACCGCGCACAGAAACGCCCCGCAGGCATCGACCTGCGGGGCGTTTCTGCGTGCTCCGACCGGCCGTCGATTCGTCCTGCCGAAAGGCTCCGCCGCGCACGCCTGTGGGGTGGTTCGACATTCGATTAACGAAATGTCTCGCATCATGACGATCCGGGAACGAAGTCTGGACGTTCGCTGGACTTAAGAATCTCGATCCGGCAATACTGTCTGGACATGCGCTCGGTCGACTCGTGTCGACGCCTGGGGAGGGCCTTGTGACGCGGAACATCTGCATCACGGGAGAGGCGAATGGAATTTCTGAGGGGGAGGACTCTGCGGCGACGCAGAGCCATCGGAGGGGGCATCGCCGGCGTGACCGCCGGGGCTGTGATCCTCGCGAGCGCGTTGGTGCCCACAGCGGCGAACGCTCTGGACGCTGCGGAACCGACCGATCCGTCGGTCGCGCAGGGCCAGATCATCCAATTGCCGGCCGATCTGCTCGGCGGCCTGGACATCGCAGCGCTCGGTCACACGATCACCAGCAACCCCGCCGCTCCGGGTTCTGAGCTCGGCGGGCTGGACGTCGGCCTTCTCGATGCGCTCAACATCGATGTCGGGACGCTGAACATCGCTCTGCTGACCGACGGCACGACGCCGGGTCTCCTGCAGCTCGGTGACCTGGGCGCGACGCAGAGCTTCAGCTCCTCGCCGTCGCAGACGCAGTCGATCGCCTCTTCGGGCGTCATCACCTCGGGTGGTGCCATCGACACCGGGTCGATCGACGGCAGCACGAACCCCGCCAGCCTCGAACTCACCGGTCTGCTCGATCAGCTGGGTCTGACCGGTGTCACCGACGGAATCATCGATGAAGCGTCGATCGCCATCGGAGCTCTCGCCTCACGGGCGGAGTCGACCACGGGTACGGTCGATTCGGAGTACCGCGTCGCCGGTCTGAACGTCGACCTCCACAGCCAGCTCCTCGATGACCTCGCCGACACTCTCGGCACCACGGTGCAGGGTGCGCTGACGCCGGTCAGCAACCTGGTCGGTCCGGGGGGCGCGCTCACCGGCCTCCTCGGAACGGTCACTTCCACGCTCGAGGCGCTCAACCTCTCGGCCCTCGGAATCCCGCTCATCTCGGTGGACGCGACCGATTCCGATGTCTCGATCGCAGGCCTCGACACCGTCGGCGCGACCGTCGTGGCAGAGGTGCTGACCGAGCCGGTCGAGAACACGACCGGTTCGGTTCTGGTCAACCTCGCGACCGGCACGATCTCGGTGGATCTTGCTCAGATCCTCGTCGAGACCGGTGCCGGAGCAGATCTCAACAGCCTCCCGGCGAACACCCCCGTGCTGTCAGCCGCCACGATCTCGGCAATTCAGCAAGGTGTGACCTCGGCGCTCACGGGAACCCACACGAACAGCCTCAACGGCAAGCTGTCGACGGTCCTCACGACGACCCTCGACGCGCTTCAGGTCACGCTGAACGTCGACGTCGATCTCAATGCGGTCCTCCTCGGCACGGTGGCGAGCGGCGGAGTGACGGTCCAGGGAACTCTGGCGCAGTTCGCGGGAACCGACCCCGCGCCGCCCACCGTCACGAGCGACCTGGTCTTGGCCGGCCTCGATCTCGGAACGATCCTGACTCCTGTTCTCGGAGCGGTGACCGGAGCGATCGCGACCACGACAGGGCCCCTGGTCGACACCGCGTTGACGAGTGTGGTTCCGGGTCTGCAGACGACCCTTGCCGGCCTGACGGGTCCGCTTCTGACCGCACTCGACCCGGTTCTGCAGGGCGTGCTGTCCGGAGTGGCGACGATCACGATCAACGAGCAGTCCGAGCCTGGCGACATCCCCGGCGACAGCTTCACCGTGCGTGCCCTCGGCATCGATCTGCTACCGGCCGTCGGCGGAGGGGTCGAACTCGACCTCGCCTCATCGACGGTGAAGGCGGCGGCAGCCGCAGTCGCTGCGATCGACGCGGCGGACACCGTCCAGGCGGGCACCAACCTTCCGGTGACCGGCTCGGGCTGGCCGGCGAACACCGATGTCGAGGTCGAGGTGACTACCGCCGGCGGAACTGCGGTCAATGACCCCGTGACCGTGACGACGGATGCATCCGGTGCTTTCACGGGCAGCGTGTTCATCCCCGCGGCCACGGCGCCGGGTGCCGGCTACATCGTGACGGCGACCGACGGCACGAGCACAGCGACCGACACCACCGAGGTCACCGCCGCGGCGGCGATCGACGCGGCTCCCGCGGTGCAGGCGGGCACCGACCTCGGCGTCTCCGGAACGAACTGGCCCGCGAACACGCAGGTGTCCGTGCAGCTCGCGGCTCCCGGCGGCGGCGCGAACATCGGTGGCCCCGAGCTCGTGACCACCGACGGTTCCGGCTCGTTCACGCTCGACTACCCGGTGCCGGCAGGAACTCCTGCCGCGACCGGCTACACGGTCACCGCGACCGTGGGAACGCAGACCGCGACAGACACGACCGAGGTGACGGATGCTCCCGTCGCGACGATCGATGCGGCGGCGACGGTGCAGGCCGGCACGAACCTCGCGGTCTCGGGCACGACCTGGCCCGCGAACACCCCGGTCTCGGTGCAGCTGACCGCTCCCGGTGGGGGCGCGAACGTCGGCGGCCCTGAGACGGTGACGACGGATGGTGCAGGCGGATTCACGCTGAACTACCCGGTTCCCGCCTCGGCGGCTCCCGGCACCGCCTACACGGTCACGGCGACCGCGGGTGCGGTGACGGCGATCGACACGACCGAGGTGACGGCCGCTGCGGCGATCGATGCCGCAGACACCGTGCAGGCGGGCACCAGCCTTCCCATCACCGGCTCGAACTGGCCGGCGAACACCCAGGTCTCGGTGACTCTCACGCCCCCGGGCGGCGGGGTCCCCTTCGATCCTGAGACGGTGACGACGGACGGCGCAGGCGGGTTCACCCTGAACTACCCGGTTCCCGCCGCGGCGGTCCCCGGCGCGGGCTACACGGTCACGGCGACCGTGGGTACTCAGACCGCGACCGACACGACTGAGGTGACGGCCGCAGCGGCGATCGATGCCGCGGCGACCGTGCAGGCGGGAACCAGCCTTCCTGTCACGGGCACCGGCTGGCCGGCGAACACCCTGGTCTCGGTGCAGCTGACCGCCCCCGGTGGGGGAGTGGACGTCGGCGGTCCTGAGACGGTGACGACGGATGGCAGCGGTGGCTTCACGCTGGATTACCCGGTTCCCGCTGACGCGACACCGGGCACGGGGTACACCGTGACGGCGACCGTGGGCACGCAGACCGCGACCGACACGACCGCGGTGACGGCGGCTGCGACCGTCGATGCCGCAGACACCGTCGAGGCGGGCTCGGACCTCGCGGTCTCCGGCACCGACTGGCCGGCTGACACCCAGGTCACGATCCAGCTGACGGCACCGGGCGGCGCCGTGATCGGCACACCGCAGGTGGTGACGACGGGTGCGCTCGGCGGATTCGCGATCGACTATCCGGTGCCCGCAGGAACCCCCGCGGGTACGGGCTACACGGTCACTGCGAGCGTCGGCACTCAGATCGCGACGGACACGACCGAGGTCACGGCGGCTCCGGTCGTCGTGGACGCGGCCGCAACCGTCCCTGCGGGCACCAACCTGAGCGTCACCGGAACGGGCTGGCCCGTGAACTCCACGGTGTCGCTGCAGCTGACGGCACCGGGCGGTGGCGCGGACGTCGGTGGTCCGGTGACCACGTCGACCGACGAGTTCGGAGCGTTCACGGCGAACTATCCGGTTCCCGCCGACACGGTTCCTGGCACGGGGTACACGCTCACGGCCACGTCGGGTGCGTTCAGCGACACGGACACCACAGAGGTGACGGCGGGCGACCCGGGCGATGTCAACACGAACGCGGCGGCTTCGGCATCCGCGTCGGCTGACGCGACCGCAGACGGCGACCCGTCGGCGCAGGCGGCGGCTGAGGCTGCCGCTCTCTCCGACGCGACGTCCACCGCCTCCGCGGCAGCGACCGCCGATGCGGAGTCTGCGGCTGAGGCCGCGGCGACGACTGATGCGTCGACCACCGCTTCCACCGACGTCACCTCGACGGCCAACGCCTCTGCGGCTGTGGCGGCTCAGGCGGCGGCTCAGGCGGATGCGTCGGACGACGTGAACGCGGATGCCTCCACGGCGGCGGATTCGAACTCGGCGGCATCGTCGGAGTCGGCGGCGACGGCGGACTCGTCGACGGACGCCTCTTCCGAGGCGTCGGCCAACACGAACGCGGCGGCTTCGGCATCCGCGTCGGCTGACGCGACCGCAGACGGCGACCCGTCGGCGCAGGCGGCGGCTGAGGCTGCGGCGTTCTCGGATGCGACGGCGATCGCCTCGGCGGCCGCCGATGCCAGTGCGGAGTCGGCGGCTGAGGCTGCGGCGCTCACGGCGGCATCGACGGATGCGTCGACGACCTCCACCTCGACGGCCAACGCCTCTGCGGCTGTGGCGGCTCAGGCGGCGGCTCAGGCGGATGCATCGGACGACGTGAACGCGGATGCCTCGACGGCAGCGGACGCGAACTCGGCGGCATCGTCGGAGTCGGCGGCGACGGCGGACTCGTCGACCGACGCCTCCTCCGAGGCCTCCGCCAACACGAACGCGGCGGCATCGGCATCCGCATCTGCGAACGCCGATGCCTCGACCGATGCGATCGCGGAGGCGGCGGCGCAGGCTGCGGCATTCGCGGATGCCACGGCCGAGGGTTCGGCTGCGGCCGACCCGGCAGCGGAAGCGGCGGCGGAATCGGCTGCGACGGCGACGTCGTCGACGGCTGCCACCGCGGACGCCACCTCAGAGGCGAACGCCGGTGCGGCGATCGCGGCTCAGGCGGCGGCGCTGGCAGACGCGTCGACCGACACCGCGGCTGAAGCCTCGGCGACGTCGGACGCCAGCACGAGTGCGGCGTCGAACGCGAGCGCGGCGGCGATCGCCAGCGCTTCGACCGATGCCTCCTCGGATGCGGTCGCCACGGCTGACGCGTCGGCAGCGGCTGATCCGTCCGCTGAGGTCAACACCAACGCCTCGGCATCCGCGTCGGCATCGGCTCAGGCCGACGATGACAGCAACGCCTCGGTCGAGGCGGCGGCTGTCGCTGCGGCACTCGCCGACGCGACGAGCACCGCCTCGGCGGCTGCGGACGTGACGGCGGATGCAGCGGCTTCGGCCGCGGCGACCGACGACGCCTCCACGGATGCCTCGACGACCGCCACCACGGACGCGAACGCCTCGGCGGCGGTCGCGGCCCAGGCTGCGGCACAGACCGATGCGACCTCGACGAGCGCGGCTGACGCGTCGGCTTCGGCCGATGCCGACCCGAACGCGTCGGCGGCCGCGGCGGCCAACGCCTCGTCGTCCGCGACGGCCTCCGCGTCGGCTGCCGCCGACGCCTCGGCTGAGGCCACTGCAGAGGCTTCGGCCTCGGCGACGGCTGAGGCTTCGGCCTCTGCGGATGCAGCGGCCGATCCGACGGGCAGGATCGCCATCGCGATCAAGACTCCGGTCCTCGAGCGCGGCGCCCAGCAGACCGCGGTCGGCACCGGGTTCGCGCCGGGTGAATCCGTCAGCGGTGTGATGACCTCCGCCCCGATCGCGCTGGGGACTCAGGTCGCCAACGCCCAGGGCACGGTCACCTTCACCTGGACGGTCCCGTCCAGCACCGATCTCGGAACCCACACCGTGACACTGACCGGGGCGAGCTCCGGCAGCGTGGCGGCCACGTTCCAGGTCGTGGCCTCGGGCCTCGCCACCACCGGTGGCGAGATCCAGGGCGGATGGATCGCTCTGGCGGCCCTGCTGCTGATGCTCGGACTGGGGGTGACGCGGATCGCACGATCCCGTCGCCCGATGGTCCAGGCGGAGTAGAACGCAGTGCACGAACGCTGAAAGGTCGGAGCCGTCGTCGAGGCGGCTCCGACCTTCAGCGGTGAGAAGGATGTGAATGAGCACGATGACTGAGGCCTCACCCGAAGAGCAGGCGGCGTCGACTTCCGTCGCCCAGGCACGACCCCGCCCGACCTGGTGGGTGAAGCTCATCGCGTTCGCGGCGTGCCTGTTGACCCTGTGGCATGTGGGGGCGTCGTTCCTCTGGATCGCGCCCTACTCGGCGCTGCGGGAGATCCCCACGCAGGAGGTCCTCGCCGGCTACATGCTTCCGATGTTCGGTCAGTCGTGGAGCGTCTTCGCCCCCGAGCCGATCAACGGGGACTACCACTTCAACGTCCGTGCCGTCATAGAGAAGGACGGCGAGGAGATCGAGACCGGGTGGGTGAGCGCGACCGACGTCGAGCTCTCGATGATCCGGTACAACCTCATGCCGCCCCGCGCCGGCATCCAGTCCAGCGAGGTCGCCAGCGGTCAGATGAACGCGTTCAACAAGCTGAACGCCGATCAGAAGGCCGTGGTCGGGCTCGACTTCGCCGAGGGCGACTGGGAGGAGTGGATGGTGCGCTCCTTCGACGAGCTCGAGGGCGACAACCCGTCGACCAAGGCATACATGGCCGAGGAGCACCTCTCGACCGCCTACGCCACCCAGGTCGCCTACGCGATCTGGGGCGCCGACGCCGTCATCAAGGTGCAGTACCGCGTGAGCAGGCAGAACGTGATCCCCTATGCGGATCGCAACGACCCCGGCGCGCAGCGCCCCGACCCGACGTTCTCGACCACGGGCTGGCGACTGCCTATAGAAGAGGAAGGCCAGAGTCGCGAGAACTTCGCCGACACCTTCCGCGCACAGTTCGAGAGGATCCAGCCGTGAGCGCGCCGATCAAGACCGCGGCGCCCCGGGCGAACGCGAAGAAGAAGGATGCGGCGAAGAGCACGGATGCAGAGGCCGCCCGCGCGACGACCACGGCGCCCGCTCCGGCATCCGCTCCCTCGAGCCCGGAGCGGGTGCCGGCACCGGCATCCGCTCCGGCCTCCGTGCCGCCGAAGTCCTTCATCACGCGACTGCTGAGCTTCGCGTCGTCGATGATCGCGGGGCTCTGGGCGATGGTGCTCTCGGCCATCGACCGCATCTCGGCGTTCGTCGGCGACTGGCTCTTCAACGGCAAGAAGGCGCTCTACGGGCTCGCGGTCACGCGCATCCTCTTCGGTGTCACGGCGATCGGCCTGCTCGTGGCGAACTTCGGCACTCGTCTGTACACGTTCGGATCCGGGTCGGCGTGGAACGGCGAGATGGTCGAACCCGTCAGCGAGTTCCCCAAGATCTGGATCTTCAGCGCCTTCCACGCCGCGATGGGCAACGACGTCCTCTATACGGCTCTCTACCTGCTCCTCGGCGTCCTCGCGGTGCTGTTCGTGCTCGGATGGCGCTTCCGCATCGTGCTTCCGATCTTCTTCTGCCTGTGGGGCGGATTCGTCGAGGCCAACGACATGGTGGGCGATCAGGGTGACAACATGTTCCGCATCGCGCTGCTGCTGCTGTTCTTCGCAGACCCCGCCGCCCGGTGGTCGCTCGATGCCAAGCGCCGCGCGAAGAGTGGCGAATGGTTCGCTCCGAACAGCCAGCCGGCCCTTCTGGGCACGGTGTTCCACAACCTCGCGCTCGTGGCGCTCACCGCACAGGTGTGCTTCGTGTACGCCTCCGGTGCGCTCTACAAGGCGGGCGGTGCTCCCTGGGAAGAGGGCTACGCGGTCTACAACCCGCTGCAGACGGCGCGATTCGGAACGTGGCCGGTGCTGAGCGACCTCGTCACGACGTGGGGGCCGATGGTCGTCGCGGCGACGTGGGGGTCGATCATCCTGCAGGTGGCGTTCCCGCTCATGCTGCTCACCCGACCGACACGTCTGATCGGCCTGATCGGCATCCTCTCCTTCCACATCGGCATCGGCGTGCTCATGGGGCTGCCCTGGTTCTCGCTCACGATGATCGCGATCGACTCGATCTTCATCCGCGACCGCACATGGGCTCGGCTCAGCTCCGGGACCAAGCGGCGGTGGGAGCAGACGAAGACCGCGCCTCCGCCCGGAGCGACGGTCGGGGCCTGACGAGGCTCACGTGGCGCCGACTGTGGTCTGACGACAATGCGGCGGGGCGGCGTGCCCGCTCGGCGTTGGAGGATGACCACAGGGGAGTTCTCCCCTGGTTGTGGCAGACCTACCATGGAAGCATCTTTACTTCCCTCTGAGAGGAATGCTCATGGTCGACGCCGCCGTCCGTCCGAAGACGACCCGCCCCCACACTGACAACGCAGACGCGAACCTGACGTTCGACGTCGCCAGGGTCACCGATCTGCTGATGGGCACCTGGGCCGACACCCGCCGCGAGGCGCGCGAGATGATCAAGGACTCGGCGTTCTGGCGCAAGGACGAACTGGGCAAGGACGAGCACCGCGAGCGCGTGCTCAGCCAGCTGCACCTGCTCGTCGAGAACAAGGCCGTGCACCGTGCGTTCCCGAAGTCGCTGGGCGGCGAAGAGAACAACGGCGGCAACATCGCGGGCTTCGAGGAACTGGTCGTCGCCGACCCGAGCCTGCAGATCAAGTCGGGCGTGCAGTGGGGGCTCTTCGGCTCCGCGATCCTGCAGCTCGGCACCACCGAGCACCACGAGAAGTGGCTGCCCGGTGTCATGGACCTCTCGATCCCCGGCGCCTTCGCGATGACAGAGATCGGGCACGGATCCGACGTCGCGGCCGTCGGCACGACCGCGACGTACGACCCCGAGACCGAGGAGTTCGTGATCAACACGCCGTTCCGCGGCGCCACGAAGGAGTACCTCGGCAACGCAGCCCTGCACGGGATCGCGGCGACCGTGTTCGCGCAGCTCATCACGAACGGCGTCAATCACGGCGTGCACTGCTTCTACGTGCCGCTGCGCGGAGACGACGGCGTCGACCTGCCGGGCATCGGCCGGGAGGACGACGGACTCAAGGGCGGTCTCAACGGCATCGACAACGGGCGCCTGAGCTTCGACCACATCCGCATCCCCCGCACGAACCTGCTGAACAAGTACGGCGACGTCGCCGCCGACGGAACGTACTCGAGCGCGATCGACAGCCCGGGTCGCCGCTTCTTCACGATGCTCGGCACGCTGGTGCAGGGGCGCGTCTCGCTCGACGGTGCTGCCTCCTGGGCATCCGCTCTCGGTCTGAAGATCGCGATCACCTATGCCACCCAGCGTCGTCAGTTCGACGGAGCTGACGGGCAGGAAGTCGTGCTGCTGGACTACGGCAAGCACCAGCGCCGACTGTTCCCGCGCCTCGCGACGACGTATGCGCAGATCTTCGCGCACGACGAGTTCCTGCAGAATTTCGACGGAGTGTTCTCGGGTCGCACCGACACCCCCGACGACCGCGAAGACCTCGAGACGCTGGCTGCGGCGCTCAAGCCGCTGTCGACCTGGCATGCGCTCGACACGCTGCAGGAGGCTCGTGAGGCCTGCGGCGGGGCGGGATTCATGTTCGAGAACCGCCTCGTCGGGCTCCGCGCCGACCTCGACATCTACGTCACCTTCGAGGGCGACAACAACGTACTGCTGCAGCTCGTCGGCAAGCGTCTGCTCACCGACTACGCCAAGCAGTTCACAGGCAAGGATGCTGCGGCGCTGGCGAAGTTCGCAGTCGGGATGACCGCGGGCAAGGTGTTCCACGGTGCGGGGCTGCGTCAGTTCGGTCAGTCGGTCGTCGATCTCGGGCAGGTCGCGCGCTCGGTCGAGAACGGTCTGCGCGAGGAGCAGCAGCACCAGCTGCTCGCCGAACGCGTGCAGCAGATGGTCGCCGACGTGGCCGGTCGCCTGCGTCCGGCGGGCAAGGACAAGGTGCTCGGCGCCCGGTTGTTCAACGAGAACCAGGCCGAGCTGATCGAGGCTGCGCGTGCCCACGGCGAACTGCTGCAGTGGGAGGCCTTCACCGACGCCGTCCACCGCGTCGACGACGCCGACACCAAGAAGGTGCTCACCTGGCTGCGCGACCTGTTCGGGCTGCAGCTCATCGAGAAGCACCTCGCGTGGCACCTCATCAACGGGCGCCTGTCCACGCAGCGCGCCGCAGCGGTATCGCGGTACATCGACCGGCTGTGCACGCGGCTTCGTCCGTACGCGCTCGATCTCGTCGACGCGTTCGGGTATGAGCCGGAGCACGTGCGCGCACCCATCGCCTCCGGTGCCGAGCGCGAGCGTCAGGACGAAGCGCGCGAGTACTACGCGGCGCTCGCTGCATCCGGAGATGCTCCGGTGCTCGAGAAGGCGCTGAAGAAGAACGCCAAGCGCTGACGGGGAGTCCGCGACTTCACGGACAACGGCCGGGATCGCAGGATCCCGGCCGTTGTCGTCTGTTCTCGTCGTGACCCATGGCGCTCTCGGGTTCAGGGCCCGGGCTGTGGCGGGTACGGTGCGGGAGGCGGCTGCTGGCCGGGAGCGGCCTGCTGTCCGGGAGCTGGCTGCTGGCCGGGAGCGGGCTGCTGTCCGCGAGACGGCGGGTACGGATGCTGCGTCGCGGTGGGAGGGAACTGCGCTGGCGGGTACTGCGTCTGAGCGTTCTGTGCGCCGGGATACTGTGCGCCCGGATACTGTGCGCCCGGATACTGCCCCGCCGCGTACTGTGCCTGTGCGGACGAGGTGTCTCCCGAGTGCGCTGCGCCGTCGGGCGTGAGCCGCGACTGCGCGCGGACGCGCAGCAGCACGACGGTGAACGCGAGATACAGCAGCCCGGCCGCTGCCCCGCCGCCGTAGAGGAGCAGGGTCGGAACCACGGTGTTCAGTCCGCGCGGCAGCTCGAACAGCACCGGGAACGCGGTCTCGGGAGCGGCGATCAGCAGGATGCTGGCGACCAGCAGCGCGAGTGCCGGAAGCACGAGCGCGAAGGGAGACCATCTCGTCACGGCGATGCCCGCGATCACGAGCAGTGCGCCGGCGAAGACCGCCGATGCTGCACCCGGGCGGAGGTCGAACTCGAATCGTTGCAGGGCGAAGAGCGCTCCGTCGGCGATGCCCCAGGTGAGCGCCCAGGCGCCGGCGGTCAGCAGCAGCGGCGCGGCGACGATGCCGATCACGCTCAGGGCGGTGCCCCTCGGTCGCGGGTCTCGGCGGACGAGAGCAAGCACCAATCCCATCGCCCCGAGGGGCGCGAGCACGACGAGAGGCACTCCGTAGATGAGGCCGTCGCCCCAGTCCCGCGGTTGGATCCGGATGATCCACGACAGTGTCACGGGGAACGCCGCGACGATCAGGGGAATGATGCTGAAGATGCCGATGGCGATCAGGCCGGCGGAACTCCAGATGCCGGTGAGCACGACCACGATGAGCAGCGCGAGACCGAGAGCCTGCAGCAGCAGTGGCCCGACCAGGGGCGTCAGGTAGCCATCGAATCCATAGGCGAAGAGTGTGAGATTCACCGTCTGTCCGCCGACGGACAGCAGTATCAGGGCGATCGGCGTCAGTATGAGAGCGATCAGGATCGTGATCAGGCGGGCGGTCAAAGATGATCGGCGCATAGGACTTCCCCTCCGGAGTCGTAGCCCCACGCTACCGATCCGAGTGCCGAAACGACACAGGTTCACCCCGTAGTGTCGATCTGCCCCACCCGAACCGACCCGAGGAGTCTTCGATGACCCGTGTCCACGCCTACGCCGCACCGAGCGAAGCCGCGCCGCTCGAGAAGACCGTGATCGAGCGCCGAGAGCTCGGTGCGAATGACATCCTGATCGACATCGCGTTCGCGGGGATCTGCCACTCCGACATCCACACCGTCCGCGGCGACTGGGGCCCGCAGAGCTATCCGCTCGCACCAGGGCACGAGATCGCCGGAATCGTGGCTGCCGTCGGCTCCGAGGTCACGAAGCACGCGGTCGGCGACCGCGTCGGCGTCGGATGTCTCGTGAACTCCTGTGGAGAGTGCCGCAACTGCCTGCGCGGAGACGAGCAGTTCTGCTCGAACGGTGCTGTCTTCACTTACGGAAGCACCGACCGCGACGGCACCATCACCCAGGGCGGCTACTCCGAGCAGGTCGTCGTGACCGAGTCGTTCGCCGTGCGCATCCCCGATGCCCTCGCTCTCGATGTCGCCGCGCCTCTGCTCTGCGCCGGCATCACCACGTACTCGCCGCTGCGGCATTGGAATGTCGGACCCGGCACCCGTGTCGCCGTCGTCGGGCTCGGGGGACTGGGCCATATGGGCGTGCAGATCGCGCATGCTCTCGGAGCCGAGGTGACCGTGCTGTCGCAGACCCTCAACAAGAAGGACGACGGGATCCGCCTCGGCGCCGACCACTACTTCGCGACGAGCGACCCTGAGACGTTCCGATCGCTGCGCGGATCCTTCGACGTGATCCTCAACACGGTCAGCGCCGTCGTCGATCTGCGCTCCTACCTCGGCCTGCTCGACGTGGGAGGGTCGATGGTCTGCGTCGGTGCGCCGGCCGAGCCGCTCGCCGTCAATGTCTCCTCACTGATCGGCGGACGCCGCTCGCTCGCCGGATCGAACATCGGCGGCATCCGCGAGACGCAGGAGATGCTCGACTTCTGCGCCGAGCACGGCATCGCGTCCGAGATCGAGGTCATCACGGCTTCGCAGATCAACGAGGCGTACGAGCGCGTTCTCGCCTCGGACGTGCGCTACCGCTTCGTCATCGACGCCAAGACCATCGCGGACTGACACCGCCGCGGTTGTATGAAAGAGGTGGCCCCGTTCTTCGAGCGGGGCCGCCTCGGCGTTCGGGGAGGGGCTGTCGGCTTCTTCCGTTCTCCGTTTCGCAGGCTCGGCTTCTCCCGGGGCTGCCTCTCTGGGTCGTGTTCTTTTCTGCTGGGGACGTCTCCCCGGGTCGTGTTCTTTTCTCCTGAGGGTTGCCCCTCCGGGGCAGGTGCGTTTTCTTCTGAGGCTTGCCCCCGCGGGGCTTGTTCTTCTCTCCTGGGGGTGCCTCTCCGGGGCAGGTGCGTTTCTCCTGGGGGTGCCTCTCGAGGTCGTGTTCTTGTTCTCCTGGGTTGCCTCGTCGGCTCGTGTCTCTTGCTCCTGGGTTGCCTCGTCGGCTCGTATCTCTGCTCCGGGGTTGCCTCGTCGGGTCATGCCTCTTTCTGCTGGGGGTGCCTCTCCGGGGCGTGTTCTTTTCTTCTGGGGTTTCCTCTCCGATGCGTGCTCCTTTCGCCCTGAGGCCACCTCAGCGCCGCCACCATATGTGCCCTCTCAGCGGACGGATCTGCGTCATGCCGGGAGATTGGAATACGCATTTGATCTGGGGTAAAACGGGGTGGTTTCGGGTCTTGAATGTCGGTGGTTCCGTGTTGACTTGCGGGTATGAACAGCACGGCGGAGCTTCTGGATCGGGTCATCGCCGACCTCGATGCGGTGTTGTCCGACGATGCGCTGGCGGGGTTGTCGGATGCGGAGCGCATCATGGTGTTGCAGGGTGCGGGTGCTGTGTTCCGTCGTGCGGAGGCGGTGATCGTGGAGACGGTCGCGACGGGCGATCCGGGTGACTTCCCGCATTCGGCGGGGTGTCGGGGTCTGAATGAGTTGTTGCAGCGGACTGTGCGGGTGGATGTGCGGGGTGCGACGCGGGTCGACAGGGTCGTCGATCTGGTGCGGCGCCCGGTGAGCCTGGCGGGGGAGCGGATGCCGGCGCGCTGGTCGGAGTTGCGGCTGGCGTTGCTGGACGGGGTGGTCGGCGTGGCGGGGTTTCTCGCGGCGACCGGTCCGATCGAGAAGGTGTGGGATCGCCTCACGGTCGATCAGCGGTTGGCGGCGGATG